>PMCE01000395.1:4149-16803 GCA_003154025.1 Syntrophaceae bacterium
GTTCATATTTATTAATAAAATCAAAGAATTAAAATATTATTTTCATGTGGTATCTTATGTTTTTTCACACCGGCGGAAGGATCGGGAGGAGCGCGGGAATGGGTTACAACAGCAGGGCCAGGGTATCGGCGATCGCCAATCCCGCCCTGGTAGGACGGATGCGGCCGTCTTGGACGGTCAGAAGACCCTCTTTCTGGAGCCTGGCCATAACCTCTGAGCTCGGGGAGAAAGGGGCGCCCCCGTACCGCGCTGAAAAGTCTTCCATATCGATCCCTTTTGAGGTTCGAAGCCCCAGAGACCAAGCTTCCAGCCGAAGCTGCTCCCCGGTAAGGTTCTCCTTTTCTTCTACAGGAAGAATTCCGGATTTGAGGCGGGCAAGGTAGGTAGTCAGAGAGCGGGTATTCCACCACCGGGTTGAGCCGGAGAAAGAGTGGGCGGACGGGCCCAGCCCCAGATAAGGGGTATGGTCCCAGTATTTCTGGTTATGACGGGAGGCGTACAGAACCCCCCGCGCAAAATTGGAGACTTCATAGTGGATGAAACCGGCATTGCCGAGTCGTTCCGATGTAACCATGAAGAATCGGAAGAGATCATCTTCCCCTGGAGGAGAGAAGTCACCCCGGCGGCAGGATTTCCCCATGGCGGTTTCCTCTTCGAAGGTGAGCTGGTAGCAGGACAAGTGCTCCGGCGATAAGGCCGTCGCCCGGTCCAGGGTATCCAGCCATGATTCCATGGTTTGGCCTGGCATGCCGTAAATGAGGTCCAATCCGAGGTGGTCAAAACCGGCTTTCCGGGAAGCGTGTACCGCTTCGACCGCCTGTCGGTCCGTGTGCCTCCTGGACAAAAAGGTGAGGCTTTGGGGGTCAAAAGACTGGACACCAAGGTTGAGACGGGTAATTCCCAAATCTCTTAGCGAGTGCAGGAAAAGGAGGTCTACATCAGCAGGATTGGCCTCCAGGGTAAATTCCGTCTCTGGAGCCAAACGGTAGAACTTTTGGATCCCCGCAAGGATCTTTTCTATTTGCTCGGGGCTCAAGACCGAGGGTGTTCCCCCTCCGATATAAACTGTGTCGAAGGGGCCGTCAAAACCCTGGGAGGCCATCTTCATCTCTTTTCCCAGGGCTTCGATGAATTCGGGGACGACGGTCAAGTCGGTTTGCGAATAGAAGTTACAGTAAGGGCATTTGGTGCGGCAGAAGGGAATATGGATATAAAGGCCAGGGAGTCTTCGATTGCCAATTTCGGATTGGGGATTGCGGATTGCCACGGGAGGCTGAAGGACTATAACCATATTTCGAATCTCGGGTTTTGGGTTTCGAGTTTCAAGCCTCAACTAACTTTAAATAATGTTTTTAAATATAAATTATTTTAAAAAGTTAATATACCAAGGTTTATAAAATAGTTAAACTAAAGAATACTGGCTCCCAACTCAGGAGCAGCACTTTTTTTTACCCGAAACTCGAAACCTGAAACCCGAAACGGTTAGTCTGAATCCGACTTCAGAACGGCGAGGAATGCGCTCTGGGGGATGGTCACTGAACCGATCATCTTCATCCGCTTCTTTCCTTCTTTCTGCTTCTCCAGAAGCTTTCTCTTCCGGGTGATATCCCCGCCGTAGCACTTTGCGGTCACATCCTTCCGGTAGGGAGAGATGGTGGTCCGGGCGATGATCTCGCTGCCGATAGCCCCTTGGATGGCTACCCGGAAGGCTTGGCGGGGGATCTCTTCCTTCAGCCTTTCACAGGCCTGGAGTGCTCGAGGCCTGGCGTGGTCCCGGTGGAGGATCTGGGAAAGGGCGTCCACTTTATCTCCGTTGACCAGAAGGTCCAGAAGAACAAGCTCGCTTTCACGGTAATCGAGCAGGTCATAATCGAAAGAGCCGTATCCTTGAGTCAAAGATTTGAATCGGTCGTAGAAATCGTAAATAACCTCGCCGAGGGGCAATTCATAAATTAATTCTGCCCGCTTGGGTCCCAGGTAGTTCATCCTGGAGTTAACGCCCCGGCGGTCGGTGCAGAGCTTCATGACTCCCCCCAGGTACTTATCCGGCAAGATCATCGTGGCCCGGATGTAAGGCTCTTCGGCTTTAAGGATGGAAGTGCGGTCCGGATAGTGAGCGGGGTTGTCCACATAAACTATGCTTTCGTCTTTCATGGTAAACCGGTAACGGACGCTGGGGACGGAAAGGATAATGGAGAGGTTGTATTCCCGCTCCAGCCTCTCCTGAACGATTTCCAAATGGAGGAGACCGAGAAAGCCGCAGCGGAATCCCTGCCCCAGGGCCACGGAAGAGTCCTTCTGGTAGGTGAAAGCCGCATCGTTGAGCTTGTATTTTTCCAGGCCCACGGAGAGGTCTTCGTAGTCGTCCGAGGCGATGGGATAGATCGAAGAGAAGACCACCGGTTTGATGTCCTTGAACCCGGGAAGGGGCTGTTCGCAGGGGCGACTGTCGAGGGTGAGGGTGTCGCCGATACGAACGTCGGAGAGGGTCTTAATGCCGGCAGTGATGTACCCTACCTCTCCCGCGACCAGCTGCTCCATCCGTTCCCGGCGCAGAGAAAAGCGGCCCACCTCCTCCACCTGATAGGCGGCCTGGTTGGAGATAAACCGGATCGTATCCCCTTTCCTCACCGTTCCTTCAAAGACCCGGCAGTGGACGATGGTGCCCCGGAAGGAGTCGTACTGGGCGTCGAAGATCAATGCCGCCAGGGGAGAGTCCGGCGATCCTTTGGGCGGAGGGATTTTTTGGACGATGGCTTCCAGGATCTCTTCGATCCCGATTCCCTCTTTGGCCGAGCATCGAAGGTGAGACGCCGGGTCCAACCCTAATTCCGTTTCGATTTGTTCCAGGACCCGCTCCACATCGGCGGTGGGAAGATCGATCTTATTGATGACCGGGATGATCTCCAGGTTGTTTTCCATGGCCAGGTAAAGGTTGGCGATGGTCTGGGCCTGGACTCCTTGGGCCGCATCGATGAGCAGAAGGACGCCTTCGCAGGAAGCCAGCGCGCGGGAGACTTCGTAGGAAAAATCCACATGCCCCGGGGTGTCGATCAGGTTCAGAAGGTACTCTTTCCCGTCCTTGGCAGGGTAGGGGAGAGTGACGGCCTGGCTCTTGATGGTGATCCCCCGCTCCCTCTCGATATCCATGTTGTCGAGGATCTGGTCCCGGAAATTCCTTTCATCCACCATTCCCGTATACTGGATCAACCGGTCCGCCAGAGTGGATTTGCCATGATCGATATGAGCGATGATGCTGAAATTTCGGATATTTGTGGTCATGGAAAAAAACCGATCCCCCTAAAAGGAAATTTCCTTGGAAGGCCTACTGTTCACCACTGGGGGATTCATGAAAGGATTCCCAGAGGAGAGCTTCCCTGAAAGCAAAACCGCAGGCGGGATTAAAAAACATTTTATCACGCTTACGGCGTAATTCCTAGGTCTTATTGGGCCGGGGAGCATTCGGAGGCCAGACAACAGACTTCAGACCCTAGACCCGACTGGAAAACGAGCAGGAATTACGCGAAAAAAGAAGTCTGATGTCTGGGTCTGGTGTCTGAGCTGGACTGACCCGGGGGGCTTTTGCGGGTCCCCGGGCTCGGTCTTCTGGAATACTAGAACAGAAGGAAGCGGCGTTGGGGGCCCTTGGATCGATTCCAATCGGGGCCCTGTTTTTTAGGCGTCAGTTCCTGGATTTCTTTTTGAAGGCCGGCCCTTTCCGAAGAGGGATCGGTGAAGTAAGGCAGGGCCCTTTGGAATTGGGCGAGGGCGGTTTTGCGGTCTCCGGTCAACTTGTAATAATAACCCAGGCTCCGGTAAGCGGGGCCCAGCATTCCTTTGGCGCCATAGGCCATTCCCAGGTGATAATAATTCTCTCCCCATTCGGGTTGTAGCTTATTGGCTTTTAAGAGGGCCTGGAGGGCCTCATCCACCTTTTTCTGCTCCAAGTAAACCCTTCCCAGGTAGAATTGGGCTTTGGCATCGGCAGGAGAAAGCGAGGAGGCCTGCTCCATGTATTTCTGGGCTTCCGGAAGATTGCCCGAGAGGAAATAAGCGGCCCCCAGTTCACGCAAGATTTCCGGATCCTGCGGCGAAAGGGAGGCTGCCTTAGACAGGCTTTCTACGGATCGATCCAGCGCCCCCATCCTCCTCTGTCCCAGGCCCAGGCCCAGGAAACATTCCGCATCGTCTGGTTGACGTTTTTGGCAGTTCTCGAAAAAGGCCACCGAGCGGGCAGCGTCTTTTTCTTCAGCCACCAGCTTGGTCTGTATCCGCTTCATATTCCCCTCGGGAAGGCGATTGCGCTCCACCGAAGGCAGGTTCATCATCTGCACTTCCAGATTCCCCATCCTCTGTTCGACGGCCGGGTGGGTCAGCAGGTAGGCGGGGGGAGAACTCCCTGCGGGACCGGAGGCCCGGCGCAATTTCTTCATCATGGTCACCATGGCCTTCGGATCATAACCCGCCCGTTCCATGAATTTCATTCCCAGGTAATCGGCTTCCTCTTCGTTTTCCCGGCTGTATTTCAGCATGGCCGTGGTCGCGGCGGCTTGGCCTGTGATCCCGATGGCTGCGGCTGCCTGGGGCCCCAGGAGTATCCCCGCGAGCAGGGCTCCCAGGGTGGCCAGCGCCAGTTTCGTGCCCTGCTCCGACTGGCGGGCAACATGCCGGGCCACCACGTGCCCGATTTCGTGGGCCATGACCCCCGCAAGCTCATCTTCGTTTTCCACCGTGGTAATCAGGCCGCTGTTTATAAAGACTTTCCCGCCGGGGACTGCAAAAGCGTTGATTTCCGTCGAATTCAGTACATAAAACTCATAATCAAAAGGCTGCGTCTCCATGGTGGCCAGAACCCTTTTTCCGATTCGGGTCACATATTCCTTGGGAGCGGGGTCCTGAACCATGGGCCAGATCTTGACGACTTCCTGAAGGACTTTTTCTCCCAGCTCGCGCTCTTCCTGGATGGTCATGGCAGAGGCTGGAAGAGGGGGGAAAAGAATCGAAAGAGAAAATACTACCGCCAGGATTGCGGATAACTTCGGGAAAAATTGGTATCTCAGCCAAATCATAGCCTATTCTAGCTCGATTCGGCGACAAAGTCCAACCCAACCTGTAAATGCGAAAAAACCAGTTGCCGGTTGCCCGGTGCCCTTTTTTTGTTTAACGGGCAACCGAGAAGCCGACCCCGGCGGGGCCAACCTTGGGCAGGCGCTCCCCCGGAACGACCCTCTTCATCCCAGGATCAACTGGTCGGCAGCGAACTTCTCGACTTTCCGGGGGTCCAGCCGAAGGCGATAACCGGGGCGTAGAAGGATTTTTCCTCCTTCGGTTTTCAGCCCATCAGCCAGGATGGATTCTTTCTGTTTCAAAAACCCGTTCATCTCCCCGGTGCGGGTTTTCATTCTTGCCGCCACCAGGGCTTCCTGNNTAGCAGCTGATCTCCCCGGCGGCGCCGTTTCCCAGGATGACTTCCAGGCCGAATTCACGGGAAGCATCGATCGCCCTGGTCAAAGCTTCCGCGCTGCCCATCTTCATGATTTTGAATTTGACGAACCGGGCGCATCCGAGTTTTTTGGCTTTTTCCACGGCAGCCATCCCGTAGATGGATTCGTCCAGCCCCAGAGGGAGGGGGGAGATGCCGGCCAGTTCCACCATCGCCTCCCATGCATCTTCTTTGAAGGGCTGCTCCAGGAATTCAATGCCCCCGGGATCAAGGCTCTGTACGAACTTCTTGGCCTGGGCAAAAATGTAGCCTTGGTTGGCATCGGCCCGGACCTGAGCCCTGCCTCGAATGATCCTTTGGGCAAGAGTCACTTTCTCGATATCCTTATCCACATCGAAGCCCACCTTGATTTTGATGGTGTCGTACCTTTGGCCGATGAAGTCTTCCAATTCTTTTCTGATCGCCTCCGGCTCATTCGCCTGAAGGATCCCGACCATGGGGACCGAGCAGGGCTCCGGAGGGGGAGAAAGCAGGGGATTCCCCGCCAACATCTCCAGGGCTGTGAGGAAGGGGGTCGACGCGCAGGGCCGATCCTGGACATGGGCGGCGAAGGAGTCTTGGGCCTGAGCAACGGGGAGGCCTAAAATGTTCGGTCCCTGCTCCCTGGCGAACTGCCAGACCTCATCCGCCGTCTCCCAAAAATAACCTTGAATGCCGGCCATGGCCTCGCCCAGTCCTTCCCGGCCCTCCGCTTGGAGGACCACGACGGTGCTGTCAAAGACTTTCATCTCCGCGGTGGCAATCTTGTAGGGCTGTTTCAGCGGGACTTTAAGCCGGTAAAGCTCGATCCTTTCGATTTTCATCGCGTTCATCCGATCCTCAGGTAGGGGCGGTTCGCGAACCGCCCGCAGGGGGTTAATAGCCAAGTTCCTCTCCCACCAGGATCACGGTGAATTCTTTCATCCCCCATGGCCTCCTCTCGATGATCGCCGTCACCCGGCAGATCCTGGCCGGCGTTTCGCAGTCATGACAGGATAAATCCTGGGCGCAAGGGGTGGGATCCTTTCGTCTCCGGCAGTTCCGGGGGGCGATCTTTTTCAGCCTGGCGAGACCCTGGTTCAGGTTCTTGACGATCTTGTTTACCCCGGTGATCACCATGACCTTTTGCGGCCCCATGATCATGGAGGTAATCCGATTTCCCGTGGCATCCACGTTGATGAGCTTTCCGTCCATCGTCAGCGCATTGGTGCTGGTGAGAAAAACGTCGGACCGCTGATGCTTTTTCCCGACTTCCAGGCGTCCCTCCGGGGAGAGCCCTTCTTTCCAGTGATCGTAAACCTCGTTTCCCCTCTTCTCCAAAGCTTCCAGGAGCCCCATCTCCCTCAGAGTGACGGACCCTCCGACTCCCACCGTAGCCCTGGGGGGGATCCTCCTCAGGACCTCCTCCTTGGCCTCTGCGGCGGTAGAGGAATAGATGGCCTCCATTTCGTTTTTTTTCAGACTGGCAATCACCTCCGCGATGGTCTCGGGGGGTATTGACTTCATAGGATTTTTTCTCCCTTCCTAGGGCCTCGGACCTCGTGCCTCGATCCTGGTTTAATCCTCCAGCATCTTGCTTACTTCGGTGATATCAAAAATCGCCTCCTGGTAATCGATCTTCTTCCCGATCCGGTGCTCCCGTTCTTCGATTTTTCCCCGGTTGTACTCCAAAATGTCCCGGCCGAAGGGAAGGTTGGCAGGTTCCAGGTAGCGGACCGCTCCCCGGTCATCCCGCACCGGAATCACCTTGCCGGCCACAAACTGATTGGGAGCCCAGGGAATGTCCAGGATCCCGGCCTGAATACTCCTAAGGGAGGCCAGGACCGGGTCTCCTTCCCCCATCTCCAGAGCCTTGTTTAGGATGGAGCGGGCTTCCCGGGAGATCATCTCTTTCTCCTGGAGGATCTCGGGATTCTCCGGGGACCGACGGCCGCGCATCAGCTGGATCGCCATGCGGGTGGCCTTCACTCCTTCGGCATTGGCTTCCTTGGTGGGAATTCCCTCGGCCTCATGGGTCGATTTGGTAATGACTTGCGTGGCTCCCGCCAGGGTGGCAATGATCCCTCCCAGGACGATGACGGCATAAGCGCGCGGTTCATCCGCCGGGAAGGCCTGCATCCATTGGTGAGTGGCGATGGAGAAAAAAAACTCCCCCAGGCCGAAACGGCGAAGGTAATCCCTTCCCACCTCCTTCATCGCCCACAGGGCCGCCACGTCCTGGGAAATGTTGAGACTCTGGCAGAGCCCCATGCTGTAATGCTTCACCCCCTGGCCTGCGGCCATGAGCATCTCCAAGACGGCGACTGCAATTCCGATCCCGGGAGGAATGAGAGTCCCGGTGAGAAAACCGGGCTGCTCCCGGTGGAGGAGGACGCCTTTTTCTTCGTAGAAGGAAGTCAGCCGGTCCAGGTACTGGTAGTTGCGGATTCCCTGTTCAAAGGGGAGGTCTTTGGTGTAGGCTGCCGTGTAGGAAATCCCCGCTCCGAGAAAAGCGGTCATGCCCCCGGCAAACCCCATCTCCGCGGTGAGCTGGGGAAAGGCGGTGCCGGAGAGGACGATGATGGGCCGCTTCACCGAATCCGAAATCTTCCGCACGGCTTTCAGGCCGTGGTTCACAATCGGGCATCCGTTCAGCATGGAGCGGCCTGCCCTCTGGCTCTCTTCAATCCCCCGCTGGGCCTCCTGGAACTTCAGGTTTCGCGTGTAGGTATCCGTTGTGTTGGGTAGGAGGTCCGCCCCTCCTTTCTCCTGCAACCACTGGAGGAGGGCAATGTGGCCGTCGAGAAGAGCGACCCCTCCGCGGGGTTGAACCAGGGTGCGCCCCTGCTTCTCGGCCTCGACGATGACTCGGGCATAATTCTTTTCCGGAGGAAGGCTTTTCAGGTATTCAACGGCTTCCCCCAGATCGATCTCTTTCCCGGTGGGCCACAGAGCGAGGATTCTTTTCCGTTCTTTAAAAAATTCTTCGTCGGACCAGCGCTGGTTATTCAGTTCCATAGAAATGCCTTAAAGACCAAAAATTAACCGCGAAGACGCAAAGATCGCAAAGGAACAGGATTTCGAGGATGAAATCTTTTTGTGTTTTTTCATGAAAATTTTTGCGTTCTTCGCGTCTTTGCGGTGAAAATTATTCGTTCCATTCTTTCAAGTATTTCCTGCCGATCCGGAAGGCGATCTCCGGATACCGGTCGGCCAGTAATCCCACCGCAAAGAGGCAATACCGGGCGTCGGTATAGAGGCTCGGGCTCTTCGGGCGCAGGGAAAAAGGCTCTCCGGGGGAAAACAGAGTCTTTTCCAGAAGGGCCCCCGCCTGGGGATGGTGGATGAAAATTCCGCCCGTCCCGATGAGGGTTTCCACGGCGGTCAAGTCTTTTCCGTGCTGGATGTAATATTGGCCGTGGGGTCCCCAGAGCGTCTCGATCGATCCCGCATGCCGTTCCATCGCCGCCCGCGCAGCGCACGCGGCCAGGGCAAAGTCAAGGTCTTGATCTTCAGAGGACTCCGGAATGGTTTCGACGCACTGGGAGAGCCTTCCCAGTTTTTGAGCGAGGTCCGGGTGGGAGAGACGGGCGTTTTCCAGAATCCGGTCCTGGCCGCACAGTTTCAGGATCGTCCCGGCGTTGTACCGAATCCCCAGGTCTCCCTCCACCGTTCGCTTGGCCAGAGGCTCGGGGAGCCCCTTGCGGACGACCCCCGGTTGCACCGAGTTTCCCATGCCGAAGGAATGAACATCCGTCGTCGCCCCCCCGATGTCCACGATGACCAGGTCGCCCAGCCCCTTCTCCGAGCCCGTTCCCTGCGAGAGGAGCTGGGCAGCGCGCAGAACGGCGGTGGGGGTGGGCATGAGGATTCCCTCCACAAACTCCTCCGCCTTTTTCAAACCCTTGGCCTCGATGATCCGCTCGATGAAGACTTTACGAATCATGGCCCGAGCCGGTTCCACGTTCAGCACGTTCACTTCGGGCATGACATTGTCGGCCAGGAGCGTGATTTTGCCGGCCGCGGATAATATGGCCTGAACCTCGTCGGCGGCGGACTTGTTGCCGGCGATCAGGATCGGACAACGGACCCCGCTGCGGGAAAGCATCCGGGCATTGTCGAGAATAACCTCGCTGTTCCCCCCATCCGTCCCCCCGGCCAGGAGAAGGATATCCGGATTCAGACTCTCCAACTCCTCCATCTCCCGGGTCGCCAGGCGGAAAGAATAGACCTTGACCACCTTGGCCCCCGCTCCGAGCGCGGCCCGCCGGCCAGCCTCAGCCGAGAGCTCCGGAATCAAGCCGATGGTCACCATCCCCAAGCCGCCGGCGGCGCTGCTGCTGGAGATTCGGCATTCGTAAGCGGCATTTTTCAGGTGAGAAGGCAGCAGGTCCAGCGCCTTCCGCAGGCCGACCATGATGTCCGTTTCCACGGTGGTGCAGCTCTGGGCGTAGGCGAGGATCTCTTCGGCGGCCAGGTCGACGGCCAGGATTTTGGTGAAGGTGCTGCCGAAATCTATTAAAAGGGCAAGGGACATATGCGCGCATAGCGCATAGTGCATAGAGCATAGCGAAGGAGAAGGATTCTTTGCGCTATGCCCTATGCTCTATGCGTCTTTTTTATTTGCCAGGTCTTTCTTCAAATCTTCGATCACCTGTTTGGGGGAGACGCCGGGGGGGTAGGCGCGGTTGAAGCCCATCTGAAGAAAACGCTTCTCCACCTCTTCCCACTTCTGCCGGCCCACCACCAGGTTTCCCCCGATGACCAGATGGATCTCCCCGATTCCGGCCTCGACGCAGTTTTCCCGGAATCCGCGGCACTCCATCTCCCCATGGCCGCAGAGGGAACCCACCAGGATGGCGTGGGCCGCAGCTTCGATGGTTGCGCGGATAAAATCCTGCTGCGAGGAGAAAGTTCCGATGTTGACCACTTTGAACCCGCCGGCCTCGAGGGCGTGGGCCATGATCTTGTTTCCCACCACATGGGCGTCCACTCCCAGGACTCCCAGGACGACGGTCTTTATTTTGTCCTTCATCCCGCCACCGGAGCTTTCTTTCTTTTCCTGAAGGCCCTCCAGGCCGGCATAAGCAGGATGAAGAAAGAGGCCACCATCAGGAAAGCGCTTACCGGCCGCCGGAAGAAGACTGAAACGTCATTCCCTTCCCCGATCATGGTGGTGATAAAATATTTTTCAGCCATCGGTCCAAGGATGAGCCCCAGGATCATGGGAGGGGTGGGGAGGTCGTAGCGGCGCATGAAATAACCCACGATGCCGAAGATGACCATGAACCAGACGTCGGTCATGTCGTTGCGCAGGGCGAAAGCCCCGAGGAGACAGAAGGAGATGATGAAGGCGGAGAGGATGATTTCCGGAACCCGCATCAGCTCGGAAAAGAATTTTGCACAGACCAGGCCGGCGAAGATCATCACCAGGTTGCAGATCATGAAACCCACAAAAACGGTGTAGACCTCCTCCGGGGTCTTGGTGAAGAGCAGCGGCCCGGGCTGAATCCCGTGGAGGAGAAAGGCTCCCATCATGACCGCCGTCGCTCCGCTGCCCGGAATCCCGAGGGCGAAAAGGTGGAGCATGGCTCCGCCGGTAGAGGCGTTGATCGAAGTTTCGGACGCGACCAGCCCCTCCCAAATTCCCGTTCCGAAAAGCTCGGGATGCTTGGAGACCTGCTTTTCCACCCCGTAACTCACAAAGGAGGTCACCGTGGCCCCGCTCCCCGGCAGGGCCCCCATGGCCGTCCCGATGCCCAGTCCGCGAAGGAGGCTGGCTCGTAGCGCCCAGAGCTCCCGGAAAGTGGGGAGGCTCGTCTTGGGACGGATTCGGTAGGTTTCCGATTCCCCTTTTCCGATCGCCGAGAGTTGTTCGAGCACCTCCCCGATGGCGAAAATCCCGATCAGAACGGTGACAAAATTGATCCCCGTTTCCATGATTTGAATGCCAAAGGTGAAACGCGGGGCTCCGTAGATATCGTCCATGCCCACCGTAGCCAGGATCAGCCCGATGGACATGGAAATCAGAGCGCTTCCCATGGAACGGGTCCCGATGACCACGACGCTGGCCAACCCCAGAAAGACCACAGCGAAGTATTCCGTGGAGGAAAACGACAGGGCTACCTTGGCGAAGGGGGGCCCGGCGAGCGTCATGACCAGGGCGCTGATGAAGCCGCCGATGGCCGAGCACATGATGGCCATGCCCAGCGCCTTGGAGACATGACCTTTCTTGTTCAGCTTGTACCCTTCCCAGGTGGTGGGGACGTTCATGGGGTCCCCGGGGATATTGAAGAGGATTCCGGTAATGGAGCCGCCGAAGACGCCGCCACAGTAGATTCCGCTCATCAGCAGGAGAGACGGAACGATCCCCATGAGGTACGTGAAGGGCAGCACCAGGACGATGGCGTTCAGCATGGTGATACCCGGGAGGGCCCCGGCCAAGACCCCGATTACCATGCCCACGATAATCATTAGAAAATTGAGGGGGGCAAAAGTGTTGATCAGGCCGATCCACATGTAGGAAAGTTGGTCCACCATGGATTCCCTTTCTTTCCGCGTATTCAGATGATGAACAAAATCCTGTATACCGCGATGGTCAAGTCACTAAAGAAAAACTGCCCCTTGGGGAGGGGGAGATAGACAACTTTTACGAAAAGGAAAAGGAGGACGAGCGTTCCCAATACTGAAATCAGGGTCAAGCTCCTCATTCGGCGGTAGCCCGCAATGCGCATGAAAAGGAAGAGGAAAAGAAAATTGGCCAGGATAAAGCCGATCATGTCCATGAGGAACACCACTCCCAGAACGGCGACGATCATCAGGACCAGTCGCCGGGTGTCCACCCCGGGAGAGGAGGCCTTTTTCCCTCCCTCGGCGCTCGGGGGAGTCCAGTAGATTTCCACAGCCTTGATTCCGCAGCTGGCCATGAGCAGGAGGATCAAAGCTCTGGGCCAGAACGCCGGCCCCAGCTGGCCGGGCATGGGGTTCACATCGATACCCCCGGCAAGGAAATACAGGTAAACGGCCAGGAGAAAGATGAGCACGGGGCCCAACAGGCTTTTCAAACGGGAGGTATCGGGGATACTCACCGGATCGGACTTTTCCATAAAATTTCCTTTTTCTGGGTCGATCGAACCCCGGGCGGGGGAACGCCCGCCCTCGCTTCGATTTGTGCCCCTCGCCTGGGCTTCCTG
>PMCE01000516.1:0-9833 GCA_003154025.1 Syntrophaceae bacterium
GGCCCCTCGGCGGCCCGGGAGGTGGTCCAGAATATTTTGAAACCGGTCGTCCTGGGAGCCGACCCCATGAAAGTGGATGTGCTCTGGGAGAAGATGTTCTCCACCATGAAGAGCCGGGGGCATTGGAAGGGGTTCATGATCGAGTCCATCAGCGGGGTGGACATCGCCCTGTGGGATCTGATCGGGAAGGCGATGAACCAGCCCGTCTCCACGCTCCTGGGAGGAAGGCACCACGAGAAGCTCGAAGCCTATGCCTCATCCATCATGCTCATGGAAAGATCCGAAATGGTGAAAGAGGCCCAGGACCTGGTCCGGAAGGGTTTCCAAAAAATAAAAGTGAAAGTGGGCCTGGGGGTGGAGACCGACTTTGGAAATATAAAAGCGATTCGGGCCGCCGTGGGCCCGGACATCGGAATCATGCTCGACGCCAACTGCGGGTTCTCGACAGGGGAGGCCCTGAGGCTGGGGGTATTGCTGGAGCCGCTGAATATCCTCTGGTTTGAAGAGCCCGTGCCGCCGCAAGACCTGGAAGGATATGCCCGGCTCTCGGATTCCCTGCGGATCCCCGTGGTGGGAGGAGAGTCGGAGTTCACTCGTTGGGGGTTCCGCGACCTGATCCTCCGGGGAAAGGCCCCCATGATCCAGCCCGACATCGCCCGCTGCGGCGGGTTCACCGAAGCCCGCAAGATTGCCGCCTTCGCCAGCGCCTGCGGGGTGACGATCGCGCCCCATACCGGGGCCTCGGGGGCGGTGTCCATCGCCGCCGCCGTGCAGTGGGCCTCGTCCCTTTCCAACCTGTACATCTTCGAACACATGTACACGGAGAACCCCCTTCGGACGGAGATCCTGAAGGACCCGGTCCTCGAGTGCCATGATGCGGTCATTAAAGTCCCTGCCGGGCCCGGATTGGGGATCGAAATCGACAAGAGTAAAATGAAGAAGTATATGAAAGGTTAAAGGAACAAGGTACAAGGCGCAAGGAAAAGCGGAGGAATCAGGCACAAGGCACGAGGTTCAAGGCACAAGGTTCAAGAATACAGGCAAGATCTTTTTAGCTTCTCCTCGAACTTCGTTCCTAGGTCCTGTTTTTTTCGTCTTGACAAAAAAGATCAGCCCTGCTTTAAATGGGAGGAATTTGGGTTCCAGCCTCTTTATCTTATCGGCCGAAGGATAGATGCAGGACCTTATCCAGCTTACGATTAATGGGCTTCTTCAGGGCGGGATCTACTCGCTGATCAGCATCGGTCTGACGCTGATCTTCGGGGTGACCCGGATCGTCAACTTCGCCCACGGCGAGTTCCTCATGCTGGCCATGTATGGGACCTTTTTCCTTTTCCAGCTGGCGGGCATCGACCCTTACCTTTCTCTTTTAATCGTTACCCCCCTTCTTTTTATCTTGGGCCTTTGTTCGGANNGGGCTCTCGGTGGCCCTGCAGAATGCCGCCCTTTTCTTCTGGACGGCGGACTACCGGTCGGTCAAAACCACGTATGCCGGGATGACGATCACCGCGGGGGAGTTCTTGATCAGCTTCTCGCGGCTCATGGCCTTTGCGGCTGCCGTGGTGATCAGCTACGGGGTTTTCCTTTACCTGAAAAAGACCTATACCGGCAGAGCCATTCGCGCCGTGGCGCAGAATCGAACGGCCGCCACGCTCATGGGGATCAACATCCGTCGGATCTACTTCTTTACTTTCGGCTTGGGCACCGCGCTCGTGGGGATCGCGGGAGCCCTTCTGATGCCCATCTATTATGTGTTTCCCACGGTGGGGGGACTCTTCGTCCTCACGGCCTTCGTGGTCGTCGTCCTGGGAGGCCTGGGCAACATGACCGGCGCGTTTATCGGGGGGCTCATCATCGGGCTGGTGGAATCCTACAGCGGCTTTTATGTGGCCACCCAGTTGAAGGAAGCGGTCTATTTCGTCATCTTTATCCTGGTCCTCCTGCTCAAACCCTCCGGGCTCTACGGGATCGTGGGAGCGGAGGAGATGGGGGAAAAATGATCCGGCCCCTGTTCCAGGCATTCCGCGAACCGAAAGGCTACCTCTTCCTGGCCGTCCTGCTGGTCCTGTTTTTTTTGCCCCAGATCGTGGAGAACCCCTTTGTTCTCCACCTGGTGATCATGATGCTCTTTTACGCGGCCTTGGGGGGCGCCTGGAACATCATCGGGGGTTTTGGGGGGCAGCTCTCGCTCGGGCATGCGGCTTTCTTCGGCCTGGGGGCTTATACCTGTGTTCTTCTGCACCTCTACACCGGCCTGAATCCCTGGGCCGGCATGGTCGTCGGAATGGTCGTGACCTCCCTCTTCGGGGCGGCCATCAGCTATCCCTGCTTTCGCCTCCGGGGCCCGTTCTTCACCCTGGCGACGATCGCCTTCGCCGAAGTTCTGCGCATTCTCGCCACGTACTTCAAGGATTTCACCAAGGGGTCGACGGGCATTACCATCCCCCAGAATATGGGGCTGGCCAACTTCATGTTTAAGGAGAAGGCGCCCTACCTCTACATCATTCTCATCTTTGCCCTACTGGTATTCGTCATCTCCTACCTTATCGAAAAATCGCGGTTCGGCTACTACCTGCAGGCGCTGCGGGAGGATGAGGATGCGGCCGAATCGCTGGGGATCAATAACTCTTGGGTGAAACTGAAGGCGGCCATCATCAGCGCCGCCCTGACCTCGATCGGGGGGGTTTTTTACGCCCAGTACATCCTGTTCATCGAACCCTACAGCGAATTTTCCCTGGACATGTCCATCCAGTTCGCCCTCATTCCCATGATCGGCGGGATGGGTACGGCCGTCGGCCCGATCATCGGTTCTTTCGTGCTCACCCCCCTGCAGGAGCTCCTGCGCTCCTGGCTGGGGGGCGGGTTTGCGGGCCTATACCTGGTCATCTACGGAATCATTCTGGTCCTGGTCGTTATCTTCATGCCCCAGGGGATCCTGGGGCTTTTCAAGAGAAGAGCGGGAGAGAAGGAGACGCCGCCATCTGCGGAGGAAGCCAACCTCCGCTCGTGACCGGCAGGAAAGCAGGGCCATCCGGCCCGATCCCTTTCCGGGTTTCTCCTAAAAATCCGAAAGGGGCTGGAACCTCAACCAACCAGGAGGAACGGCACCATGAAAAGAACGAAGCTTTGGGGATGGGTCGCGGTAGGGCTTTCATTCGTACTCCTTGGGGGAACGACGGCGCTCGGGCAGGATTCCATCCGGATCGGCACCCTGTATCCATTTACCGGGCCCCTGGCCATGCTCGGCACTGAAGAATGGCGCGGGGCGGAAACGGCGCGGGTGGTGCAGAATGAAAAGGGAGGGGTGCTGGGGAAGAAAATCGAGTTCGTCAAGGCCGATGCCCCCGATGCCAAAGCCGCGACCAGCGAAGCGGAGCGGCTGATCACCGTGGAGAAGGTGAAGATCATCACCGGATCCTACTCGAGCTCCATCGCCTACGCTTCCACCCCGGTCGCGGAAAAATACCAGGTCATCTATTTTGAGCAGGGGGGCATTGCCGACAACATCACCCAGAGGGGCTTCAAGTATCTGTTCCGCAACAATCCGCTGGCCTCGGATTTCGGCATAAGAGCCATTGACCTGTCCGAGCAGACGGTCTGTCCGAAGATCGGTTTGAAACCGGCCAATACGAAGATCGCCGTGATCTATGAAGACAGCCTGTACGGGACCACCGTGGGGACGTCGGCGGTGAAGTACGGGAAGGAAAGAGGATTCCGCATCGTGGCCGACGAGCCCTACAGCGCCAAGACCGTGGACCTCTCTTCCCTCATCATGAAGCTCAAATCCGCCCAACCCGACATCCTCATCGCCACCTCTTATGTCAATGACGCCATCCTGATCTCCCGGCAGTCCAAGGAGCTGAAGTTCAACGTCAAGGAGTTCATCGGCTGCGGCGGGGGGCATGGGACCAAGGACACGGCCGACGCGCTCGGCGACGACATCAACTACATCTTCAACGTGGACATCACCCAGCCCCGGAACACCAGCGAGAAATTCTGCCCGGGAATCGCCGAATACTCCAGCCGGTATCAAAAAATCTTCGGCCACCCGCCCCGCTCCGGCCATTCCCTGCGGGCTTATAACGGGCTCCTGATCGCCTGGGACATCATCAAGAAGGCCGGCTCCCTGGATGCCGAGGCGCTGCGCCAGGCGGCCCTGTCGATCGATATTCCGGAGGGGAAAACCCCCACGGGCTGGGGGGTCAAATTCGCTCCCCCGGGCCATCCCAGCATGGGCACCAACCTGCGCGCCAAACCCATCGTGATGCAGTGGTTCGAGCAGGATCAGTATGCGGTCTGGCCGGCTTTGGCGGCGGTGAAGGATATGGTCATCCCCCTGCCCAGTTGGGAGGAGCGGGCCAAGGGGAAAAAGTAAATAGGGGCGTATGACGATGGGTTCGGTAAACTCCCCGGTACTCCTGCGAACGAAGAAGGTGACCAAACTCTTTGGCGGCCTGGCGGCCGTCAAGGAGGTGGACCTGGAAATCAGGCGGGGGGAGATCTTCGGCTTGATCGGCCCCAACGGGGCGGGCAAGACGACCCTCTTCAACCTGATCTCCGGGGTATACCGTCCGAGCGGGGGGACCATCGAATTCAGCGGCCAGGATTATGCGGATGTCCGGCATCCCCACCAGGTCTGCCGGATGGGGATTGCCCGCACCTTCCAGATCGTGAAACCCTTTGCCAACCTGACGGCGCTGGAGAATGTCATGATCGGCGCCTTCTATCGAACGGGTGACCCGGATCTGGCCCGGAAGGAAGCTTTGGAAACCCTGGAGTGGATGGGGCTGGCGGACCGAAAAAACATGCTGGGCAAGAGCCTCACCCTTCCGGACCGCAAGCGCATGGAATTCGCCCGGGCGCTGGCGAGGAAACCTACCCTCCTTCTCCTGGACGAGGTCATGGCCGGGTTGACTCCCCACGAAATCGATGAAACCCTCCTCCTGATCCGCAAGATCCGGGAGGAGGGGATTACGCTCTTCGTGGTGGAGCATGTCATGCACGCCATCATGTCCCTTTCCGACCGGATCGCGATCCTTCATCACGGGGAAAAAATTATGGAGGGGACTCCGCAGGAGGTGGCCAAAGACGAGCGGGTGATCAAAGCCTACCTTGGGGAAGAGTATGTCCTTTCTAAGTCTTGACCAAATCGAGGTGCGCTACGGCGAAGCCATTGCCCTCTTCGGCATCTCCCTGGAGGTGCCGGAAGGAGAGGTGGTGAGCATCGTGGGAGCCAACGGCGCCGGGAAGAGCACCACCATCAAAACGATCTCCGGGTTACTCAAACCGCGTAAAGGTCAGATCCTTTTCGAAGGGAAAAGGCTGAACGAGGTCCCCGCTTACTCCATCGTGGACCTGGGAATCATCCAGATCCCCGAGGGGCGCCAGTTGTTNNTCCGAATCGCTGCGGCGGGTCTTCGACCTTTTTCCCCTTCTGCTGGAGAGGAAAGATCAACTGGCGGGAACCCTGAGCGGCGGAGAACAGCAGATGCTTGCCATGGGGCGGGGGCTTATGGCCATCCCCAAGCTTCTCATGCTGGATGAACCTTCCCTGGGCCTGGCTCCGATCATGGTCAAAACGATCTTTGAAGCCATTTCCAAAATCAACCAGGCCGGGACGACCATTCTCCTCGTGGAACAGGATGTGAAAAAATCCCTCTCCCTGGCCCGAAGAGGGTACGTGATGGAGAACGGGAAAATTACCCTCCAGGGAGAGGCCCAGGAGCTCCTGGCGAATGAACACCTCAAGAAAGCCTACTTGGGCATCTAAAGGGAAGGTGAAAGAATAAGAACGAGGACCGAGGCACGGGGTACGAAGACAAAGAGGAAGCATAAAAAGAAAAGAATTTTTTCAGGTCTTTCCTCGGTCCTCGCACCTCGGGCCTTTTCTTAAAACTGATTACTCAACTTAAAAGGTATTGATTCATGGACCCGAAAGCCCTGGAGGGAATCCGGATTATAGATCTGACGAGAATATACGCCGGGCCCTATTGCTCCATGCTCTTTGCGGACATGGGAGCTGAGGTGATCAAGATCGAGCCCCCTGACGGGGACCTGGTGAGGGATAACCCTCCGATCGTGAAACAAGGGGAGGGCGGGCCCCACGACCGCAGCCGCGGCGGTCTATTCCTGACCCTCAACCGGAACAAGTTCGGGATTACCCTGAACCTCAAACATCCCAAAGGCCTGGGCATCTTCAGAGAACTGGTGAAGATCGGGGATGTGGTCCTGGAGAATTATGCCCCGGGGGTCATGAATCGCCTGGGGATCGATTACCCCGCTCTAAAGGAGATCAACCCCCGGATCATCATGTGCAGCATCAGCGGTTTCGGCCAGACCGGCCCGCTGTCGAAAAAGATCGCCTTCGATGTCATCTCCCAGGCCCGGGGCGGGCTCATGTCCATCACCGGATACCCCGGGAACCCGCCTACCAGGGTCGGAACTTCACTGGGCGACGTGAATGCGGCCGTGCACGCCGCCTTTGCAGTCATGACCGCCCTGTGGCACCGGGAAAAGACGGGGGTTGGACAGCATATCGATGTTTCCATGCTGGAGGCGATGGTGGCCATTCTGGAAGGAGCCATCGTCCGCTGGACCATCGGGAAAGAGCTCTTGACTCCCATCGGGTCTATGAATCCCCATGACGCGCCCATGGCCGCCTTCCAGTGCAAGGACGGGTATATTGTTATCGCCGTGGTCGGAGACGACCAGTGGGAGCGGCTCTGCAGGGGCTTCCGCCGGCCCGATTGGGCGGCCGATCCCCGGTACCGCACCAGGCATCAACGCTGGGAAGAGAAGTATACCCTCCAGGAAGAGATTGAAAAGGTCACCAGCCAGTACGCGGTCAAGGAAGTGGGTGAACTCATGGACCGGGAGCGGGTAGCCAATTCTCCGATCTTCAATATTGAGCAGGTGGTTGAAGATCCCCACCTGGCGGAACGGGGCTACTTCGTGGAAATCGATCACCCCATCATAGGCCGGGCGAAGATTCCCGGGATTCCCTTTAAAATGTCCGAAACCCCCGGTAGCATCGAGCGGCCTTCGCCGCTGCTGGGGGAGCACCTTGAGCTTATTCTGGGGAAGTACCTGAAATTGGGGAAGGATGAAGTAAAAAAGCTCAGGGAAGAAGGCGCCATTTAATTGCGCATTGCGCATTGCGAATTGCGGAATGAATCCTCCGACAGAACAGGATTTCTGCTTTCNNGAAGGAATTCGCGTATTGGATCTCACCAGAGTCTTGGCCGGGCCCTACTGTTCCATGCTCTTTGCCGACCTGGGGGCGGAGGTGATCAAGATTGAGCCGCCCGAGGGCGAGATGATCCGGGACAACCCGCCGATGGTGGAAAACGGGAAAGGAGGACCCCACGACCGCAGCCGGAGCGCCTATTTCCTTTCCCTGAACCGGAACAAGTATGGGATCACCTTGAACCTGAAACATCCCAAGGCAGTAACCATCTTTAAGGAGCTGGTGAAAATCAGCGACGTGGTCCTGGAAAACTACGCCCCGGGGGTGATGAAGCGGTTGGGGATCGATTACGAGGCCATGAAGGAGATCAACCCCCGCATCATCATGTGCGGCATCAGCGGGTTCGGCCAGTGGGGCCCCTATTCGGACAAGATCGCTTTCGATATCGTCGCCCAGGCGACGAGCGGGCTCATGTCCGTCACCGGTTATCCCGATAATCCTCCCACCCGAGTGGGAACCTCCCTGGGGGACATCAACGCCGCGGTTCACGGCGCCTTCGCCATCATGGCGGCTCTATGGCATCGGGAAAGAACCGGGGAGGGTCAGTACGTCGACGTATCCATGCAGGAAGCCATGATTTCCATCCTGGAAGGGGCCATCGCCCGGTGGACGGTGGGGGGAGAACTCATGGGGCCCATCGGCTCGCACAACACGAATGAATCTCCCTTCGCTGCCTACAGGTGCAAAGACGGGTACATCATCATCGCCACCGTCGGGAACGAACACTGGGAGCGTTTTTGCCGGGCCATCGGGAAGATGGAGTGGTTCAACGACCCCAAGAACGCGACGAAGGGGTTGCGATGGGCGAGAAAATGGGAGCTGACCAAAGAGATCGAAGAAATTACCACCCGGCACACGGTTAAAGAAGTAGGTGAGATGATGGAGCGGGAACGGGTGGCCAATTCTCCCATCCTTAATATTCAACAGGTCGTCGAAGACCCCCACCTGAACGCGCGGGGGTACTTCGTCGAGATCGATCATCCCATAATCGGCCGCGCCAAACTCGCCGGGTTCCCTTTCAAACTCTCCAAGACCCCGGGCCAGATCGAGAAGACTTCCCCCCTGGTAGGGGAACACAACGAATTGATCCTGGGGAAATACCTCAAGATCGGAGAGAAGGAAGTGGCGCAGCTCAGGAAAGAAGGGGCCATTTGATTGCCGATTGCAGATTTTAGATTGCAGATTGAAGGTTGAAAATTTAAGATTATACGGGCACCCCGCGTTTCGCGGGACGGCGTGCCCGTAAGAAATTAGAGTACGTCGGGAGTGGGGAAGAAAGGCTACTGCGAGAAGGAGAAAATAAGATGAAGATCTTAGCTGCCCAGGGCAGCCCGCGGCCGAAGGCGGGCAACACGGAGATCCTTCTTCAGGAATTCCTAAAAGGGGCCCGGAGTGCGGGGGCAGAGACGGAGACGGTTTACCTCCAGGAGAAAAAAATCCATCCCTGCGCAGGATGTTTTACCTGCTGGGTCAAGACCCCGGGGGTGTGCATCTTCAAAGATGACATGCCGGAGCTTCTGGAAAAAGTCCGGGGATGCGATATCCTCGTTTATGCGTTTCCCCTCTACAATTACAACATGACCGCCATCATGAAGGCTTTTCAGGAAAGACTCCTTCCCCTGGTCCATCCCCATTTTGTCAAGACCGGGGAGGTCTATCGCCACCCTCCGCGATATGTCATGAACCGAAAAATGGTCCTGATTTCCAACTGCGGGTTCCCGGAAATTTCCCATTTCGACGGGATCCGCCATGTCTTCCGCCATATGGAAAAGAGCAGCGGGGCGCCGATCATAGGGGAACTGCTGATGCCGGCCGGCCAACTCTTGCAGGTGGAACCTCTGAAGGAAAAAATTCAAGTCGTTCTCCAGGCCGCCCATCGTGCCGGCGTTGAGGTGGTCCGGGAGGGACGAGTAGCCGGGGAAACGGAAGCTCAGATCCAGAAACCTATTCTTTCCGCGGATCAGCTGGCCGAAAATGCGAATCAAATTTGGGACCGCCTTCTTGAAGGCATCGGCTAACCAGGGAATAGGGATTCTCTTCTGTCCTTTCTGATGTCTAAGGATCCAACCATACTTTTCCGTTGACGATCCTGCCTTTTTTTGGCTATTCTTTTTTCGCCCCCAGGTATTCCGGGGATTTGAATTCCCTAGCTGTCATGCAGGAACCCAAATCCAAGGTGATGACCCCGTAGGGGCAATTCATCACGCCTCGGCGTGATTGCCCCTGCTTTGTTTGTCGATGAGTTACAGACCAACATGAGCCTTCTGGAAATCAAGAACCTGGAAGTCATCTTTCCCACCCTGTGGGGCACCGTGCGGGCTGTGAACCATGTGGATTTCCATCAGGAAGCCGGAGAGACAGTGGGCCTCGTGGGGGAGAGCGGGGCGGGCAAGAGCATGCTGGGGCGGGCGCTCATGGGACTGATTCCTTACCCGGGGCGGATCCCCGAGGGGGAAATTCTCTGGAAAGGCGAGGATCTCCTGAGAAAAAGAGAGAGGGAGATGCGGAAGATCCGAAGCCGGGAGATCGCCATGGTCTTCCAGGACCCCATCTCGGCTCTCAACCCTTTGCAGAAGATCGGCGACCA
>PMCE01000516.1:9875-16966 GCA_003154025.1 Syntrophaceae bacterium
ACGTGACCATCCAGGCCCAGATCCTCCAGCTCCTGAAGGAACTTCAATCCGTCCGGAGAACCTCCGTGCTCATGATCACCCACAACCTGGGAATCGTGGCTCAGTTCTGCTCCCGTATCTATGTAATGTACGCCGGGAAGATGGTGGAGCACGCCGAGACTCCTTCCCTTTTCCATCGTCCCCTCCACCCTTACACCCGGGGGCTGCTCCGATCGGTCATCCGGCTGGATCAGAAGGCCCGAAGGGTGGAGACCATGGCGGGATTGATGCCCGACTTGATCCAGATGCCCTCGGGTTGCGCCTTCCACCCGCGCTGTGATCGAGCTCAGGAAATCTGCAAAAAAGAAAGTCCGGAATGGCGGGAGGTGGAGAAAGGGCACTGGGTGGCATGTCACGAAGAGAGCAGGTAAAAGGTACAAGGTTCAAGGTGCAAGGAATGAAAAAGAGGGGGGCGAAAGCGGGAAAAGTCGAGGGTCGAGGCACGAGGTTCGAGACGCGAAGATATCGGCCGAGGACTAAGGACTGAGTGCTGAGGACTGAGCAAAGAAGGAAAAGGATGTGGAAACGGAAGACTTGATAAGGGAAAAGGACGCCTTTTGACTATCAGCCTAAGCGACAAGGTGACGAATCCGTAATATGGAATCGATTTTAGAAGTTCAAGGGGCTAAAAAATATTTCTTCGACCATCAGGGTCTGCTGGAGATGATCTTCGGGGGCGTGGCGCCTCCGGTCCGCGCCGTGGATGGAGTTTCTTTCCATGTCCGTCGGGGAGAATGCCTCGGCCTCGTGGGGGAGAGCGGCTGCGGGAAGACCACGGTCGCCCGCCTCATCCTGCGGATCTATGATTTGACGGCGGGAGAGATCCGTTTCGAAGGGCAGGATGTTCAATCGCTGAATCGCGGCGAGCTCAAGAAGATCTACCAGCGGATCCAGATCATTTTCCAGGACCCCCGGACCTCCCTCGATCCCCGTCTCAAAGTGGCCCAGATCATCGGGGAGCCTCTGGATATCCACGGGAAGGGAAGCGGGCAGGAGAGGAGGGAGAAAGTGATGGAACTCCTCTCCCTGACCGGGCTGAGTCCCACCCATGCCAACCGCTTTCCCCATGAATTCTCCGGCGGCCAGCAGCAGAGGATCGCCATCGCCCGGGCTCTGGCCATCGACCCCGCTTTTGTCATCTGCGATGAACCGGTGTCCGCGCTGGACGTCTCCATCCAGGGACAGATCCTGAACCTGCTCATGGATTTGCAGGAAAAATTCAAACTCTCCTATTTATTCATCACTCATGACCTGGCGGTTGCCCGGCACATCTGCAATCGAATCGGAGTGATGTATCTGGGCAAGATCATGGAGGTCGGGCGGACGGAGGATATCTTTGAGAATCCCCTTCATCCCTACACCCGGGCCCTCCTTTCGGCCATCCCCCATCCGGACCCGGATTTGGCCCTGAAACAGATCATTTTGAAAGGAGATCCGCCGGACCCCCGCAGGCCGCCGCAGGGCTGCCGTTTCAGCGGCCGATGCCCGGAAGCGCTGCCGGAATGTTCCGCCAGGGAACCGGAGCTGAAGGAATGGAGGGAAGGGCACGGGGCGGCTTGCCTGCTGCTGGAAAAGGGGATGGGATGAGGATGGGGCGCGGGGACGCGGATGAACACAGTTAAAAATGCTTAATTTTCGAAATGCCTAAAATTACCTCCGGCGTACTTTGCCTTTATGGCTTCATAATCGGCGTAATCTGCGAAATCTGCGGATAAAATGGGAGGTGGATGAACGCGGATAAAGATTCCCAAAAAATCACCCCCTTTCTCCTCGATGGGGAGGGTTAGGGTGGGGGGGCTTCTTTTACTGACACTGACACTCACACTGACACTTTGAAAGGAGGATAATACCATGGAATGGAAGTATCCGATCAGCCGACGGGAATTTTTGAAATTCGCCGGGGCTGCAAGCATGGCGATGTTCGGGGGGCCGATCTGGGGCGGGCGGAACCTGGCCGAAGCCCAGGAGAAAGATGTCTTCGATGAATTCGGGGTGGCCTACAGCGAGACCATCGTTACCCTGCATCCTTACAACACCACCGCCGTGGGAAATGTGATGCTGGAGAAGTTCATCTTCGATTCGCCCATCGACCGCGAGGCCCAGACCAACGAAATGATCAACCGGGCCGTCAAGGGGTGGGAGTCCAAGAGTGACAAGGTCTGGCGGTATTATATCCGCCCCGGAATCAAGTTCTGGAACGGGAACAAACTGACCGCCAAATCTTTCGCATTCACCCAAAACCTGGTGATCGATCCCAAGTTCGTCTCCCCGCAGCGCAATTTGTATGCCCAGGTGGAAAAGGCCGTGGTCGTCGATGAATATACGGTGGACGTCATCTGCAAAGAACCCTATCCGGCCTATCCCGCCGTCATGGTCGGTTTCGCGATCCTGGATGAGCAGTATTACGGCTCCAACAGCCTGGACCATACCACCGCCAACCCCATGGGGTCGGGTCCGTTCATTTTCAAGAAATGGAATCGCGGGATCGGAATCGAGATGGAAGTGAACAAGAATTACTGGATGCCGCCGCCTCCCGTGAAGGTTTTGAAATACTACGGCATCCAGGAAGCCGAGACCCGAACGGCTTCGCTGTTATCCGGGCAGACCAAGGTCATTGCCGGTCTTCCCCTGGACCACTTTGAAAGAATCCAGAAAGCCGGGTTTCGGGCCGAGGGCAAACCGGGGCCGCGGATCGTCTTCGCCGGGTTCAATCAGCACATCAAACCCTTCGATGACGTCCGGGTGCGACAAGCCTGCAACTATGCGGTGGACAACCGGAAGATCATGAAGGTCTTCATGAAGGATATGGGCGAGGTCATGAATCAGCCTCTGGCTTCGACCATTTTCGGTTACCACCCGAAGCTTCCGTATTATGACCAGGATATCGAGAAGGCGAAAAAGCTCATGCGGGATGCGGGATACGAAAAAGGCTATCCCCAACAGATCAACCTGGAGACCGTTCCCGGCATCGCCCTTTCCATGATCGAGATATGCGAAGCCATCGCCTATGATCTGCGCAAAATCGGGCTGAATGTAAAAGTTCAGCCGAGAGAGAATGCCGACTTCCGCGCCCGCCGGCCGGCGGTGACCGGAGACCCCAATTTCGGGCCCATCTTCGCCGGTTCGTGGGGCAACCCGACCTTCGATCCGCAGAGCTACTTTCCGTACCTGTTGAACCGCAAGGGTTCGTACGGGCGGAATTACGACGAAAAGGCCGAGCAGTGGATCGATAAATGCAATTCGATCGTGGACCGGGAAAAACGCCTGAAAGAGCTCCATGACCTGGAGACCTATTTCCATGATCAGTGCCCGTTTATCTGGCTCCACCTGCAGCCGAATACCTATGCCATGAGCAACGACCACAACTTCAAAGCCCGGACGGATGAGTACCTGGTCCTATCCGGGTTGAAAAAAATCAAATGAAAGGAAAGGGTCGGCGTTTCGTTCCGTGGGGCGGTGAGATGTTAGCTCCACCGGGCCGGAGCGCTGACCCGAACCCTGTTTTCCTCCGATGAAAAAATACCTGATACGCCGTCTGATGAGCGGAATCCTCGTGCTCTGGATGGTCCTCACACTGGTCTTCATCCTGGTCCATTCCGTTCCCGGAGACCCGGCACAGGTCATCGCCGGGGAACTCGCGGATGTGAAGACGGTGCAGGAAATTCGGGCCAAACTGGGGCTCGACCAGCCGTTGTGGGTCCAGTATTGGGCCCTGCTGAGAGGCGCCGTGACCGGGAATATGGGAGTGTCCTTTTCCTACCGGTATTCGGCCTTCCGGGTGGTGATCGAAAGGTTTCCCGCAACCCTGGAACTCACCCTGGTTGGAGCCATCCTGGCCGTGCCCCTCTCCATCGCCCTGGGAATCGTAAGCGCGTTGCGGCGGAATTCCTTTTTCGACTACATCGCCAAATTCATCACCCTCTTCGGAATTTCCACGCCCAGTTTCTGGCTGGGAATCATGCTGATCCTCATCTTTTCCGTCCAGCTTCAGTGGCTCCCGTCCATGGACAAAAGCCCTTATTATTTCCCCCAGGCGGTCTGGGCCGCGTTCACGGGAAAGCCGGGAGCCTTGTGGCATTGGGCGCGTCATATCATTCTACCGGCCATTACCCTGGGAGCGTGGTTTACCGCCCTGATCGCCCGGATGACCCGGACGGAGACTCTGGAAAATCTCAATCGCCCCTTTACCCTGACCGCCCGGTCCAAGGGGGTCTCCCAATTGAGGATCATCTGGGACCATGTCCTTCCGAACAGCCTGATCCCGATCATCACCATCGCCGGCATCCAAATCGGAATCCTTCTGGGCGGGGCGATCGTGACGGAGACGGTTTTCATGTGGCCGGGGATGGGACGGGTCATGCTCGACGCCATATTCGCCAGGGATTTTCCCGTCATCCAGACCGCCACCCTGATTTTTGCCCTGATCTGGGTGGGGATCAATCTCCTGGTGGATATGATTTACGTGATCATCGATCCCCGGATCAAATTGGGTTGAGGGCCTTGGAATCATGAGATGGTGGATTGAACTCCGAAAAAACTACATGGCCCAGGTGGCGCTTGTTTTTCTCCTGCTGATCATCTTCCTGGCTCTGATGGCTCCCGTATTCGGGTTTGATGAACGGGCGGATGCCGGCGACCTGGAATTCCGGAACCTGCCGCCTTCCTGGTATGCCAAGGGAACCTGGCAGCATCCCCTGGGTTGTGATGCGCAGGGGCGGGATATCCTCTCGAGGGTGGTCTACGGCTCGAGGACTTCTCTCTTTATCGCCCTGGTGGCGGTGTGCATCTCCACGGTCATCGGCATGAGCGTGGGGCTCATCGCCGGCTATTACGGGGGAAAGATCGACGACGTCATCATGCGGATCGTGGATGCGGTCATTTCCATTCCCGGCATTCTTCTAACCCTGATCGCCGTCACCCTGTGGGCTCCGAGCGTGCTCAGCGTGGCCACCTTCATCGGGCTGACGCACTGGGTCTGGCAAGCCCGGACGGCCCGCAGTAAGATTCTTTCTCTGCGGGAGGAGCCTTTCATCGTGGCGGCCAGGGTCTCGGGAGCCAGCGACCTGCGGATCATCCTCCGCCACATCGTCCCCAACATTTTGACCACAATCCTGGTTGTCATGACCACGCAGATCGGCTACATGATCATCGTGGAAAGCTCACTCTCCTTTTTCGGCATGACCGGCAGCACCATCTCCTGGGGCTGGGACATCTCCCAGGGCCGGGATTACCTCTCCACCGCCTGGTGGATCACCTCCATGCCGGGGATCGCCATCCTGATTACGGTCATTTCCTTCAACATCCTGGGAGACTGGCTGAGGGACGTGCTGGACCCGCACCTGCGAGTGTAACCCTGATTGCGCATTGTGAATTGCGTATTGATAATTGGAAAAAACAACTACTATTTCGCAATTCGCAATCTGAAATCTCTTCTCATCCCTCCAGAATAAACTTGTCCCGCGTGTGCTTGGCCAGCTTCTTCGGGTCGGGAAGGTAGGGGACTCCGGGGACGGAGGAGGGTTTGAAGACCCTTTCTTTCCCCGGGAACTCAATCGTGGGGGTGGTGATGTCTTCCTTGATGAACTGCGATGAGGCCCCCACGTCGCTGGGGTAAACGATATTCTCCAGGGTGGCCAGCTCCACGCTGATCCCCACCGCGAGCGAACTCTCCAGCATTCCTCCGATCCAGGCCGGGATCCCGTTGTCCCGGGCAAGATTGTGAATTTCCAGGGAAGCCTGCAACCCTCCGACTCTTCCGTGCTTGATGTTGATATAACGGCAGGATTTCAGCTCAATGGCCAGACGCAGGTCCCGGACGCTCTTGATGGACTCGTCCAGGCAGATGGGCGTCTGGAGCTGGGCCTGCAGTTTGGCATGNNTCCAGGGTGAAACTGGAGTTGCAGTCGATGTGGAAGGTGTGCTTGGGGAAATGGGCCCGCACCGGTTTGAGCATCTCCAACCCCCAGCCCCGGGCGAATTTCAGCTTGGTCCGCTTGTACCCCATGTCGATGCCCTTCTGAATGGCTCCCATGAGCATGTCCAGGTTCTCTTTAATGCCGTGGGCGATTCCCGCATCGACCGCCTGGCGTGTGCCGCCCAGGAGCCGGTGGAGGGGTTTCTTCTCTTGATTCGCTTTGAGCATCCACCAGGCGATCTCGATCGCCCCTTTGGCGAAGTGATTTCCTTTGAAATGCTGGAGGTGGTTCACCAAGTCCCGGGCGGTGTCGAATTCCTTCCCCACGATCCGGGGGGCGAAGTATTCCCGGATCGTGTGGAAGACTCCCACGGCCGATTCGGGGGAATAGGTGGGAGCATAGAGCGGAGCGGACTCTCCCCACCCTTCGGTATTTCCGGAGACCAGCTTTACGAAAATGCTGTGGGCGTCCGGGTCCGCACCGTAAGCGGTGACCCAGGGATACACCAGGGGGAATGAGGCGTAGTACACTTCCATCCGATCGATTCGCATTACCTTCTCCTTTCGAAATTCAGAACATTTGCCTTGGAGGCCACAGATCGGTCCAGCAGCAACCAAGAATTATATTGGGACACAGATGAACTTAGGGCGGCAGAGCCGCAATCAAATCGTAGGGGCCGCCCCTACATTTTTGAAAATTTTAACAAAATTTAAAAAGTCGGTATGTTAATGGCCCAGAGGAAAGAATCTGACCAAAGATATAGGCCAGCCGCCGAGAGCCGCCGGCATCGTCCTTGTTGCTCCCTATGTTCCCCTCTTCCCCTGGGGCTCAATTCTAGAAGCCCTGGCAGGAGTCGTCAAGCTTTTTCCCGCTTGCCCTTCTTCCTTTTGAAAAGATGTACCCTCAAGAGAGGTTGGCCGATCGATGATTACTCCGGGCTTGGGTGGAGAGGTCTGTAAAAGCTTGGACTGGGCAAGCTCGATTCGTCCCTTGACTTCGTCCCGGCCCGGCGGTAGGAATAAGAACCCTGCGAGAAAAGGAGCCGATCATGAACAACGCCATCACCGACGTGCCCGGATTCCAGGTGGGCCATGCCCAGGATTGGCGAGGGGCCACGGGCTGCACGGTGGTGCTCTG
>PMCE01000516.1:16977-17464 GCA_003154025.1 Syntrophaceae bacterium
GCCGTCCTTCTCGCCGGGGGAAGCGCCTTCGGCCTGGACGCTTCCGGAGGGGTCATGAGGTTCCTGGAAGAGAAGTCCATCGGGTACCAGACTTCCGCAGGCAAGGTCCCCATCGTTCCCACGGCCATCATCTATGACCTGGGCATCGGGGAAGGGAAGGTGCGGCCCAACCCGGAGATGGGTTACCAGGCCTGTGTGAACAGGCATGGCGGAAAGGTGGAGGAGGGCAGTGTGGGAGCGGGAACCGGGGCCAGCGTCGGCAAACTCTCAGGAGTCCGCTGGGCCACCAAGGGAGGGCTGGGAACCTCTTCGATCGCCCTGCCCGGGGGAGTGATGGTGGCCGCCCTGGTGGTGGTCAATGCCTTCGGCGATGTGATCGACTCCCAGGAGGGAAAGATCCTGGCGGGGGCGAGGGACCCGGAGAGTCCCAATTCCTTTCTTGACTCGGCGGCGGGCATCAAGGAAGGTTTCTTCCCGTCCCGGCAGG
>PMCE01000213.1 GCA_003154025.1 Syntrophaceae bacterium
AGAACTTCCTGACCTCGGCAAAGATGGGTGCGGTCTCCGAGAACACCACTGCCGGCTATTTCCGAGCTTGAACCTATTTATCAGAATCGCTGTTGGGGAACTGAATATTTGAAATCACGGAGGCAGACTTATAGGATATCGCCTTATTAATCTCCCGGCAAAAGAGGAACGGCGTTCCTCTGGGTCTTGGAATTTGCGAATGGAGAAATGGGATCCGCAAAGGTCGGTAATTCAAATAGGGAGTCAGTCAAAGGCAATACCATGAATAAATGGCCCAAAAAAATCCAACAATTAAATGAGGAAGAAAAGAAAATTCGTGACCAGTTTGTAAAACTCTGGCACGAAGTCCTGCCAAAAAAATATGAACTGGTTGAGAATTTTAACCACCGTTACCCGCTTAAATCAAAGAGAAGCAAGAAGGAGAGGATCCTGGAAATTGGGGCGGGGATTGGATCCCAGCTTAATTATGAAAAACCGGATTGGAGAGAATATGTCTGCCTAGAATTACGTCCGGAAATGGCTGCTGTTATCCAAGAAAAATTTCCCAACGCAACGGTTTTGATCGGCGATTGCCAAGAGGAAATACCCTTCCAAGATGAATACTTCGATCGAATCCTGGCCATCCACGTCTTAGAACATTTACCCAATTTGCCAATGGCCCTTCGCCAGATCAGAAGAGTTTTGAAGCCCGAGGGTTTACTCAGTGTCTGCATCCCTTGCGAGGGAGGGCTGGCCTATAGGGTCGCCCGTAAAATCAGCACCCAAAGGCTATTCAAAGAATACTTTCCCGGGTGGGATTATAAGAGGCTAGTAATAGCGAATGAGCACATAAATCTCCCCCAAGAAATTTTTGCAGAACTATCGGAACAATTTGTGATCATGAATACGCGCTACTTTCCATTTCTGATTCCATCCATAGAGCTCAACCTCATTATTGGTATCACTTTGTCCCCCAAAAAATAATGAACTTGACAGCGGATGAGAATAAAGAGTTGAAATTCCCCGGGGATAAATATAAAATAAGAAAATTTTTCGGCCAGTTAAAAGGGTATTAGGGTGAAAGAGAATCAAGAATTCCTCTGTTCTGTTGTTATCCCCATATTTAACGAAGAAGGAAATTTAGAGCCTCTTACGCAGCGCTTGATCAGCACCCTGCAATCGGTCCCCGCCTGCAAATTTGAGATTATTTTCGCTATGGACCCGTCGACCGACCACACCGAGGAAGTGGTCTTGGCCTTGCGTGCAAAACGTCCGGAGGTTAAACTCCTGCGCTTCTCCCGCCGGTTCGGGCAGCCTGCAGCCACGCTGGCGGGCCTGCGGTATTCCCGGGGGGACATCTGCGTGGTGATCGATGCGGACCTGCAGGACCCCCCGGAGATGATCCCCCGGTTGATCGAAAAATGGCGGACCAACGGGGCGGATGTGGTCTATGCCCAGCGTCGAAGCCGGCAGGGGGAGACTTTTCTCAAACGGATCATTTCCTACGCCGGGTACTGGCTCATCAACCGGATCGCCGAAGTGGAGATTCCCAGGAATACGGGAGACTTCCGGCTGATGACCCGCCGGGTGGTGAATCATCTCCTGAATCTCAAAGAGTCTCACGGGTTTCTGCGGGGGCTGGTGGCATTGGTCGGTTTCAAACAGGAATCGGTGCTTTACGACCGGGACCTTCGTGTGGGCGGAAAGGGCCATTACAACCGGTGGACCGGCTCCTTCCTAATCGGAATGAACGGGATCGTGGGCTTTTCCCGCTTCACTTTGACGGCGATTACCCTACTAGGGTTTCTAACTTCGGGGCTTTCCTTCCTCATTGCCCTGGTTTATTTCGTCTTACGCCTGCTGGACGTGGAGATCCCTTGGGGGAATCCGACGTTAGTTATCTTGATCACTTTTCTCGCGGGGATCCAGCTCTTGTCCATGGGGATCCTGGGAGCCTACCTGGGGAGGGTGTATGACGAGGTACGCCAGCGGCCCATGTATATCGTAGAGTCCATGCATGGGTTCGAAGGAATAGACGCGAATCCCAAACAATAAGCCCGCAAGGCCTGGGGGGCGCAAAGATTCCCCCCCCGCCTTGCGACTTGCGCTCTCGCGGATTTTAATNNATGCGTGTCTTGGTAACCGGAAGTGCAGGATTTATCGGGTCCAACCTGGTGGATCGCCTCTTGCAGAGGGGCGATACGGTTGTGGGCTATGACAACTTTTCAACCGGCCGACGGGAGTTCCTTTCCTCCGCGTCAAAGTCGGAGAGATTCACCCAGGTCGAGGGAGACGTCCTCGATGAAGGGTCTTTGTCCGGGGCCATGAAGGGCTGCGATTTTGTCTTCCATCTGGCGGCCAACGCGGATGTAAGGTTCGGCCTGGAGCACCCGCGAAAAGACCTGGAGCAGAACACCCTGGCCACTTTCCTCATCCTGGAGGCCATGCGCGAAAACAGAATCCGGGGAATTGCCTTCGCCTCGACTGGCTCCATCTACGGAGAGCCCGAGGTCTTTCCCACCCCCGAAGTGGCGCCCTTCCCAGTCCAGACTTCCCTCTACGGGGCATCCAAACTGGCGGCCGAGGGGTTGATTGAGGCTTATTGTGAAGGTTTCGGGTTTCAAGGATGGATCTTTCGTTTCGTTTCCGTGCTGGGAGAACGCTATTCTCATGGGCATGTCTATGATTTCTACAGGAGCCTCAGGAACGATCCCCACACCCTGCATATCCTGGGAGACGGACACCAGAGAAAATCCTACATGTATGTCCAGGATTGCATCGACGCCTTGTTCCTGGCCATCGAAAAATCCCGGGAGAAGGTGAATATTTTCAACCTGGGGACGGACGAAACCTGCGAAGTGAACGATTCCGTCCGATGGATTAGCGATCACCTGGGGATTGCGCCAAAGCTAACTTATGCGGGAGGAAGGCGCGGCTGGGTCGGAGACAGCCCCTTTATCTTCCTGGACTGCCGAAAAATCCGCCGCCTGGGCTGGGCCCCCAAGCTGGCAATCCGGGAAGCGGTCATCCGGACCCTATGCTATCTGCGGGAGAATCCCTGGGTTCTGGAGGCCCAATCATGAAGGTCTGCGTGGTGGGCCTTTGGCATCTGGGCACGGTCACGGCGGCCTGCCTCGCTTCCGGGGGCCATGAGGTGGTGGGTCTCGATTTCGATCCCTCGGTCGTCGGGAATCTTGCGGGCGGCCGCCCTCCCCTCTTCGAGCCGGGGCTCGAGGTGCTCGTCCGGCAAGAGCTGGCCGCAGGGCGTCTGCGCTTCTCCGCTGAACCCGCAGAGGCACTGTCCGTGGCGGAAATCCTCTGGATCGCTTATGATACCCCCGTGGATGAAGAAGACCGGGCCGATGTGGAATTCGTCGTGGAGCGGGTCACCCGTCTCTTCCCTTACCTGAAGCCGGGAATGCTCGTATTAATCTCCTCCCAGCTGCCCGTGGGAACCACAAGGCGCATCGAAGCGGCGTTTCACGATGCTTATTCGGCCAAAGAAGTCACCTTTGCCTACTCGCCGGAAAATCTGCGCCTCGGGAAAGCCATCCAGGCCTTTACTCAACCCGACCGGGTCGTGGCTGGAGTCCGCTCGCAGCAGGACCGCAGCCGCATTGAAGAGCTTCTCAAGCCGTTTACCGGGAGGGTGGAGTGGATGTCCGTAGAATCAGCGGAAATGACCAAACACTCCCTCAACGCTTTCCTGGCCGCCTCGGTGGCCTTTATTAACGAGATCGCTTCCCTGTGCGAGCAGGTGNNCATCGGCGATCTCCATCAATCTCCGGTCCCCCTCCTTTCAGCTGTTCTGAGCAGCAACGAAGCCCATAAGCTCTGGACCCGGCGCGCTCTGCAATCGCTTCTGGGCGACCTGCGGGGGCGGAAGGTGACGGTATGGGGGCTGGCCTACAAGGCCGGGACGGATACCCTCCGACGGTCCTCAGCGGTGGAGCTCTGTGAATGGCTCTTCCGGGAGGGGGCCCAGGTCCAAGCCCATGACCCGGCGATCCGCAAACTCCCTCCCGACCTGGCTGATAAGATCGCCCTTTCCCCGACTCCCCTGGTCTCCCTGGCGGGAGCTGCCGCGTTGGTGGTGGCCACGGAATGGCCGGAGTTTCGGCAGGTCTCAGGGGATTTGGTTTTCCAAATCATGGAAACCCCCCTGGTGATCGACGCCAATCGATTTCTGGCATCCACCCTGGGGGCCGACTCCCGGGTCGCCTACTATACCGTGGGAAAGGCTTGTTTATGAGCTATTCGCTTCAAGGCCGGGGGGCAATCATTACCGGGGGCAATCAGGGACTGGGATTGGTCATTGCCAGGGCTTACGTTCAGGCCGGGGCTTCGGTCCTGCTCTGCGCCCGCGACGCAAACCTGCTGGAAAAAGCCCGGGTGGAGGTTTCCGGGCTGGCCGGGCCCGGGCAGGTCGTCATCGCCGAAACGGGGGATGTATCCAAGGCCGACGACGCGAACCGTCTGGTGGACAAGGCTCTGGGGGCCTTTCCTCAACTTCACATCCTGGTAAATAATGCGGGGGTCTACGGTCCCAAGGGTCAGATCGAAGAAGTGGACTGGGAGGAATGGACAAAAGCCATAGAGATTAACCTCATGGGCTCGATCCTGATGTGCCGGGCGGTCCTTCCGCATTTCAAGGCCCATCGATACGGAAAGATCGTCCAGCTTTCGGGCGGGGGGGCGACCAATCCCCTCCCCCGGATCAGCGCTTACGCAGCGTCGAAGGCGGCAGTAGTCCGGTTCGCCGAGACCCTGGCCGAGGAGGTCCGCGAAGACCATATTGACGTGAATTCCATCGCCCCGGGGGCTCTCAACACCCGCCTCCTGGATGAAGTCCTCGCCGCCGGGCCGGAAAAAGTAGGGCCGGATTTCCACGCCCGGTCGGTGAAACAGAAACAGACCGGCGGGGCCCCTCCGGAAAAAGGGGCGGATCTGGCTCTTTTCCTGGGGTCGTCGGCCAGCGATGGGATTACCGG
>PMCE01000158.1 GCA_003154025.1 Syntrophaceae bacterium
CGAACCACCCCCCGCGCCGTTTCGATAATGAGGGAGAAGTCGGTTCTTCCTTCGGGAACCCCACGCTCTTTCTCGAGCTGCGTCACCATCCGGTCAAGCCGCCGGAGCTCCTCCGCCGATTCACATTTGGGGATCATCAGGCTCGCGACCTCCGGCCCTACGACGGCCCCCAGGTCCTCTTCCTCATAGTCCCGGTTGATGCGCACCTCGATTTCCGCCCCGCCCCGTTTCACCAAGGGGATCACGTCTTTTACCATTCGGCGGGCAGAGGACTTTTCCGCCGGGGGGATCGAATCCTCCAGGTCCAGGATGAGGCAGTCGGCCCCCCGGGTCCAGGCCTTGGTCACGAATTTTTCCCGGTTCACCGGGATAAACAGCTTGGACCGGCGCACGATCTTAAGCAGGTCTCTTCCAACGGTGGACATAATACCTCTCTTTTATCTTATTTTTTTGACATCCTTGGGGGATCCCCCATTTGTCCTCAATCCTTCTGCAGCCACACGTCCACCAAATCAACATTGAGAAAGTGGTGGGGAAGAGCCACCCAGCCCTTCACCTTGGACGAATGGATGGAAATCCGCTTGGTCCAGCCCACCGGCGGGAAACCGTAGGCCATCTCATCCAGGACCCGGGTCTGGAACTGGCGGGAGAGCTTCTTCCGTTCCACCGGGTCCATGGTGCTGCTCTGCTTCCGGTAAAGATCATCCAGCGTCCGATCCGTGTACCTGCCGAAATTGGCTGGGCTGATATCAGAGGAGAGAAACACGAGGAAGAGAAGGTCCGGGTCGGAAATGTAGTCCGAGATGTAATGGATGCCCACTTTGTATTCTCCCGACCGGAGGGCTTTGTAGTAGGCCCCCACTTCCTGGACCTTCTGGGTCACATTGAGTCCCACCTGCCGCCACTGGTCGATGAGCCAGATGGAGATGGCCTCATACTCGACCCGGTTCAGGAGTTCAAAGCTGAAGCCTTCGGGAACCCCCGCCTCCTTGAGCAGCCGGCGAGCTTCCTTCTTCGAGGCTTCGCCATTCTTGGAAAATCCGGCGAGCTGCATAAGTTCGGCTTCACTCATGGCGAATTCCGAAGCAGGACTGAGGAGGCCGGTTATACTCGTTCCCACCTCGGCAATGCGTTCGAGGGCCTTGAATCCCTCCCATCGGTCCAGGGCCAGAGACAGGGCGCGCCGTACCCGGGGGTCATTGAAAGGCTTGGCTTCACAATTAAAGATTACGGTAGTGACCGACCCCCCGAGCAGTTCTTGAACCTTGATCTTGTCACCCACAGCGCGGACCAGGTCATCCCGAATGCTGGGGGAAAAATAACGAAACTCCGCCTGGACCCGGCCGCCCCGGATGGCTGAGGCCCGGGCGCCGATGTCCCGGATGAATACCGCCCGGTATCCATCCAGGTACGGGCGGCCTTTGGCAAAATAGCCTTCGTGCTTCTTCCCCACCCAGTGGGAGCCGGTCACATACTCCACGAATTTGAAGGCCCCCGTGCCCATGACGTTCTTCTCGTACCAGTGGGGATCCTTGGCCAGGATGTCGGCCTTGTAGATCCAGTTCCAGGGAGAGGCCAGGCTGATCATAAAGGATGCCGAGGGCCTCTTCAGACGGAAGACCACGGTGGAATCGTCCGGCGTTTCGATCTTCTCTACCACCTCGTAGAAAGCCTTGCGGGAGCTCNNGCTGGCTTTAATATCTTTTGAGGTCAAAAGGCTTCCGTCATGGAACTTCACCCCTTTGTGGATTTTAAAAATGTAGGTCTTGCCGTCGGGGGATATCGTCCAACTCTCCGCTAAATCCCCCACGACCTTGGGATAATTATTCTGATCGAACTTCAGAAGCAGGCTGTAGTGCGGCGCGATGGGGTGGATCACCGCGTACGAGGATTCCCGGTGGGCATCGAAGGAAGGCGGCGCCTGGCCCACAGCATAGGTCAGGGTCCCCCCGTATTGGGGCTTTTCTTCGGCTCCCCAGCTCCACCCTCCGAATGCGCAGATCAGGATAAAAACGAGGATCAGGCCCATCGCTCTTTTACGCATGCCCTCTCTCTTGATTTTTTTCATGGTTGCGCCTCCTTTACTCGGAATCTCTGCCAGCCGGGAATCGACATCCAGGAACCACCTGCGGGAGAACCGGGAGGGAGATGAAAGGGTGGGTATGCTTTCGTCAAATCCCATTTTCCCAAACGCCAAACGCCATGGCTTCGTACCTCCCCGCAGAGCCCTTCTCCCCCGGGTGATCTCGAAATACTGCGATTGAATTGGGGGAGGAGATTGATCCGCCCCAGGTCTTTCCAATCGAACGGCAAAATCAGCCTGGCGCCCCGGCCGCGCTGAAAATCATTTTGAATGTCAATCTAGTCGAAGGCCGANNGAAAAAATAATTTATGTTACCTTCGAAAATTGACGATGGCTCCAGAAGAAGGGAGATCGTCTTTTTGCAAAATACCCCGATGCAATCTGAAGCTGATTCAATAGATCTTTTGGTTAGAAATGGGTTGCTGCTTGGGTATTTTAAAGGATAAGAAGACTTTTACAAACCAAGATCGTCTCAATTCCTTATGTCAGCCCTCAAATAAAATAGTTGCATCTCATACTCATAAAGGATGGGAGAGATATGCCTGATCTTGATAAGAACGGAGTAGAGAACGGTTGTAAAGAATTATGGAGCGCCTGTAAGGGAGTCTTGTCGTGGAAATGGGACAGCCGGTTTGAAACCGTTTTGGCCGAGTTTGGGGTAGGCAAGAAAGCCGACGTTCGCGCGATCTTGGAACAACATCTCCCCATTAGGTGGGACGTTTCCAATATTGCTAACGCCCCTGATTCCGTGCGGACGATTCATAATCTTCTCGGCGGGCTCAGGGAAGGGCAATTGCTTTTTACATCGGATCCGCAAGGAGAGGCTTTTATTTTTTGTGCCTGGTGGCCATGGGGCGACGGCAAGACCGTCTCTATCCGCATCGCGCCATCTTACAAGCAATCATCAGATTCAGAAAAGGCCGAGAAAGCCCGGCGGTTGAAAGGCTGGTTCGGAATGTAAGGCCTTAGGGATCGCTTCAGCACAGGATTTCCTGGCCGAGGTCCACGCGCGGCTTTTATCCTTTACTCAAATTGGTCAACGTTTTCAGGTTGGAGATCTTATCCAGCCTTCTGATTTTGGAGGTCAACTTCTTGGTTTTTTCCTCCCCCAGAATGGGAGCGGATAGATCTTGAAATTTCCGCATCAAATCCTTCTTCACCCTCTCCCGATCTTTGGACAGGTCTAAAGTCTCCATGAATTTTTCGAGAACCCGGCCATTTTTGGTCATCACCTTGATCTTGGCCCGGGAGAGGGAGAGGTTGGGGTCGGGGGTTATCTTCACTTTGTCCCTCAGGACGACCAGGCGGGGGTCCCGGACTTTTTGATCATTGAACTGAGGCTCGCCGGTGTCTCCTTCCCCGAGAGCGAGGGCCACGCAGAAAGCGAGGCTGAATTT
>PMCE01000476.1 GCA_003154025.1 Syntrophaceae bacterium
GCTATACGTAACAAAACCTGCTTTTTCTTGTGATATTGGGCAGTTAAAGACTGTTTTCTATTATTCTATTTTCTTTCATTCTGTCAATCTAATTTTTCTTTGCCCCTGTTTGCAGGGATTGGATTTAGATCCTGTTCCCCGTCGTCATCATTTTCCCCTTGGGCCTGCGTCCTTTGCAGAACCACCTCCATGGCCTTGTAGTAGTCTCGTTGGACCTTGAGGTTCGCGACCCAGCAATACCGTTGGGTGGTGGTAATCTGACCATGTCCCAGGAGGTCCTGGATGGTAGCGAGATCGGCATCGGCGTTGAGAAGCTGAGTGGCCATGGTGTGACGAAGGCGATGGCAGGAAACATTCAGTTTGCTTTTTCGCGCATAGTATTCCATCCTCTTCTGGATGCCTCGCACGGATAGCGGTTGACCCCTCATCGTGCCCTTCTGCACCAGAAACAGACTTTTCCCTTTCGTTGATCGTTTCGAGAGGTATGCCCAAAGAGCCGAGCGGGCATCTTCACTCACGTAGACGATCCTGTCCTTACTCCCTTTACCTTTGGAGACAAAAATCTGTTTTCTCTGGTAATCTACCGCATCCACGGTCAGGTCAGCAACCTCCTGGACGCGCAGACCGCAGCGGAGCATCAACATGAATATGGCCTTGTCTCTTACGTCCGTGATAACCGCCAAGAGTCTCGAGACCTGGTCGTCCTTCAGGTGCCGGGGCAGCGGCTTGGGAAGGCGGATGGAGATCCTGGTGACCGGATTGGCCATAGGGATTTCCTCCTCTTGGAGGAGATACTCAAAGAAGAGCCGTATGGTTTGCAGGTGGCACGTAATCGTCTTGGGTGTCCGTCGTTTCTGGAGGAGATGATCCACATAAAGACCTACCTCCTTCGCGGTCACCTCTGAAAGAGGCACAGGAGCCCATTTTACGAAGTGATCAAGGATATTCATGTAGTTCTTGAGGGTGTGGGCCGAGTAGTTTTTTCTCTTTAAAGCTCTCCGGTACCGGATCAGTTCAGTATTCTCCATCGACCCCTCCCTTCTCGATAATGGCCATGGCTCGAAAGTACTCTTCCTCCCGGGTCCGGTCTGTCAGCCGGGCATAGCGACGGGTCACCTCGATATCTTGATGACCCAGGAGCTGCTGGAGGCATTCCAGGCGCATTCCGGCGTTGAGAAGCTCGGAGGCGAAGGTATGGCGGAGACAATGCACCGTGTAGCCCTTCTGCTCGAGTCCGGCCTTCTGGATATACTTTACGAATCGGCTCCGTCCGGTACTGTAACAGATGGGCTTATTGCCCTGGCCGTAAAAAACAAACTCCTTGTTCGGATCCCTTTGACGGAGCCAGAGTTTGAGAGCCGATAAAACGTCATCACTCAGATAGACCACCCGCCCCATGCTGTTCTTCTCGCCCTGGAAGAGGTGGACCTTCCTATCCTGCATATCCAGATCGTTCAACCGAAGCCCCAGGGCTTCCCCGATCCGCATGCCGGTCCGCAAAAGCAGAAGGATCAGGGCCCGATCCCGAAGGTCGTCAATCACCGAAAGAAGTTTCTTCACATCGGGTGGATGCATGGCCCGCGGCAGAACCTCCGGGAGCTGGAGCTTGATCCTCCGCTGGAGAAGAGAAAGGGGGATGAGGTCCTGCTCCATCAGGAAATGCACAAACGCAATCAGGCAGGCCAGCTTTGTCCGTACGGTGGAGATCTTTAATCCGCCATCCTGCAGGTGCTCGATGAAGGCCTCGAGATCGGCCCGCTCCATCTCCTTCAGGTCTCTCTTGCCGGACTTTCCATAGCACTCGAGAAAAAGCCTGACCGATGCGAACGAACCCTGGAGCGTGCTGCGCTTGTGGTTCAGACGCCATTTGTGCCGCAGGTAGCTCTCGAAGTGCTCTTTGGCGGGGAGCTCAAGTCGGGAGAGCTTCTGCAGGAACCTCTCAATCGGGGTTTGTGCTGAATGCTGTTGAGGTGAGACTCCACTTTCACTCTTGATGGATTCATTACTGGCCGACTCTACCTGGATCATGTCTCCTCCTTTTTCTTTTTTCAAGAAAAAGCAGGTAGATCATGATCTTAGCCGCTCTAACGATCAATCCATTTTGTTACGTATAGGTAGGTGGAAGCTTTAAATTTGGCGGNNCCATTTTGTTACGTATAGGTAGGTAGAGTTGTTAAAGTCGGCCGGTGGGCGACTTTTTCCCGGCAAAAGGAAGACTCCTTCTTGAAATTCACATTTGACAGGATCTGACGGAAGTGTAAATTCCCTCTCATAATCCTCAAAAAGGTTTGAAGCAATGTTGTGGATCAGGCAATCGGATTCTCAATCTCGGAACGTAATAATGGAAGTGGGCAAGGAAGATCGTTCCAATCGTTTAAAAATGAGGAGCGGGGGGCGGGTATCGAAGGAAGGGCCATTTCTTGAAAAAGCGGTTTGAATCCGTCGCCTGCAAGGAAGATCCGTTAAGGAGACGCCCAAGAGGGAAAGTCATAAGATCCATCACCTTCTCTTCATTTGGGCGTCCCTTCTTGTGGGGGGCACTCACGCTTTCGACAGGGCAGCCAGTTCCTATCGAATCACCCGCTTGCAGATTTTAGCGAATTGGGATTCCGTTAACAGGGCCCGCTGCAGGCGGCCTTCCCGCTTAACCTGCTCGGTGATTTCCTGGGCCTGCTCCTCCGTCGCCTTCAAGCCCAGCTTATCCAGATAATACTCAATGGTCGCCGCGCCGCTGTTCTTTCCCAGTACCAATTTAATCGGATTCTGCCCCACCACCTCGGGCAAGAAGGGCTGAATGGGTACATTAAAGCCCGCCTTCAACATTTTCCTGTGCAGGTCGACACCGATTCCCGTCTCCAGCCCAAATAACCCAGGCCCCACAACCGGCTTCATTAGGGGCACCTTGCGCCGGGAGAGGTTCTCGACCAGGATCGAAACATCCATCAGACGGTCGAGGACGATGCCGGTCTTCGCGCCCACCATGATTTCCAGCATGGCCACGACTTCTTCCGTCGCGGCATTACCGGTTCTTTCCCCAAGGCCGTTGAAGGCGGTATGGACCGCCGTCGCCCCTTCCCGGATGGCTTCCAGGATCCCGGCATTGGCCAGCCCGAATTCGTTGTGGGTGTGAAATTCCAAAGGCGTATTGGGAAGCCATTCTTTAAGCTTGCGGAAGATAAAACCGACGGCCCGGGGTACTGCCACGCCTACAGTGTCAACCACCACTAAATAGCTGGGCGCGGATTGCCGGACAATGGACGTATATACCTCTCGGATATAGTCCAGGTCGTCTCCGCGGGTCATATCCCAACCCATAAAAGCCGCTTTCAACCCCTTTTCTTTCGCGTACAGGACGCTGGCAACAATCCGGTCGATGACTTGGGCTTTATCGACTCCGTAGGCGTTTTCGCAGGCATAGGGGTTGATAATATGTTCCAGGAGGACACTCTTTACCCCGCTGTCGATGGCCTTATCAATGTCTTCCTTCATGGTGCGGATAAAAGCGATAATCTCTGCCTTGAGATTACGCTGCATGACCCGCCGGATCCCCTCGCGGATATCCGGGGACGCCGGCGGCATGCCCACCTCGATCCGGGGAATATTCAGGTCATCCAGGGCTTCCGCGATGCGCACCCTCTCCTCGGGAGAAAAAGCCACCCCAAAGGTTTGTTCTCCATCCCGCAACGTCACATCATGAATCGTGATTGTTTTCCCGGTAAGATTCTTGCTCACCTCCGGGTCAAAATTATAGGCACAAACCCACCATCCATTGTTGTTGAAATACGGCTTTCCTTCGAGCCGATCAATCGAATATGTGGCCATCCCATCCCCCTTTTGTTTATTTGGCCTGCCCCTTCAGAACGAAAAATTATTATGTCCCAAGCGCTGTAAATGCCGCCAGACAATTGTAAAAAAGTATTTTTTTCTTGACGACTGATAAGATCTCGCTTTGGATTGGATCAAATATACAAAAAAGGGAACTGCATGTCAAAGCAATTTTAGTACAGGATCTTGGGTCTGTATTAAGGCGGAAAGCGGATCGTCCCTGGAAACCCCAAAACAAAAAAAGCCCCTCTTT
>PMCE01000332.1:0-9803 GCA_003154025.1 Syntrophaceae bacterium
ACGGGAACATGGGAACCGTGCGTGTTTGCCTGTTGCGGAAAGCAGGCTATCCGTGGAGACCGGGGAGGGGCACGTACGGGGCGGAGTCCTCGGAGTAGTCTGAGGGCGGGAAAGCCGTCCACGAAGGCGAAGGAGGACAGGAGACCGATAGGTTTTTGAAGCCGGAGAAATCTGTGGACACAGATGCAAAGNNGCAGAGAAAACTCTATCAGTGGAGTCGGGAGAACCCCAAAGGGTAGCAAGTGTGCCTAGCGGGATGCTGCCACAAGCGAGGGCAAGCGAACGCCAGGCATCGATGGGGGGCCATCAAGGACATTCACCCGCATTTAGGTGGGTGTGGCAAACCGATTCCGCTATGCTCTCTGGAGAGCCGAGTGCGTAACGAAAGGCGCATGCTCGGTTCGGAGAGGGGCTACGGGAGACCGGGGGTTGAGAGACCTTACGGCGCCCGTAGTCTACTTAACTCGATGAAAAATAGGGATTTTTAAATATACTCCGGGTTCGGGAATTCGCTTCTTATGCCGATCCGTGTAAGACACCAGGATAGAGGCAACAAGGGATGAAAGTGGCTGATTTTAGAGGAATTATTTTGGTAATATCAACCCCGTGTTATACGGACCGGAAACCGATTTCCTGCATATTACGCGGATCCATCTAATCACCATATACCTTTGAAGGTCTATTTTTTAAAAATTTATTTTGGACAAGTGTGATATGAACCCTATCTGTATAGTAGACGATGAATTTTCAATCTGTTCCACAGTAGCGAGCATCTTGAAGGACGAGGGGTATCAGTCCATCGTATTTCCTGATGCGGAGAGCTTCTGGCAGAGGCTTGATACAATGGAGCCCTCTCTCGTCATGCTGGATATCTGGCTCCCAGGCACAGACGGTTTGCAACTTCTGAAACGTCTGCATGGCCGATTACCCGCACTCCCCATCATCATGATGAGCGGACATGCCGGCATCGAGGCGGCGGTTGCCGCCATAAAGGCCGGTGCCTACGATTTTTTGGAAAAACCGCTGCATATGGAGGTATTACTCGACAAGGTGAAGTCTGCCCTTAAGCATCGACCTCCTATGAGTGGCGCGACCCTGCCTTCGGATACGAGGCTTGAGATCGTCAGTGCCGACCTTTTAATGCCTCCAGGCATGGTGGAGGCGCTGGATTCCCCTGAACCTCAACGCACTCTCAGAGGAAATGTTGTCCTTAACGGTATAGGGCTTCTGAGCGGCCGGAACACAGGTATCATTCTGAGCCCCCTTGGGATCAATGAAGGGATCGTTTTTCAAACTCTCGACGGTCAAACCATCCGTGGACANNTTTCCATGTACGGCATAACCAACGTGCTCATAAAGGTCGACGACGAGGTGCCGAACATAGACGGCTCCGCTAAGGACTTCTGTGATCTCATATTACAGGCAGGGATAGAGGAACAGCGAGCCTTCACCAGCGTTGCTGTCATCCGCCAGAAGCTCGGAGTGGGAAACGAGGAGAGGCATGAAAAGCATCTCTATGCGGAGCCCTTTGAAGGGTTCGAAATATCGATGAGGGTTGATTACCCTCCACCCATAGGTGAACAGATTCTCACTTTCAATCCTGAAAAAGAATCTTTTGCAAAAGAAATAGCCCCTGCTCGCTCATTCAACACCTTTGAGAATATCGAAATAGCCCAGAAGCTTGGGAAGGTCGGAGGCGGGTATCTCCATTCCCATATCATCATGTACGAAGGCAAGGTTATCAATACCGAGCTCCGTTATCCCGACGAATTCGTGCGTCACAAGATATTGGACCTGATCGGAGACCTCTACCTCCTCGGCTTCTCCATCAGAGGACGCATTACCGCCAACATGACCTCTCACAGTTACAATCAGGCCCTGGTGGAACGCTTGTACCAGGCTATCCAAAGCAGCTCCAGATGAAGGTGATAAAAAACTTAAGCGGAAATATGCTGCGGGTAAATACAGCAAAAAATACAAAAGTTCGTTAACAACTCGTTCGAGCCGAAGACCCGGCCCAACTCATCGTTCGCCTTACTTTCAAGTCGTAATCTTCAGTGCCGGAATTTCGCCCGCGCCAATTGCTTGGGCGCAATATTCAACGGAGGAGGAGCCTATCCTGCGATCCATTAGGAATGACCGTATCGTCCTCCTCTTTGATTCCTTTTTGTAAACAGCTATCTACGATCAGGCTTCATCCTTCCAGACCTCCCTATCGGATTCTTCCGGGGCTTCCGGTCTCTTATGTGAGGATCCTCCAATTCAAGGAGTAGTTCGGTCAATTACGGTCTGGAGTCAATATGGCGGTCGGATAGGACTCCCTTGAAATAGGAAAGTGGGATCGTAGACGTCACGGATTGCCAATGGCAATCTTCACTTTTCAGAGGATGTTTTTATCAAGTCATGAATCAATCTCCATCCTCTGATAGGATTTTAGAGAGGATTCCGTGTTATGTTTGCTCCTGAAATGGTGTTTTTGGGATTTCCTTAAGAATACAATATTTCAAACCGAATTCAGCAATCTAGCCCGGAGAAACGAAGCCCGGAGATACGATTCGGCAGCTAAATCCAAACCCATATATTCATAACCCAGGTGTCACACTTTTCGACCGACCCCGCTTCACTTTTACTCCTCCCTTTCCAGAATATGAATTGTGCAGCAAAAATTCCCATGAAAGCACCAAGAAAGCCTCAATTTGCGTACCCCGCCTGAGAATCTAAGGAAGAGTGAATCAGAATGGAGGGGTTGATTCCCTTTCCCAATCCAAAAATTTTCCCCTTGATCTAGACCCGATGACCGTCAGATACTAATTAATAGTCGAGGGCGACGATAAATCTACGAAAGAGGTGGACAATGGGGGAAAATAAGGTGGTCTTAGGGATTGTAGGCAGCCCGAATCGGGAAGGGCGGACGAGCCACTTGGTTAAAGCTGCCTTGCAAGGAGCCGCCAAGGCGGGTGCCCCAACCGAACTGGTGCAAATGGCTGACCATGTCGTGGCCGCCTGCAGGGACTGTCTGCCCCGGGTGTGCCAAGAAAATCAGAAGTGCACCTTCGAGGATCGGGCCTTCGAACATTTGGGCCAGAAAGTCCTGGAATGCGGAGCCCTGGTCCTGGGCACACCGGTCTATTGGTGGGATACGACTGGGATGGTGAAGTATTTCATCCTGAAGATGTTCCGCGTATATGCTCCCTCTGCTCCTCTCAAGGGATTGCCGGCCGTGGGCATCAGCATTGCCGGGGGTACGGGCAACGGCTTGATCTCCGGGTTGCGGCCAGTGTACCACCTTTTCCAGATGCTGCAAATGCGGGCTCTGGAGCCGCTGCCCGCTACTCGCTTCAACTTTGACGCAGCGATAACGCGCGCAGGCGAGCTCGGCAGTCAAATCGCCCCCATGACTCAACGGCGTAATCCTTTCACCAGCCTGGAGGAGCGTCTATTGTGGTACGATTCACTCCCTTACCTTAGTCTAAACCGAACCGGGGAGCGGCGCCTTCTGGCGGACCTGACTACAATGGCCTTGCCCCCCAATAGCAACTCCACTATACCCTTTGGCCTGGCCCGGGCCGACGCTTTGAGCGCTGCCGGCCGACGGCTGGAGTCTTTGACTGAAGTCACCGGAGTATACGAGGCCGGAGTCAAGGCTTTCGAGGGGAAGTGAGAGACGCCAATTAGTTCATCTTAAACACCCTCCGAACGACTTATATTTTCGGATAGGTCAGATCAACTCGCACTCATCGAGACTGCAAAACTCTTGGGTGTATTATAAAGAACGAAGCCGGATCGGCAAGAGAGATCTATCCTCCTTCTGAATCGGACCTCTCTCTTAAAATTTAATGGAGGAGAATAGGTTGTTTAATTTAGTCGACTCATCCTTGCTTTTTCATTATGCACATTTTAATAAATAATCGTTAGCACCAATAATTATCCTATTGGGAAGACTTGGTGGAAGCGTTGAATTTGGGAAAAAAGGGAAATTCCCCCGGAAAGCGAAGACTCCTGAACTCTTGATTTTCAAATTTCCCCCAACAATGCAATATTTCAAACCTAAGTCATCAATTGGGGCTTGAAAACCGAGGCCATTTCCAAAGGCAATTTTCCCCTTGATTTGCTGAGAAGAAAAGAGTATTTTTTACCCGGTTGTTATCCATCCATTGCCAGTAAACTCTATGCTTCCTGATCCAGAACGGATGAGATCAATGCGGCGGCTGCGAGAATGGATTCCCTTATATCCACACCACTAACCCTGGGACGAAAAAAATATTCCGCCACCTATGCCGGACTCTTCCTATTTGCTGTAGGGCTGCGGGCGATAACCGCTCTTGCCATCTCATTAGCGAGCGGAGTTTCGCTGCGTAACCTCTCATTGTTCTACGACGGGCATATGTATATCCTGACTGCTAGGACGTTGCCCGCTCTTTATTCCGACCTCCAGGTGTTTTTCCCTAATTTCCCCGAAGATCCCCGTTACATCACTGGATGGTTCCCTGTCTATCCAGGTTTTATCAAACTCTTCTCCCTATTCACCGGCGACCTTCGCCTTGCCGCATTAATTGCAGCCTGGCTTGCCGGCGGCATAGCCGTTGTCTTATTTTATGAGTCGGCCAAGGATTATCTGAAAAATCCCTTATTCGCAGCCATTCTGTTCTCTTTCCTGCCAACTGCATGGCTCGTCGCCGGGAGCCTTGCCCTTGCGGAAAGCATCTTTGTTTGTCTGCTGCTCGCCTGTATTCTGACTCTTCAGCGCGGAAAAACCGGTTGGGCTGCTCTATTTGCTGCCCTGGCAGTGCTTACCCAAAAATCAGGTTTCCTTCTCTTGCCGATACTACTATTTGCAGCAAAGCCCCGTCGGCGTGCTTTATTGCCTTGCACCAGCGCCATTGCAGCTGCAGCTGCGCTTCAGCTTTATCTATGGTGGCTCTTCGGAGATCCTCTTATCAACGTCAGAGTCGTTACGGCTACCTTCGGCGACGGAGAAGGGATTATCGGATTCCCTTTCGCGGGTTTCATCACATGGATGCTTGATTCCAGTAGGCTTTTTCAAGGAATGTTCTGGCAGCGTAAATTCGTCATCGTCCTGGAGGCGACTTTCTACATCGGCGTGTTAAGCTGGGCTTTGCTCCGCTATTCGCCGCATATGACCGTATTCATAGGTTGGCTCGGTATTGTGCTTCTCTTCTATGCGTCGCTTTCCGGCGTCTGGAGCTTTTATGCGTTCCCGCGCCATATGAGCATGGCAGGCCCCGCAGCTATTATGTTGGCGTGCTACCTATTTCCTCTGGGAGAGGGGCGCTGGCGCTGGGCGGCTGCGGGACTTTTGCTATCTCTTACTATGCTGTGGACGGTTTTGGACGCACTCGCTGCTTTGGACCTGTGTTACCGTATCTGGACACCGGGCTATTTCATAGCTCTCATCTGTGCTATCAAACCATGAGTACGAGAAGAGAAATGTATTTTATAAAAAGGCTGTCCCGGGCCCTGACCTGGACTTCATGGCGCGCCTGGCCCTGTATTCATGACTGGAAAAAAAGGTTGAGGCTTCCATTGTAAGCACAAAAATTAAAAGTTATCACGGTTCTGTCTTCTCTGTGACCATTTCAATCCGTAATCGTTACCTTTGCGAGCTCAGCCAGAGTAAGCATTAGTAAGTGTACTCGGTGAACCCAAGAAACGACGGCGCATTTGCCCGAAACCCTGACACCTCGCCCGGTAAGGAGTATTTGCCATGGTCTACCAGAAGGTGTAAGGTTCAACCAATTATCCTCCTGCAACAATCGCTTTCATCGTTTGCCCAGCCACCGAAAGGAAAACCTGATGCCTACCCGACAAGACTATTTGCAGCAACCCATCGAGAAGCGACTGGAGCGTTTGGAAAGCACGCCCAACGAACTTGAAGCCTTGATTCAGGGTCAGCCTGAGGCGCTCTTGTCCCGGCGCCCCGATCCCCAAAACTGGGGGCCGAAAGAAGTGATATGTCACCTCCGGGATATTGAGGAACAGTTCATCCTGCGCTTCCGGTCCATGCTGGCTATGGACGAGCCAAAGTTCCTTACCCTGGGCGACATGCCTAATAACCCCGCCGAGTGGGGGATTGCCGAGGGGGACGGCCTCCCCTTTGACCCTGCCCGATGGGCCGAAGAACGGCAATATCTTCATAACGATACCGGTGTGGCCTTGGCAACTTTTCGCAAGCGCCGGGAGGAAACCCTCGTCTTCCTGCGCCGCCTGAATCCCCGGCAATGGCTGCGAGGCAGCCAGCACACCACCCTGGGCCGCATGACTTTCGGCGACTGGGTAGCCCTAATCGCGGCCCATGACGACAACCACCTCAACCAGGTCAAGCGCGCCCTGGAAGGCAGAGGCTGAGTCACGCCGGCGTCGGTATCCGTGAGGTGGGTTCGGGGGATGGAAGGGTTGACTCCCGGCGAGAGATACGGGCAAGAAGAAAATTGGTTCGCTCGATTCGTTTTCTGAAGCCTTTGCCCTTCAGAACCGGGGCATTTCATCCTTTCATTTTAGGGCGTGGATTCCAATATTTTCCGGAGGCCGTCTTGGCATTCCCAAACCCTGTCTTTGGCCACGGAGAGGCTCAACGTTCCCCGGTAGTTCATCTTTTTCAGCTGCCGGATCAAACCGGCGAAGTCCACGGTTCCCTCACCGATGGGCAGGTGGTCATCGGTGATGCCGTTGTTATCGCTTATCTGCACATTGCCGAGGTTGTGCCCCAGGGCCTCCAAAAACGGCGGAACCCCTCCCTCAAGGAGGTTGGCGTGGGCCACGTTTAAAGAGAACCCCAGGAGGGGAGAGTTCACCTTTTGAAATACCCGGGCCAAGTCCTCGGCCGTCACCCCCAGGTAGGAGATCTCCGGCTGCTCAAAAGAAAGATCCCAGGGCTTACCCGCCAGGGCTTGGGGGATGCGGTTCATGTTTTCCATGAGCAGGGAGATCCCCTTCTTTTCGGCGTAGGCGGTTGCTTCTTGAAGGGTCCGGAACAGGCATTCTTCCACCCGCGGTTTAAACTGACGAAAATAAACTCCGCAGTGGATGATCAGGTACCGGGCTCCCAGACCATGGGCCAGGTCGATGAAATCTTTGAAGTGCTGCACCACTCCCTTCCGTATGGGTTCAAAGATCTCCGCCGTGTTGACATAGGAAGCGGTGTGGATCCCGCACCCCAAGCCGTACTCTTCCAGCCTGCTTCGTAGGGCCTTCACCCTGGCGGGATCAAAGTTTTCGGGGAAATTCCCCGGCGAAGACCCGCTGATGTCGACCCAATCGAAGCCGTGATCCCGGGCCATCTCCAGGTAATTCTCGGCAGCCATCGGCCCGGCAGGGAGGGCAATTTTCATGATTCTTTCCTTTCTAAGGGAGTTGGAAATCGGGGTTCGATATCCAGTTTTTCGACCAGAGCCAAAACCCTTTCCAGTTGGTGACCCAAGATCAAGATATTCCCTTCACTCTGCGGCGGCCCCGATATCTGGATCCCGGTCGGGAGCCCTTCCTCCGTCATGCCATTGGGGATGCTCAAAGCAGGCCAGCCGAGCAAATTGAAAGGACGGGTAAAGCGGCTCAGGAGAGTCCTGAAGGGAACTAGACTTCCGTCCAGCTCGATGGTGCTTACCCCATGTGCGGGAGCGACGACGGGACCTGCCGGGGTCACCAGCAGATCGAATCCCTCGGCCAGCTTCAGCCATTCTTCCTGCAGCTCCAGCTGGCGTCTACGAGCCGCGAGGTAGGTTACCGCCTTGATCTCCCGTCCCGGGAATATGCGTTCTCGAAAATTGGCCCCATACAGGTGTTCCCGATCCCGGTAACGTTCGTGATAGGCTGACGCTTCGGCCTGGATGATGAGCGTGCACAGATCATTCATGCCTTCGATTCCCCGCGGTTCAAATTCCACCAGCTGGCAACCCAGATCCTGCAAAATCCCCAGCGTATGTTCATAGGCCTCGGCCACGGGCGGGTGTACCTGATTGAAGTATTTTCCCGCGGGCGCGCCTATGCGCCAGCCGCGGATCGATTGGGCCAGGGAATCGGNNGCGGCTATATCGCTCACCCGTCGCGCCAGGGGTCCGACCGTGTCGAGAGTGGGACTTAATGGAATGATCCCCTCCATATCTATGGTCCCGGTCGTAGGCTTGAGGCCGGCGGTCCCGCACAGATAAGCCGGGATGCGGATGGAGCCGCCGGTGTCGGTTCCGATGGCCAAGACCCCCAACCCGGCGGCGGCCGCCGCCCCTGCGCCGCTGCTCGAGCTCCCGGGATGGTATCCAACCCGGCGCGGGTTCTGCACCAGGCCGAAAGCGCCGGCGGGGTCCGGATCTCCGGTGGCGAATTCGTGCAGGTTCGTCTTTCCGATCACCACCGCGCCGGCCATCCGCAATAATCGGACGATCCCCGCATCCTTCTGATCCGGTGGTTCCTGGAGTAGGACCCGCGAGCCCGCGGTAGTCGCCGTCTCCCGCATCCGAATCAGATCCTTGATGGAGACCGGCACCCCCTGCAGAGGACCGAGGTCCACGCCCGCCCGGAAGAGATCTTCCATGGCACGGGCGGCCTGCATCGCCGAATCCGGAAGCAGCAACCGGTAGGCATTCAAAACCGGATTCAACCGGTCGCAGCGTTCCAGATGAGCCTTTACCACCTCGACCGGCGAAATTTCTCCCCGCCGATACAGCCGGGCAAGCTCAAATACGCCTAAAGGGCAAAGATCATCACCCAAGTTGAAACTCCTCGCGGAAAGGAGATAAAACGAGTTTCATTAAGGAGGGGCGAAGCGTTTTCTTCATCCCTTGTAAAGAACCTTTCCCAGTCGATTCTTGGGCAACTCGTAGATGAAGGCCACGGAGCGTGGCCGTTTGTACCCGGCCAGTTTCTCCTTGCAGGAAGTTAGCCACAGAGCGCACAGAGATAGAAACCAAGTCCGAGTTGCGGGTGTCGTTTTTGAGCTTCTCCTTTGTGAACTCTGTGTTCTCTCGGGCTGAGAATTTTACCGTATAGCGATCGGGCGGACGGGCGAGGCGGTGCCGCCCACGATCTTCAGGGGCAGGACGGCGAACAGAAATTCGTACACCCGGTCTTTGGCAATCTCCTCCAGGTTCAGCATCTCCATCAGCTGGATTCCGTTCCGGGTCAGTAGAAAGACGTGCACCGGGAGGTCCTGGGTCGGAGTCTGTTCATAGGCGGTGGTGTCCGAGCCGGTAAAAGCCGTCCCGTTCCGCACCAGCCATTTGGCCCCTTCCAGGTTTACCCCGGGCGCGCCTTTCTCATGGGCCACATATTTGATGGGGTCCTTCCAGTACTGGGCCCAACCGGTCCGGATGAGCACCACGTCGCCGGAGCGGAAACAAACCCCTTGCTTCTCTGCCGTCTTATCCATCTCCCGCGCTCCGATGGGGAAGGCATGGGGGAGAACCTTCTTTCCCAGGGCTTTGGCCACGTCGAGAAGGATCCCCCGGCGCACCACCGGGGGAGTGGCATCGATTCCCACCCTTTTCAATCCCCCGCTGTAACTCTGCACCTTGTCGGCCTTCAGGTTCCCATGAAGTTTCCCCTTTTGGGAAATGTGCCCCAGGGAATCCAGATGGGTCCCCGTGTGCCCCCCGGTGGTGAAGAGACAGTTCGACGCGCTGACCTCGTTGGGATAGACCAGGTCTCCGTGTTTTTTGATCAGGGTGAAGGCGAAGGGCGGATGGGCGGAATGGTGGGGCATGCCCGGGTAATAGGGCTGCCCGAGGTCATAGACCTTTCCGTTGACGATCAAATCTTTCATCTCTTGGGCCAGCATGAATTCCTCCGGTGAA
>PMCE01000332.1:9834-10805 GCA_003154025.1 Syntrophaceae bacterium
TCTTTTAAAAGCACCGGTTCCGCCAGAAGGTCATCTTTCAGGGACAGGAAAAAGGAGATCTCGCTGGGGTACGAAACATTCCGGCGGGCCGCGCCGAAATGGGCGCTGGCCAGGGTCCCCATCCCGGTCTCCGCCTGGGTTCCCATGAGGCAGGGGATCCCGGCATTCTCCGCCATGTGGACGATCTTCAGGGAAAGGGTGTATCCCGTGCGGGGAGCCTTGATGCTGATGATTCCTATGGCTCCCAGTTCGATCTCCTTGGCCACCTCCTGGGGAGTGAAGACACATTCATCCCCCATGAGGGGAATGGAGACGGCCCGGGCCACCTTCAACCTCCCCTTCTGGTCCCAGGCGGGTACCGGTTCCTCCACGAAGGCCAGCCCGAACTCCTCCATCCGCCGGATGGTCCGGATGGCGGTGGTTACCGAATAGGCCATGTTGGCATCGGCGTACAAAAGAACGTCGGGNNACCTTGAAGGCTTTGATTCCTATGCTCCTGATTTCCGCCGCTTCCCGGACCATTTCGGAAATCGACCGGATGCCGAGCATCCAACTCACCGGCAGGCAATCGGAAAATCCGCCCAGCATCTCCCACAGGGGAACGCCCCGGGCCTTGGCTACGGCATCGTACAGGGCCAGGTCGATCGCCCCCTTGGCCGTGGGATTCCAATGAATGGACTCAAACTTTGCCCAGACCTTCTCCGTGTGACCCGGGTCGAGGCCCAGGATCATGGGAGCGAACCATTCCCGGATGGCGTAAAGGATGGAGGCCTGGGATTCGCCGTAGATGGTCGGCCGGGGGGTAGCCTCGGCTGCACCCACAATCCCCTCATCGGTGTGGACCCTCACCAAGACGTGCTCGGCGGCTTCCAGGTATCCGGCAAGACCCCATTTCAAGGGAGTTTTATAGGGGATCCGGAAGGGAATCGCTTCGACGCGGGTGATTTTCATGCCCGTCTCCTATGGAAATA
>PMCE01000332.1:10830-19103 GCA_003154025.1 Syntrophaceae bacterium
GACAGGCCAACCTTATCATAACGCCGGAAGAGAAATCAACCTTTGCCCCCTCCCCCTCTCCTCTCCAAATTCTATTTTCCATTGACATCCAACCCATGTTCGACTATTTTACTCAAGGAATTTGGGAAGGAAGAAAGGCTTGCAGATGGCTTTCATGATTTGCAGCTGAGGGAAACCTGATGCGTATCTTGATCATTCAGTTATTCGTTAACGGCCTGATAACCGCGAGCTTCTATGCCCTCGCCGGGGTAACCTGGGGAGTTATCTATAGAACCACCCACATCTTCCATTTTTCCCATCACTTGGTTTTTTCGGTTGCCGGTTATGCGGCCATTTTGGTCACGACGGAGGCCCACCTGCCCTATTTCTTCGGATTTTTTGCCGCCGTGGGCGTAGCCGTGCTCCTGGGCTGCGGCATCGATGTCTTCCTGTACCGGCCATTGAGGAGGAGGGGAGCCACGCAGGCAACCACCTTTCTCGCCTCCCTCGGGTTTGGGACCGCAGGGGTAGCCATCCTACTTTTAGCTTTTACTTCCAGTCCGCGCCGGCTGGTGGGGTTCCCAACCAAGGTCCTTTCTATCGGGGAGGCATTTTTTAGCCCGGCCGATTTGACCATGGTGATCGTGAGTTGGGCGACGATTGGATTCTTGCTTTTCTTCCTGGCCAAATCGAGGTATGGAAAGGCCATCCGAGCGGTGGGCAGCAACGCGGAAATGGCCAGGAATGTGGGGCTGAATATCGATCGAATCTATTTGCTTGTTTTTGCAGTCGGGTCCGGGTTGTTCGGGGTGGCGGCATTTCTCTTTGCCGCCAAGAATGTGGCCTACCCGACCATGGGGATCCATCCCTTTTTTATGTCCTTCACCGCCGTTTTCCTGGGAGGGGTGACCAGCATCCCGGGACATGCGCTCGCCGGCTTCATTCTGGGACTCTCGGAAAGCCTCGGCATGCTTATACTTCCCGGGGAGTATAAGACTATGATCGCTTTCGCCATTCTATTCGTGGTCATTATCATCCGTCCTGAGGGGCTCATCGGTATTAAGCGAGGGTAATCGATCATGGATTATATCTTTAACATTCTCGTATTCATCCTCATCTACGCGGTCTGGGTCCAATCCCTGAACCTTATCATGGGCTACGTCGGGGTCATATCGATGGGCCATGCGATCTTCAGCGGGATCGGCGCTTATACGGCGGCCCTGATCAGTGTACATTTGGGATATCATTTCTTGGTTGGAACGATTGCCGGGTTCCTGTTGGCCACGGTCGTCGGCGCCTTGCTGGCGATACCTTCTCTCCGAGTTCGAGATGAATATCTCATCGTTTTTACGGTCGGCTTCCAGATGGTGGCCTATGAATTCATGATCACGGCCCGGGGCATAACCGAAGGGCAAGGCGGTATCCCCAACATCCCCTCTCCCCAGTTATTTGGGTTCGAGTTCAATAGTCCCTTCAAATTTCTCCCCCTCGCTTTGGTTACCACGGCCATATGTTTTGCCATCGTCTGGCGGTTAGTCCACTCGCCTTTCGGCCGAGTACTCAAGGCCATCCGTGAAGATGAAAGCGCCTGTCGCGCCCTGGGAAAGAATACCCTCAAATTCAAGGTTTTGGTATTTGCCTTGGGGGGAGGAATTGCCGCCATCGCCGGAAGTACGATGGCGTATTTTATTACCTTCATCAGTCCGGTTTCGTTCAGCGTCGAGGTTTCTATTTTCATCATTGTCATGGTCGTTCTTGGAGGAGAGGCGAGCTTTTGGGGGCCTCTGGTTGGGGCGGCCATTCTTGTGGGCCTGCCGGAAGTCTTGCGTTTTCTGCCCGGAACGGCGGGCTTCGTTGATGTGCTCCGGGAGATTTTCTATGGCCTCATCTTGATGCTTATGATGATCTTCCGCCCCCAGGGAATTTTGCCGGAGTATGCCGCCAAAACGAAACCGGTTCAAGTGCCCCAAGATTTGCCGGATGAAGGGGATACTCTCAGCGCCGAAGGTGACAGGAAGTTGTCTTCGGCTGAAGAAGATGGAGATTCGCCTGAGGCTTTGGAAATAACGAGCCTTTCAAAATCTTTTGGCGGCCTGCAGGCAGTAAAGGATGCTTCGTTCCGGCTGGCATCGGGGAAGATAACCGGCTTGATCGGTCCGAACGGGTGCGGAAAGACAACCGTATTCAATCTGATCACCGGGTTCTTGCCCGCCGACGCCGGAAAGGTCTACGTTTACGGGAAGGAGATCACCGGGAAGGCGCCCTATAAACTCATCGATGACGGACTTGTGCGCTCGTGGCAAGATATCCGGATCTTTAAAGACATGACCGTCCTGGACAACGTACTGGTCGCCCGTCCCAAGCAGACCGGGGAGAAGATCCTGCCGCTGTTTTTCTCACCCTGGCGGGTGGCCCGCGAAGAACGGAGAAATGCCCGCCAAGCCTTCGGATACCTAAACATGGTGGGTTTGATCGATAAAGCGGGGCACTTAGCCGCAAGTTTATCCACGGCGGAACAAAAATTGGTGGCCCTGGCGAGGCTAATGGCCACGGAATGCAAGGTGCTGCTCCTGGACGAGCCAACCGCGGCCCTTGACCTCGAGTCCGTGGAGAGAATCATAAAATTAATAAAAGGAATCGCCAAACAAGGGCGTAAGACCATTCTGCTCATTGAACATAATTTGGACGTAGTGAGGGGTTTGGTGGAAGAAGCCTACTTTATGAGCGAAGGCAAGGTTTTGGCCCACGGCGACCCGTCTGCGCTGATGGCCGATCCCAAATTGGCGGAAGTGTACTTCGGAATCGATTAGACCGGGGCAGGGCAGGGGAAAAGGGTCGACGTATGCTGCTTGAGGTAAAGAACCTTGAGGCCGGATATGGGAAAAAGCAAATTCTATATGATATTGCTTTGTCCGTTCATGAGGGAGAGATCGTCAGCCTGATCGGCCACAACGGCGCCGGCAAAAGTACCACTCTCAAGTCCATTTTTGGATTATTGATGCCATTCCGCGGGCAAGTGGTTTACGAGGGCCGAGATATCACCTTTCAGCCGCCGGCCGTGAAATTGGACGCGGGGATCTACCACATACCGCAGGAAGATTTTATATTCAGCGACCTCACCGTCAAAGAGAACCTCGAAATGAGTTTCTTTACGATGAGAGAGAGGGCCAACTTTGAATCCCGACTCGGCGAAGTCTATACGTTTTTCCCCGTCTTGACGAACCGGAGGAATCAAATGGCCGGCACTCTAAGCGGCGGGGAGAGGCGGATGCTGGGGATCGGGATGGGCTTATTAAGGAGGCCGAAACTGGTCCTGGTGGACGAACCTTCCAGCGGATTGGCCCCGGTGACTTTCCAGAATGTGGCCAAGATCATCCAGGAGATCAACACCGGCCTGGGAACCGCGGTTATGCTCGTGGAGCAGAACGTAAAGGTGGCCTTTAAAATCAGCAAACGAGTCTATGTAATGAAAGCCGGGCGCATGATCCTGGAAGAAACCGGGGCCAAACTTCTGGAACGTAAGGAATGGTGGGACCTATTTTAAATGAATCCCAATCAGAAAGGAGAATGCTTTATGAAACAGGTAAAATTCTTGTGGGTGGTTGTGGCCATTTTGGCCTGGGCTCTGCCGGCCTACGCGGCGAGCGATAAGACGTTTCCCATTGGAGCATTCTGGCCCATGACCGGTCCGCAGGCTTACTACGGCCGGGTCATGAGCCGCGGGGCTCTGACCGCCATCGACCAGATCAATGCGGCCGGCGGTGTGGAAGGGTACAAAATGAATCTGGTCATCACCGACTTCAAGAATATCGATGTGAATTTAACCGTCACGGGGGTCCGGAAGATGATCAGCGTGGACAAGATTCCAGTGGTATTGACCTCGTTCACCGCGACGACCCTGGGGAGCCAGCCGATCTGCGAGAAGGCTAAAGTTCTGATGATTAACGGCGGGGCTTGGAGCCCCAAGCTGGTTAACCTACCCTATTTGCACACCATTCGGTTGTCCCAGGATCAGATGCTTCCGACAACCCTGAAGTATTTTTGGGACAGCGGGGCGCGCAGACTCGGAGGGATGTACCTCTCCGATCCGTCCGGCGAGTTGCCCTGGAAAAATACGGTGATCCCGCTATGGACCAAATGGGGGGGTACCATTGTCGCCGAGGAGCCCCATCAACCCGGTTTGACCGATTTCAGCGCCTACCTGACCCGCATCCGTGCGGGAAAGCCCGATGCCATCATCAACCTCTCGACGGGCCAGGATATCGCCTATGCCGTCAAGGGGGCGAGGGAAATCGGTCTGACCTGCCCCATATCGGTCCCGGAATGGACCAACGATTTACAGACCATCGCCGGCGACACCAGTGAAAACGTTTTTTCCTGTGTGGAGCATTATGACCGGACGAGTTCCTATCCCTTGACCCAGGCTTTCGTCAAAGACTTCGAAACCAAATGGAAAGAACCGACCGACTTCTATTCGGCCAATTATTACGATGCGGTGAAGCACATTTTTGCGGAACTGATCAAACGGGTGGTCAAAAAGGGGGGCAACCCGCTCAATGGCGGCGAGCTGGAAGAAGCCATTTGGCTCGACCCGAGATTTGACAGCGTCTACGGTGGCAAGATGACCCTGAAGCGGGACGGGTCTGTGGATAAACCGATGGTGATTTTCAAGGTCGTCAAGGGAAAATTGACCTCCGTGAACAAGTGACGGCGACGGAATAGGGCGGTTTATTGGCATTCCCTTGGAATTCGCCGCCGGGAACCGGGTTGGCCCCGGCGGCGAAAGCCAGGTTCCGAAACAGAGGTTAGAGGGCTGCCTTCTTTTCTCCCAACCATCGGGAGGCGCATATGATCAGAACCAAGATGACCGAGGCCTTCGGGATTCAGCATCCGATCATGCTCGCGGGAATGAACTGGATCTCCACTCCCAAGCTGGTGGCGGCCGTCAGCAATGCTGGAGGGCTGGGCACTCTGGCCATCGCCCAGTACAGCCCGGAGGATACCCGGAAAAATATCCGCCAGATCCGGGAACTGACCGATAAACCCTTCATGGTCAACCAACCCCTCCACCGGGGATGGGCCAGGGAGAACATCCAGGCGGCCGTCGAGGAAAAGGTTCCCTTTATCAACTATTCCCTGGGCAAGCCCTGGTTCATCGACCAGGTGCATGCCTACGGGGGAAAGGTCGTCGGCACCATCGCCATCGCCAAGCACGCGGCCCGGGCCCAGGAGCTGGGGTGCGATGCCCTGATCGTGACCGGCCACGAAGCCGCCGCCCATGGAGCCGACGCCACTTCCCTGGTGCTGATCCCCATGGTCACCAGCCTGGTGAAGCTCCCGGTCATCGCCGCCGGCGGTTTCTACGACGGGCGGGGACTGGCCGCCGCCCTCTCTTTGGGAGCCGCCGGAATCTCCATGGGAACCCGTTTTATCCTGACCCGGGAGAGCATGGTGCATGACAACTTCAAGCAGCTCTGCCTCAAGGCAACCGAGCAGGATACGCTCTACAGCACCGCCTTTGACGGCATGCCCGGACGCGCGCTGAAAACCCCGGTGACCGAAAAGCTGGTGGGGGGAGATTCCTTCAGCCTCCTGCGGGCGCTTCCCAATGCGCTGGAGATCAAGCGTCTTCTGAAGCAGAACTGGCTCCAATTCCTGGGCACGGCATGGAAGATGATGGGAGGGGAAGGAGGCGGGGACATGGTCCAGATGGCCCGTCTCGCCAACGGCACCATGCGGCATCAAAAGGGGATTTACGAGGGGAATACCCGGGAAGGGATCCTCTTCGTAGGGCAGGTGACCGGTCCGATTCGGGACCTCCCCGCGGTGAAGGACCTGGTCGACCGGATCATGGCCGAAGCCGAGCAGACCCTCGATAAAACAAACCGCATGGTGACGGGAAGGCCCTCGTCGGGAATTGAGGGGATGTCCCGGGTGGCCTAAACTTGGGTTCCTCCGAAGGAAGGGGCAAAAGATACAGGGTAGGGAACCGGTAAAGGGCCGAAGTGGAGGCGAAGAAGAGCCCGCCGATGTCCTGCCGGTCTTTCCCCTGAAGACAGTCAAAAGCCGCCTCCACGGCCATGGCGGCGCTGTCTTCGTCATTGTTGGCCGCACTCCGTTCCCCCCCGATCGAACCGCTCCCCCAGGCTGCCCAAATTACCCAAGCCATTTCTGTCTTTCGACTTTTGCCCTATTAAACAACCGGCCCTTCGGGACCGTCCTTGCAGTTCATGGTACCTTCTGTTCGTGAAATCCGCTTCTTCAGAGATCTCTGATTACTAATTTGAATATTCTTTTAAGGCATCTCCCAGCTACTTGATATAGTATTTGTGGGGGTCAAAAACTCTGAGGAGCCTCAGTTCTTCCAGCGTGGGGGACGGAACCTCCTGGAGATCTCTGGCAACTTTCAAGTTCCACCCACACGTTTCTCTAATTTGTCTAATCGTTTCCTCGGTCGAGGGAAAGTCACGGTTGGCGAAGTATTTGGTCAGGGTAAATTCTTCATCGCCATCCAGCTTTTCAAAGACGCCCATGGTGGAGACCAATGTTTTAACTTTGGTGCCGGGAGCGGTGATAAAGGGTACTTTCTCCAAGAAACGGTTCCGCGACTGCTGCATAATCACCATTGTCTCTCTGGCTCCAGTAGCTACATCATTCGCACCACCCGAGCCAGTGATATATAGATCATCAGAAATCCAATGAGAGTTGATATTGCCAAATTTATCTATCTGGCCTCCCCCCAGAACCCCGATACACCGATTCGTGGCTCCACAGGTAAACACCCCCAGCGTATCTAACGTTTCAGTCAACATCTTGCAGGTGGCAAAATTGCTGAAATTGAGGAGGAAAGGCTCCGCAGGCCGAGGGGAGTTCCCGAAATATCCCAACTCCACCAGGAGTTCCACGACATAGTCTTCTTTCTGGAGATGGTATTTGGCCATCCAGGCCGCCAGGTTAGCTGTCCCGGCCCCGGCCAGCATGGTTTTATGCTGACTACGAAGGATCCGATTCTTCAATTCCCGGGCAGCGACGATCACCATTCTTTCAATATTATTGTGTTCTTCTTTTTCAGAAATCTTCCCTTCCAGGGCATCCAATTGGTATCTCCAGGCGTCCCGATCGGCGTTCCCCTTCAGGTGAAAAATTCTGCCGGGTCCAAGCTTAGACTTATAATCATCAAAAGAGGGGCAATCAAGGACCCATTCCTTAATCCAGGCGTCCAGGGATTGGGGGTCTTTACAAATCTTATTGAAATGGGCCATGAATTCATAGTCCTCGGCGTACGCTTCAAATTTCTCGATTCCCTGGTTCCATACCCCGCCCGGATGCGCCCCCAGGGGTGTCACGGATACGGAATTCACCATATATGCCGGCAGCTTCACCAGGTGAGAATGCTCCCTGATGAAATCGGTGGATACGAGCTTCTCCACGGTCACCACGACTCCTCCGCTACTGGCTTTAGCCCCCCAAAGGCTTTCACTGTAAGGAGCGGTGAGGATCGTATTTCCCTCCCGATCCGCCGCCAGCCCGTGGATGATGGAAATTCCAGGGTTCAATTTTTTCAGGAGGCCGATCTTTTTCCCGCTGCCGAACGGGTCATCGATCACTTTGAAGGATTCTTTGTTCTTTTCGGCCATGGAGCTTCCGATGAGAGAAGTGGTAGGCATAACTTCAACTCCCAAGGCTCCGGCCATGAGCCTAAGGGGAAAGGTAAGAATCGACCAGTCTTCAAGCTCCACCTCTTTATTGACGTAGGCCTTCTGGCATACGGGATTGGGGCTATACCAGGGATAAACGTTTCCGGAGAAGGAAGTAATGACCTTCTTGACCAGCCCCAGATGGAGAAGAATTGTCGCGGTATCACGAATCCCCCGCATAATCAGGGTGAAGTCGGGTTTCCTTCCATAAAACTGCCGGGCAATCTCCAGAATGGCGGCGCCGGAACAACAGTGCGTGGTGGCCATGTGTATTTCGGCGCCCGGCTTTATATTCAGCGCAATGGCCTCCCTGAGGCTAACAACTTTGTCCTGGCCCTCGTTCTCTTTTATTTTAAAAGTGCTCTCCATCAGGTCATTAAATCTGCCGGACATATCTCCTCCCATGAATTTTGATGGTTCCGTGAAAACCCATCTGCCCCACTCCGCGCGGGATTGGGCTTCACCCGTGTCTAATAAGGATGGCGAGCAACCTTTTTTGATTATTTAAACGGATTTTATTAAAGGTCTCATAATTGAATGAACGCTCTGTATTTCGCCATTGCTGTTTATCCGTCATGCCTCTATGTTGAAAGTCAA
>PMCE01000336.1 GCA_003154025.1 Syntrophaceae bacterium
CAGCGGTCCAGCTCATGTGGCGGGGGGTCTCGGTTCCCCCGGGAACTCCTCAGGAGATCATCGATTACCTCGAAGGGGTCTTTACCAAAGCTTACAACGACCCGGAGTTTCAAAAAGATTTCCGCAAAGCGGGAGGCTTCCCATTTTACCGAAACCACAAGGACTTCCTGAAGTACTTCCAAGAAGAATCGGAGCGCTATGGTGCTCTTCTCAAAGAGCTGGGAATCCAACCCCAGTAGGGGTCATTCGTGGCTGACCCGGAGAGACTTCGGGTTCGTTCTCGCAGGAGGGTTCATGAGCTGCCCCTACGCAGTTGCCTTCCGGTCTCATTTTTCGATGTAGAGTCGGGTTTCAGACCCGCCCCTACGCCTCCCATTCACGAAACGAAAGGATNNCTGGTCGAAGGCGATCGGATTACCGCCGTGGGGCCGGAGAAGGAGGTCGGCGCTCCGGCCGGTCTTCGGGTGATCGACTGCAAGGATCAGGTTTTGATCCCGGGGTTGATCGATTGCCACTGCCATGTTTCCATGGACCCGACCCAGGAGAACTGGCCGGCCCGGCTGAATGACAGTGATGTGGAGCAGACTCTCAGGGCGGTGAATAATCTGGCGGCGGATTTGAAAGCCGGGGTTACGACGGCGCGCTCTTTGGGCGACCGAAATTTCCTGGATGCGGCCTGCAAGAAAGCCGTTGAGTCGGGGAAGCTTTTGGGCCCGCGGCTGGTGGTGGCGACCCGGGGGATTCGCGCGACCCACGGCCATGGCATGGTGGGATATGCTTTTGACGGCCCGGATGCGGTGCGTCGTGCGGTAAGAGAAAATGTAAAGGCCGGGGCTGACGTCATCAAGCTTTTCATCACCGGGACCGTCCGCAACGGGCCGGAGCTGGTTTGTTTCCCCTCGGCAGAGGAGATCTCGGTGGCCATCGAGGAAGCCCACCGGTCCGGTTTGCGGACCGTGGCCCATTGCATCGGTGGCAAGGGCTTTGAAACCTGCCTCGACGCCGGTCTGGATTGCTTCGAACACGGATATTTCCTGACTGACCGGGAGATTGAGCTCCTGTTGAAATCAGACCGCTGGCTGGATTTGACCCCCAGCCCCTTTTTCACCGAGGAGAGGATCCGGACCTTGCCCGTGGAAATCGCCGAAGCCTTCCGCAAAGATCGGGAGGAGGTAGCCCAAAGGATGGAGGTTATCATTCGCAGCGGAGTGAAATTCGCGGCCGGAACGGACGGTATGCATGGGGAGCTCGCCAAGGAACTGGAGTACATTGTCGGATTCGGAGCGTCGGAAAGTCAGGCCCTGGCCGCGGTGACCCGAAACGCGGCGACGGTGTTGGGCATCGAGGGGAGCGTGGGAACTCTGGAGCCCGGAAAATTTGCGGATATCGTGGCCGTCCGGGGGAACCCCCTGAAAGATATCCGGGCCTTGAAAAAGGTCGGGACGGTGATTTCCCGGGGCAAAGTCATCTCCTCGACAACCGGGGGGTGAGAATAAGAGTTCATGCGCTCGTACGAACAGGTTTACAACCTCTTCTGGATCTTTCTGGCGATCGGTATCGGTGTCGAATCCATGCGGCTCAAAGTATGGGATTCCGCTTCCGGCCCGATCGCCGGGTTTATCCCTTTCTTGGCCGGAGTGCTCATCGGAATATCCGGCCTTTTGATGTTCCTCTCTGGGTGGTCCAAAAGAACCGAGAAAGACGGGCGAGAGAGATTCTGGCCAGATCGGGCGGGCACGAGGCGGATCGTGTCCATCCTGGTGGGCCTCTGTGCCATGGCCTATCTGCTGCCGATCCTGGGATTTTTGATCACCTCCATCATCATCACCGCCTTCATGCTCCGGGTCATTGAACCCCAGAAATGGGTCACGGTGATTTCCACCTCCCTGGGCTGTTGCGTGCTGGTATACTGGCTCTTCAACCATTTCCTGCAAGTCAGCCTGCCTAAAGGCCTTCTTGGTTTCTGAAAAATGGATATCTTCCATAACATGCAGTTGGGCTTTTCGGTCGCCCTCACGCCGGGAAATTTGTTCTACTGTTTAGTCGGATGCCTGGTGGGAACCTTGATCGGGGTCCTTCCGGGGATCGGTCCGTTGGCGACTCTTTCCATGCTGCTTCCCGTAACCTACAAGCTTGATCCTACGGCCTCGATCATCATGCTTTCGGGGATTTTCTATGGGTCCATGTACGGAGGCTCGACTACTTCCGTCCTGGTCAATATCCCTGGAGAGGCTGCGTCCGTGGTTACCTGCCTGGATGGATACCAGATGGCCCGGCAGGGGAGGGCCGGGGCGGCCTTGGGGATCGCGGCCATCGGGTCCTTCGTGGCAGGCACCATCAGTGCCGTAGGGCTGAACCTTCTTTCTCCGATCCTGGTCGTGGCCGCCCTTCAATTCGGCCCCCCGGAATATTTTGCCATCATGAGCCTTGGATTTGTAGCCACTATGTTCATGGTGGGCGGGTCAGCGTTGAAGGCCCTGACCATGCTGGCCCTTGGGTTGTTCGTCTCCTGCATCGGGCTCGACTTCGTGTACGGAGCGCAGAGGTTCACCTTTGGGTATGTGAATCTGATGAACGGAGCGGATTTAGTAGCGGTGGTCATGGGAATGTTCGGGGTATCCGAAATTTTGCTGAACATGGAGTCGATGGAGCATCGGGAAATCTTCACCACCAAGGTTAAGGGAATCTGGCCCAACCGGAAGGACCTGCATGATTCCGCCCTGCCGATTCTGCGCGGAAGCTTTTTGGGCTTTGTCTTGGGACTGCTTCCCGGCGCCGGGAATGTAACCGCTTCTTTTATTTCCTACGGGATGGAACGAAGGCTCTCCCCCTATCCGGAGAAATTCGGCACGGGAGTGATTGAGGGAGTGGCCGGTCCTGAATCGGCCAATAACTCGGCGGTAGCCGGGGCGATGATCCCGCTTTTATCCTTGGGCCTTCCCTGCAACCCGGTTACGGCGTTGTTAATGGGGGCTTTGATCATCCATGGGGTCCAGCCCGGGCCAATGCTCATCACCCGGCACCCGGAAATCTACTGGGGAGTGATCGCCAGTTTTTACGTGGGCAACGTCATGCTGCTCATCCTGAACATGCCCTTGATCGGGATTTGGGTCCAATTGCTCAGGATTCCCTACCGAACCCTTTTCCCACTGATTCTCTTGCTCTGTGTGGTCGGCACCTACTCTACCAATTTGAATGTCTTTGACGTGTGGGTCATGGTCGGGTTTGGCCTCTTGGGATATTTATTGCGCAAGAGGGATTATGAGCTGGCCCCCTTTATCCTGGCTCTGGTCCTTGGGCCGCTCTTTGAACAATCTTTGCGTCAAGCCCTGATCCTATCCGCCAAGGACCCGATGATATTCTTCAACCGGCCCATCGCCCTCGGCCTCCTCGCTTTTTCCCTGGTTTTGCTGCTCTACTTCATCTGGGGCCGGTGGAAAAAGACAACCGAATAGCGTTTCGGGTTTCAGGTTACAGGTCCAAGGTTTTTGCCTTGGAGAAAGAACGGGATCATTCATATGGAAGAACAGGTCTTGATCGGGAAAGAACGGGGGATCACGACGGTTTCCCGTAAAGCATGGGAACAGGGGTTAGCCGGGAGAGTGCCCCTGATTAAAGCCAGGCTCGAATTCATGTCTGAGTCCCACCATCTCGTCCGGAACTTCGTGGTAAAAGAACTTCCCCAAAAAGGAGCGCCGTTATCGCCGGAATTCATCTCCCGGCGCTTGGATTTGCCTTTGGCGGGGGTGAATTCCATTTTGGAGGAGTTGGAGAAGAACCTAACTTTTCTGTACCGAAACAAACAGGGATCGGTTGCCTGGGCATATCCTGTGACGGCGGATGAAACCCCGCACAAAATTTCTTTCAGCACGGGGGAGCGGATAAACGCGGCTTGAGCGATCGACGCCATAGCGACGCCCTTCGTGCAAGGGCGATTCAGAGAGGCCCTCTTATCCTGCACCATCCGCACGGAATGCGGACATTGCCGCCGTCCGATCACTCTTGAGTTGGATAGCGAGCTGAATAACCGAATCCTGGAAGGGCCGGCAGACCCTCTGGTCTTTTTGCCCTTCGTGGATCTGCCCCAGGTGAAAGATCCCAGTATCATCGACGCCTTCTGACGAAGGTCGATCTTCTTCTGGTCAGAAGAACACGCNNTTTGAATTTTGAAGGTTTGACCCCGAGGTTAATTGGGATTTGGGAATTGGAGTTTGGCGCTTATGATTCAGCCTCCTGCCAAAATCGGCAGGAACAAGATCCGGTCGCCCGCCTTCAGTTTGGTATCCATCCCCTGAGGCAGGTCGATGTGGCTGTTGAACACCAAGGTTACTTCGCTGGAGAGGGTTTGAGTCTCGGGGTCGAACAAGTTTTCGGCGAAGTGGTCGAACCTGCCCACCAGGCGGGTCAAAAGGACGCGTATGGATTCATCGGCTTCTAATGGCTCTTCCAGGATAACGGGTCCGGGATGATTAAAACCCAGACGGTCGGCCATCCAGAATTCCAGTCTCACCTTCGTGGAAGACATTGTCCTAAGTATCTCCCCTAGCCTTCGAGGAAAATAATCGGGAAATCCCAAATACCAAGCACCAAATCCCGAATAAGCTTCTGAAATACAAAATTCCAATGACCGAAACGTTTCATGATGGTTTTGAATCTTGAATTTCGGCCATTGGAATTTGTTTAGTGCTTGGAATTTGGAATTTTCTTTAGAATTTCTCGATCAACTCTTCCAATCCCACCGACTTCAGCGTCTGCGGGAGCGGTCTTCCCGTGTCCGGCTCCCAGCCCATCAACTCGCGGTAAATGCGGACCATGAAATCGAAATGAGGCTGGACTACCCTTCCCTTGACCGGGCCGTCCTTCGGCGTTTCGCTGTACCGGAAAGAGGGCCTTTCGTTCTCGGGCTTCAACCCGTGGCGGAAGTTGAAGACCCTGAGGAGATTGACAATCCTCAGGCCGATGTGGGTGGCGCTCTTCAGGTCCAGGTTCCCTCCCATGACGGCGTTGGCGGCCTTTACGGTGAGTTCGCGGTTCGGGCAGCAGAAGGCGCAGATCCCCAGGCAATCCACGAACTGCAGCCAGCCGTTCTCCTTGGCATTGACCGCCGCCACTTCCCAGGGAGAAAACTTATCGAAGACCGGGGGAAGGCCCATCCGCTCCGGATAGACCCCACCCCGCGTGGCTTCGATGGTGCCGGTGTTGGAAGTGCAGGTATCCAGCATCTCGCACCAGCGCCCGCGATGATCGTGGCCCCGGGGAGCGGCTCCGGTATGGGTATAGATGGCCCACTTGGCGGCCTCCCCCCCGGTTTTCTCGGAGGCTCTCTTGACTCCTTCGGCCAGAAGGCTTCCGATCCCCTGGCGGTGGGCGATCTGCTTCAGGAGTTCCTTGGCCGCTTCCACGTTGCCCCATTTCAGGTCCAGGCCGCCCAGGTCTTTCTGGGTGAAGACCCCCTTCTCATAGCACTCCATGGTCCAGCCGACGACCCATCCGGCTTCGTTCAAGTCCATGCCCATCTCGTCGTTGAACCAGTTGAGCATCACCGTAGCCCCTGGGTCGGCGTTGCCGATCACCGACCCCCATGCGGCCAGGCCTTCGTATTCCGGTTCTTCTCCCTTGAATCCCTTGTAAGGACCTTCCGTGACTTCACAGAGTTTGCAGTGTTTCAGCTGACAGGCCCAGCAAGGGTTGTCCTTCATCTTGAAATGGGTCCGGATGTACTGGCCGTCCAGTTTCGCATGCTCCGGGAAGATTCCGGTCGTATAATTTTTAATCGGAAGCCATCCTCCCAGAGCGGCTCCGGAGAATCCTCCTCCCGTTCCCCACTCGTAAATCCGCTTCGACCCTTTGGTCTTGGCATCCTCGTGCAATTCCCCGATCAGTCTTTCCATGGCCGGCTTGTCTGCCACCGGGAACTCGGCCTTTCCCCGGGCCGCGACAATGGCCTTCAGGCGCTTTGAACCCATGACCGCGCCCATACCGTTGTGGGCCACCACATGGCCCCCGTCTCCGGAAATCATGGCGAAGCGGATCAGGTTCTCTCCCGCCGGGCCGATAGACTGGACGCTCCCCCGGAAGCCCAGCCCCAGCTCTTTGCGAAGAATCTCCTCGGTCTCAAAGGTTCCCTTGCCCTGCAGGTGCCGGGCATCCCGGATTTCTGCTTTTCCGTCATGGATATAAAGGTAAATCAGGTGAGAGGCAGCCCCCTGCACCACGATTCCATCAAACCCTGCCAGCTTCAGGTAGGCGCCAAAGAGACCGTTTGCCTGAGAACACCCGGCCATGTTGGTCATGGGGCCTTTGGTGATCACGGAAAAAGTTCCCGTCCCCGAAATCCGGGTCGCGCCCAGGGGCCCGGAAAAAAGGATCAGGCGGTTCTTCGGGTCGTTCCACTCCACTCCCGGGGGAACTTCATCATAGAGAATTTTTGCCCCGATCCCGGTGCCGCCCACATATTTTTCTATCAATGCCTCCCCCAAGACCTCGTCCTTTGCCTGTCCTGCGCTGAGATCAACCCGGAGAAGTTTTCTCAAATACCCTGCCGCTGGTTTCATCCTTACAATCCTCCTTCTTATTTTTCGGTGGAAAGATCAACCCAAAAAATCACCGGATGTTACTATATTAGCGCAAAAGACATGCAAAAGTCTAATTGTTTGAAGAGTACCCGACCCATACCCTGCGAGTCAGAAAGGGCTTGACAATCCTTTTGGGTTTTAATATAAGTATCCGTGGATACATGGATACATGGCTTCAGCATTAGGAAGCCGTGCCGGTAACCGGTCGTTGCCA
>PMCE01000504.1 GCA_003154025.1 Syntrophaceae bacterium
GAAAGCGGGCACTGGGTCCGGTGTCCCTTCGCGTTGGTTTGAAAATGGATCGAGCTGTTTTGTAGGGGAGGTTCATGAATCGCCCCTACCCGCCCGTCGAAAGAGCAAGAGAAAAATCATGGAAAAAATCAAAATCGCGGTCATCGTCCCCAACGTGGGGATGCCGAAAGAAGAGATGGAAGCCCGGAAGAAGCACCTGCTCAGGGTTTGCAATCCTGGCACTTCCGTGGACGTGATTAAAAATGATATCGGCCCGGCGGCCATCGAGTCCCAGATGGAGCACGAGGAAGCTTCGGTGGAGATCGTCAAACAGGCCGTCCGGCTGGAGAAGGAAGGCTACCATGCGCTGATTCCCTGGTGTGGAGGAGACCCGGGATTGGTGGCCTGCCGGGAGGCGGTCCGGATCCCGGTGGCAGGCCCCCTCCAGTCCTCCTGCGTGATCGCCTCCACGATCGGATACCGCTTTGGGGTGATCACTCCCCTTTCCAAGAACATCAAGCTGGTGGAACAGAGGATTTGGAACCTGAAGCTGCATCCTTATTTGGCCGGAGTGCGGGCCGTGGATATACCGGTTCTCGACCTGCGCAAGAACCTGGAGGGGCTGCTGGATACCTTAACCCGCCTGATTCAAACGATGGTGAGAGAGGATGGGGCGGACGGGATCGTCACCACCTGCATGGGGTTTTTCGGGATTTCCGAAGAGCTCATGAAACGAGTCCCCGTTCCGGTGGTGGACCCCGGGTGGGCGGCGGTGCGCATGGCCGAAACCTGCGTGCGCATGGGGATCACTCACAGTAAAGGGACTTACGCATATCCCAAATAGCTCATAGCTGATAGCTCATTGCTCATAGCCTAAGACAATCCGTTTTTCCCATGAGCTATGAGCCAAATTGCTATGAGCTAAAATGTTATGAGCTACGAGTCATTTTTTAAAAAGGAGGAAACCATGTACGAAGAATACCTGAAATCCATTAGTAAGGATCGTCTGCTTGAGCACGTTCGCCGGATGACCGATCTCGCCCCGGAACGCCTCTCGGGAAGCGAAGAGGAAAAGAAGACCGTGGCTTATTTTAAGGAGGTCCTGGAAGGGGATCGGATCCCGGTCACCGTTCACGAGATCGACGCCTATGTCAGTTTTCCCCGGGAGAGCAGGCTGGAGGTGCTGTCGCCCGAGTCCAGGAAAGTCGCCTGCACGGCTTTTGCCCAGATCCGATCCACCGGGGACGAGGGACTGGAAGGGGAGGTGGTCTACGCGGGGCAGGGCGGGCTCGANNCGCCTCCCCGGCCGGAGAAGCTGAGGATCGCCACGGCCAAAGGGGCCCTCGGGCTGCTCATGATGAACTGGGGCCTGCCCGAGCACGACAGTCTTCCCCTGGGAACGGTGAAGGCCATCTGGGGAAACCCGACGGACGAAGATTTTCACCTGATGCCGACCCTGCCGGCCGTAGGGATCACCCGGGCCGGCGGAGAGAGGCTGCGGGAGCTCTGCAAGCAGGGAACCGTGCGGGTCCGCCTCACCGCCAAGGCCGACCGGAAGTGGGGAACCATCCTTCTTCCCCATATCATCATCCCGGGAAGCGGCGCTTCGAAGAAATTCGTCCTGGTGGGCGGGCATTATGATGCCTGGGGGGGAGGGGTCACCTGCAACGCCGTCGGCAGCGCGGTGAAGCTGGAGCTGACCCGGGTCCTGTGGGCCAACCGCAAGAAGTTCCACCACAACGTCTGGGTNNTGAAAGACGCGGAGATCTTCACGGCCACCACCTCCCCCCAGGTCTTTCGATTCCACCAGAAGGTGGTGAAAGAAATTCTGGGCGAAAAGATTACGGAGTACCAGCGTGTGGCGCGGACCGGAGATCAGTCTTTCTTCGGGGTCGGGGTCCCCAGCATCAACGGGAGACACAACCCGACGCCGGAGAGGAAAAAGGAATGGCATGGAGCCACCCTGGGCTGGTGGTATCACAGCGCCAAGGATACGTGGGACAAGATGGACCCGGATAACCTGGTGAGCGATGCGCGGATGTACCTGGCCTATGCCCTGCATCTGGCCGACAGCGTCCTTCTCCCCTTCGAGTATGTCTTCTCCGCCGATGAGATCATCAGCCGTTTGCAGGAGCTGCAGAAACTCGCCGGGGAAAATTTCGACCTGAGCCGGGAGATCAAGTGGGCCAAGGCCTACCGGCAGAGGGCTTTGAAGCTGCGCCAGTTGACCGACAAACTGGCCAAGGATAAACCGGCCAAGAAGATGAAGACCATTCTGGAGGTCAACGAATGCCTGATGCAGACCAGCCGGATCCTCACGCCGGTGGTCAGCACGGTGAAGGGGAAGTATGGGCAGGACACCTACGGCCTTTCGGCCCTCAGCAAGCCGATCCCGGTATTGGAGTCGGTCAAGGACTACGTAAACTATCCTGCGGGAAGCGCTCAACGTAAACTCCTCATGACCCGGCTCATGCGGGAGAGGAACAAGGTCTTCGACGCTCTCCGGGGGGTCGTCGAACTGATCGACCGGACACTGGAGGGGCGTTAAATACAGTGTCAGTGTCAGTGGTTAGTGTCAGTAAAGGCGAAGGGTATTTGAATTTTAGGCATTTCGGGAGGAAACATGAAAGCGATGGTTCTGAGAGAATTTCACCAGCCTTTCCTGCTGTCCGAAGTGCCGCGGCCTTCCATCGGCCCCGGGGAACTGTTGATCAAAGTGAAAGGGTGCGGGGTCTGTTATACGGACGTCAAAATCGCCTCCGGGTTGACCCCGGATGTAACTCTGCCCCGGATTCTGGGGCATGAGGTGGCGGGGGAGGTTGCGGCCCTGGGAAATGAGGTGAAGAATTTTCGCGAGGGCGACCGGGTGAGCCTTTACTTTTATCTGAACTGCGGGAAGTGCGAATATTGCCTGCAGCAGAGAGAGAATTTATGCGTGAACCTCCGCGCCCGGATCGGGTTTCAGTGGGACGGGGGGTATGCGGAGTATACCAAAGTTCCGGCCACCCATGCCTTCCCCATTCCCTCCGGCGTTTCTTTCGAAGAAGCCGCGATCCTGGCGGATGCGATGGCCACGCCGCTGCATGCCTTGCGGGAACAGGCCCAGCTGCAGGCCGGAGAAACCCTGGCCATCATCGGGGCCGGAGGTTTGGGACTCCAGGCGGTCCAGATCGGAAAGCTATTGGGGGCCCGGGTTCTTTCCGTGGACCTGGAGGAAAAGAGACTGGCCATGGCCAAGACCATGGGGGCGGAAGAAACTTTTCAGGCCGCGGGGAAAGAGCTGGAGGCTTCGATTCTTTCCTATACCCAGGGGCGAGGGGTCGACACGGTTTTGGATTTGGTGGGAAAAAATGAAACCATCCATTCTTCCCTGGGCTTTTTGAAAAAAGGGGGAAAGCTGGTCCTGGTCGGGTACAGCTTCGACCAACCCTTTTCCATTTTCCCGGCGGTCATCATGCGGGGAGAATTCCGGATCATCGGCTCAAGGGCTTGCCGGCTTCGGGACATGGAAGAGGTGATCGACCTGGTGGCGGCCAAAAAGATCAGGCCCTTGGTGAGTGAAATCATGCCCCTGGAGCGGGTCAACGAGGTGCATGCCCGACTGAAGAGAAACGAGATTCTCGGGCGGGTCGTCCTGCGGCCTTGAGGAGAAATTTCTGGCCTCCCCTTTTGAGCCCACCCCGGCTTATGGGTGACAGACCACCGCCCTGGGGCGGAAGCAAGATTTTCCAGTTAACGGGGGGAGGGTTGATTCGGAGTCATGGGGGGTGGTCGCAGGTCGTAGCTTTGCGGAAAAGCTTCAGGGCGGACTCTGGTCGGTCTTAGGAAGTACTTCCTGAAATCTTCGGTGGAAAGATTTTGTCAAACAGTGTAGGTTTCAATTGGCAATGGGGGTTTGGATATACTTTTTATCTCGAAAATCTTGATCAAGTGCGAAGATTAGCACGTAGCCTGCACTTTTAGCGGCCCCAAGGGGCTCCCAATATATGGTATTCCTGCCTGCACCAGCGTTAAGAATTTGGCGTTTTGACCGGATACAATTCCACTTGACAGAATTAGCAGGCCTGCTACCATTGGCGGGTAGACTATCCCTCGTTCAATAAGAACCCTTCAACTTAACCCTTACCCATCGGGAGTAAACGATGAAAAGGGGTTGCCCAAAGATGATCAAGTAAAGCCCCCGAAGGGCTTAAGATTTCCCTTTGGGGGTGTCAGCCTGTTTCGCCCTTTTTAAATCAGGCCACCAAAATTTATAGCCTTACTTACCTGAATTCAAAACCTTCTGGGAAAAGTCACGGGAAGGAGTTTCCAAAAGGTGCGAATATTAATCCTCTAAGGGGGCCTCAGTGCCCTCTTTGAAGGATTTCCTTCCTGTTCACTTAACCCAAGAACACGCAGGATTGGAAAAGATGCGGAAGGGAGACTAACTCGCTCTCGAAAGGAGGCTACGAATATGATTAGATGGACAAGAGGTGCACGGATTAATCCGGGACAATTCCTCCAATCAGTACAGTGGGCAAAGGAGGTGACTGAATTCGTAAACAAAAAATATAAGATTAAGGTAAGCGTTTACATGGATTATTTCGGGGAATATGGGACAATACGCTGGTTCTGTGATTACGCGGATTTGGCAGCATTGGAGAAGGTTGGGAATCAGCTTCTTCTGGACCAGGAGTATTTGCAGAAAGTCAGCAAGGGGGCTGATTATCTCATTCCAGGCAGTGCTTCTGATACAGTTATGCGGGCCTTATGATTTGGTATGTGGAAGAAGAACGGAGGCAGGGTCAACATGACTCTGCCTTTGTTCCCGAATTTTTCAAAGTGCGTGAAGGTACCTCGGGGACTTTCTTCGATCATAAAAATAGCGGAGATCAAAACCATTCATACACTTTTTTGGGGAAATTGGGCGGTATCGGGTTTGGCACGTAATCGTAATGTAATCTCTTCGGGGTAGTTCATTGATAGTCCGGTGCCACCCCCAATATATTATGTCTTCGTTGAGTCTTGTTCCCAGAAATTAATGCGAGGGGGAGGCAAAATCGGCCTAAATTATGGCCTTGACATCTTTTTGGCTTCGGGGTTTACCATCTGAGAAATTAATTGAGAGAAAATTAAATTTGAGATAAGCGGTTAACAAAAAACCCCACTACTTTTCAGAAATGGGGCCTCATGAATTTGGCATTTCCCTGCCTCCAGATTTAGGTAAGGAACTGCTCCCATTTACGCCGTAATTGGGCGAACTTTAGCAGAACCCCCGAAAGGATGCAAGGCCCAGAAGAGAAAGCCTGGGAAGCCGCCCAGAGCACCCATTATTATTAGCGTACCTTCCTTTTTATCACGAATACCCTTATTACCCTTCCGTGCACCCCAAAAGGCTTGACAACATTTTCTAGCCTGCTATTCTTTCATCGTACTCTCTCCCTCTTCGCATTAGACCTTTTCAAATTCACCTTGGAAACAATTGATTGAAAAGTGATGATTACGATTAGAAATGGTAAATGGATAATAAAAAAAGGCAGAGTCAAAATAACCCTGCCTTTTCCCTCTTCAGAATAAATATCATATTTACTTCTTAAAGGATTTCCTCCTCCCGTATGCTACCAATCCAATCAATCCAGTTCCAAGAAAGAGCATGGTGGTGGGTTCGGGAACACTCGGAATCGGCGGCTAGACTGGTTAATCATTTCAGCCGTGCTTAGCGAGGATTAACAGACTAATGGGTTTACGAAAGGCTGTTTTTTTTATTGCATTGAGAGCGCATTTCAGATCTTCCCATTTTATTCTTCTTGTGGCCTTCATTCTTTTTTGTCCGCCTGCCTCGAAGGCCCATGCCGCCCAGGTTACTTTGGCTTGGGATGCCAGTACCGATCCGAACATCGCCGGTTACAAAGTATATTATGGGAACGCGAGTGGAAGTTATCCGACGGTGGTCGATGCGGGTAAACAGACATCCTGCACCGTCACGAACCTCTCCGAAGGAATGGCCTACTATTTTGCCGTCACTGAATACGACAAATCCAGCCAGGAAAGCGGATACTCGAATGAAGTGGTGTATGCTCCTCCATCCCTCTGTACCTTTTCCCTCTCCCCCACTGCAAACTCCTTCAATTCCACGGGGGGAGCGGGGACCGTCGGGGTTATAACTCAGGCGGGCTGCGCTTGGACCGCGAAAAGAAATGTCTCCTGGCTGATCATCACCTCAAACAGTTCAGGTGCGGGGAATGGAACAGTCAATTATTCGGTTTTGTCCAACTCGGACGGTACCTCCAGGACCGGAACCGTTACCGTGGCCGGTAAAATTCTGACCGTGAGTCAGTCGGCAGTCTCGCCATACTCCCTTACCGTTGCCAAGGCGGGGAACGGAAATGGCACGGTCAGTGTGAATCCTGCCGGAAGCACGTTCACCGGTGGGACTGTGGTAACCCTTACTGCCACCCCGGATGCAAATTCGGTCTTCGCTGGATGGTCCGGAGGTTGTTCGGGGACCTTGTTACCTTGCACGATTACGAGGAATTCCAACACCTCGGTCACCGCAACCTTCAATATCCAAAGAAGCACGATCACAGCCCGGGCAGGGGCCAATGGATCCATCTCTCCCGCCGGAGCAGTCGCGGTCGGTTTGGGGGCCAGTCAGGCCTTTAGGATCACGCCGAACCTGGGCTACCGGATAGCTGATGTAAAAGTGGACGGGGTATCAATCGGAAATACGAGCAGCTATTTGTTCGGGAACGTGATGTCCAACCACACTATCGACGCCAGTTTCACACCGGCCAACCGATTTTGGAGATAACGAGATTGAAGTTGGAGCCCCTCGATATACTTAAGGAGAGTAGGGGAAATTCTTAAAAAATTGGAGTGCTTCATCGGAATAAATAGGCCCAGGAACAATCCCGGCTTCCGCTTTCCCTTTTCCAAAACGGCTTCCTTATAATCGTTGAAAGCCGCTCCTCCTCATTTCTACCCCCAAATCCCCCCCGCCGCTGAAAAGGCCCCCGACCGAACCCAAAATGTTGTGCTGAAATTCCTTGACGCACAATTCCCCTTTTTGTATATTCATCTCACCCCAAGGCGAGTTCTTAGCAATTGCCGGCCAGAAATCAGCCGGTCCAACTTTGACGTGCAAAGGAGGGCAAATGAGAGAGAACACACTAAAAAAACTCTGGGCTCGAGGAGGGGCCGCTGTGAGCGGCTGGCTGTCCATTCCGAGCGCCTTCTCCGCCGAGGTGATGGCGCATCAGGGATTCGACTCCCTCGTCATCGACATGCAGCACGGAGTGATCGACTATCAGGCAGCCGCCGGCATGCTTGCGGCCATTTCGACCACACCGGTGGTGCCGCTCGCGCGCGTGCCCTGGAACGATCCCGCCCCTGTGATGAAGATCCTCGATGCCGGCGCCTACGGCATCATTTGCCCGATGATCAACAGTCGCGTGGAGGCCGAGGCCTTGGTCCGCGCCTGCAAGTACCCGCCTCGCGGCTATCGGAGCTTCGGCCCCGTACGTGCGTCCATCTACGCCGGCGCAGATTATGCGGACCACGCCAACGACCAGCTTGTCGTGATGCCCATGATCGAGACGGCGGAGGCGCTGAAGAACCTCGATGAAATCCTCAGCACGCCCGGCGTGGACGGGGTTTACGTTGGGCCGAGCGACCTCAGCCTGGCCCTGGGCTGCAAGCCCCGTCTCGACCAGACGGATCCTCCGGTGGTGGAGGCCCAGCAGAAGATCGTGGCGGCATGCAAGCGTCACGGCGTGGTCGCAGGGATCCACAACGCGACGTCGGGGTACGCGCTCAAGATGATCGAGGCCGGCTATCAGTTCGTGACGCTGGCCAGCGACAGCCGCTTTATGGCCGCGCGGGCCGCCGAGGAAGTTTCCGCCGTCAGGAAGTCGGCGATTGGCGGTATGGTCCCTGCTTACTGAAAAACAAATGAGTGGAGCCCGGACTTGCCGTAGAGACCTTCCTGCCACCAGAAGCGGGTGGTGGAATTCGGGCAATGGCTCTGTGTCCACGTACCCAGGAGGGCCCTCCATCGGCGTTTCGTCTTCAGCATCTTGAACATTCCACAAATGACAAATGCAGTTCTGCTATCGTGTTTGAATATTGGCGGGGGGGAAAATAGAGGAAATCAAGAACATCTATGCAAAAATGTGGGCAAGTTCTCAATTTGTGATCATGGCACGATCTCGCAAGTTTTGTTAGATGAAGGCTATCCCCAATATATTGGGGTTCCTAATAATCCTGTTCCTGACATTAAGACACAGGAAGACACCCTCTGGCGCAATTTCATTTNNGCATACTTCCAATATTAAGATAATTATTCCCATCGAAAAGCTAAACCCTCCGTGAGAAGAGGAGGGAAAACGGCGGGTCTCTCAAGAGATGGCCGAGCTGCCGATGGGTGAATTTTGGCAAACTCGGCCTTTTTGTTTTGATTCATCTATCACTGACGAACACCTATTATGGTCGAAGAGAAGAGGTGAGTGCTTATGAGACGAAAGGCCGGATCTATCTTCAGATTAGTTAAGCAATAAACATTAGCCAAGGAGAATAGCCCATGTCAACAGAAGACGCAGTTCGCAAAGCATCAGAACAATTCTACGCAGCACCGAACCGCATGGTCAATGGGGATGCCGGTCCCTTGCCAGACATCTGGTCGCACAGCGCGGCCGTAACGGCCATGCAGCCGATCGGCGGTCGGGAGGTCGGGTGGGACAAAGTTCGAGAATCATTCGCGCAAGTAGCCCGGCTCGCCTCAGAGGGGCGCGTTAAATTGGGTGATCAGATTGTTCAGGTCGCCGGAGATGTGGCCTACGAACTGGGTGTCGAGCGCGGACAGTTTAAGTTTGCCGGACAGCGGGTCACGATCGAGCATCGCGTCACGAACATCTACCGTCCGGAAGCGGCGGGGTGGAAGATAATCCATCACCATACTGATGTTTCTCCGGCGATGCTAGATGTTCTGAGCCGTGTGCAGGCCAAAACGTAAGTAACCTTTCTTACCCACCTGGGCGAAATGTAAATGGATAACCTTAGCGAATTCTTATCAAAAATCCTCTAACCGAAGACAACACCGAAAGGAGTGAGGACAGTGGCGCACAAAGGAAAAATTCAGTTGCTCATCACCTTCGTCGTTACCCCGGACAAAGTGGCGGAAGTGGATCGCTTGGTGGCGAGCCATGGCTCGTCGATGGCCGAGGGGCACCTTCGGCAGGGACCCAAAGCGCTCCTTAGTTACGATTTCTCCCAGGGGCCGGAGTTGAAGAACCCGCTCGATCCCACCTCGGCGCCAACCGGCGACACGCGCTCCGTGCTGAACGAAATCTACGAGTCCCCGGCAGGGACCGAGGACCACTGGCGGCAGATCCAGAAAACTTGGCGTGATTTTTCGGCGATGGTGACCATCCTCAGCGCTTCCAATGCTCAGACCATGCACGGAGGCGTGATCAGCCAATCGCTCTGGTGATCGTGGCAGGCCCGTGCCGCTCCGCCGAATGGCTCGGCGCCACGACGGACACAAGGCGCGCGACACTGACCAGCGGGCGGGCGTGGAGCGCGCCGGACTCGACGTGATCGGCCGGCGCTACGGGATCATGCCCCCCGAGGGGGCCGCGATGAGGCGGGAGGCCATCGTGCGCCGGTGGGGCGTCGTGGTGCCGGTGGGTTGTCGGCACTCTGCTGGGAACCAGGGTCGTTTTTCTTGCGGCGATCGTGATGACATGGCAGCTCATAGGAGTGGCAATGGCAGGTATCGGCTTTGGCATAGCGCCCGCATGGGGGGGAGACGGAGCATGGGTTTGGTTGAGTTGCCGGCTACCATGGATCATGTAACGCGTTCTATGGCTCCCCGCGATCGATTATTTCGGCCGCCGTCTAACAATACGCTGGAGCGCCTGCGTGATGCATAAATCGAGAGGACTGGATCTTAGTGTCCGCGGCGCTCAGCGTTGACGTTAGGCATGGCGAGCGGGCTTCAATAAACGTAACCTATGGGTGAGAATGCTTTCTAAAGACG
>PMCE01000329.1:0-5646 GCA_003154025.1 Syntrophaceae bacterium
CAACCCGCTGGCGAGGAGCAGGCAATAAAAGAAGAAGTTTCGAGTTTAGGGTTTCAGGTTTTGATTCTTGCCGCAGAGGTGACCCGGCACGTCACTCCTGCAAAGGGCCCACCTGGCTCCGACCGGCACAGGTCTTAGTTCTAACCGAAACTCTTTAAAAACCAGGTGCAATGTTTCCGGGCCAGGGGTAGAATAGAACCTAAAGAGTTGAATCCAAATCAGGAGGAGAAGGTGAAGATCAACGAATATTTCAAGACCGCCAAAGGGCGCGGCGTCTTGGCAACAGCGGACTCGACCGGGAAAGTGGACGTGGCCCTTTATACGGTGCCCCACGTCATCGACGAAGGAACGGTCGCATTCATCATGCCCGACAAGCTGACCCATGTGAACCTGCAATCCAGCCCCCATGCAGCCTATCTATTCACCGAAGAGGAAGATAAGTTCAAAGGAGTGAGGCTCTTTTTAACGAAGGTGAAGGAAGAAAAAGACAGCCAGAAGATAGAGGAGATCCGCCGGAAAGAATATCCCCAATTGAAGGGGAAGGAGTATTTGGTCTACTTCCGGGTGGACAAAGTCCTGCCCCTGATCGGAGCCGGCGCCGAATAGCCTGTATTTCTCTCCTCGCTGTCCATTCTCATCTTGCGAAGGGATTCCGCCCGTCCGGCGATGGACTTTGGGGGAGTCCCTTCGAAGGTTCGCTTTTCATTTTCCCGCTCTTGTGGTATAAAAATTGCAAGAAAGACCCCAGCTTTCTGCCGCGATTCCTCACGGGAAGATTGGCTCCTCCGCGGCGGCACCCGTAAGGGCGGTTCGCGAACCGCCCCTACATCGTCTCCGGCGGTTTCAATTTTGCGCAAGATTGCGTTCTAAGGGACTAAAATTCAAAAAAAAAGAGGGTATCCATGAGTCTCAAATCAGGAAAGTTATTCCGCTTGGTTTTGGTTTTGTTCCTCTGCGGGGGGGTGTTGATCCTGACCGGATGTACGCAGGAGGCCAAGAAGGAGAGACATTGGGGACGAGGGGAGAAATATTTCGCCGAAAACAAGTTCAAAGAGGCGGTCATCGAATACCGGAACTTTCTCAAATTGGCGCCCAATGATGCCAAAGGCCACTATAAGCTGGGGCTCTCTTTCCTGCGGTCCGGACAGATCCGGGAGGCCTTCCCTACCCTGACGAAGGCCGTGGAACTGGACCCGGAACAGGTGGATGCCCGGATCCAGCTGGGAAACATCTACCTTCTCGCCCGGGACCCCAAGAAGGCCCGAGAACAGGCGGAGAAAGCTCTGGCCAAAGAGCCTAATAACCCCTCGGGGCTGCTGCTGATGAGCTCGGTTTATCTGGTGGAGAATAACCTGGAGGCATCCATCGGCGAAGCGAAGAAAGCCATTCAGCAAGACCCCAAGAAGATCGAATCCTACCTCCAGTTGGCCAACCTGTACATCCAGAAGAAGGATTTGACGCAGGCGGAGGACACCTTCAAACAAGCGGTCCAGGTCGATCCGCAGTCCGTCCGGGCCCGGTACTCCCTGGCGGACTTTTACCAGAGGACTGGAAAACAGGACTTGGCGGAGGCCCAGTTATTGGAGGTCGCCAAGACCGCTCCCAAGGAAGTCAATTCCTGGATCGTCCTGGGGAACTACTATGCCTCCGTGAAGCGCATGGATGATGCTGAGAAGCAATTCCAGAAGGCCATCGAGCTCGATCCCAAGAGGATCTCTTCCCTCCTTCATCTGGGGGATTTCTACCTGGTCCAGGGAAAAGCGGACAAAGCCGTCGAGGCTTACCAGAAGGCGGGGTCGGTCGACTCCAAGAATACCCTGCCGCGGATCAAGATCGCGGAGGTTTACCTGGCTCAGAACAATATCGACAAGGCCGCTCCGGTCATCGAGGAGATCCTCAAGATCAACCCCAAGAGCCCCGAAGGCAGCCTTCTAAAAGGCCGGCTGCACCTGGCCAAGAAGGAGTTCAACGAAGCCGTCCAGTACCTCCAGGTGTTTCTCAAAGAAAACCCCAAATCCGCTCCCGCCTACTATTTTCTAGGCTTGGCCCACCTGGGAAACAAGGACGTCCAACAGGCCAAGACCGCTCTGGCAGAGGCCGTCAAGCTCAATCCCGGCTGGAGCGATCCCAGACTCCTGCAGGCGGACCTCAACCTGCGGTCGGGGGCCTTTGACCTGGCCTTGGAAGATGCCCAGCAGATCCTGAAGAATGACCCGAGATCCTACCAGGCCCGGATGCTCATGGGTTTGGCCTACCTGAACAAAAGGGATGCGGACAAGGCCTCCAAATCCTTCGAAGAAGCGATCCGGATCGATCCCCAGAACCCGACGGGATATTTCCAGATGGGCAGGCTCCTTCTGGCCCAGAAGAAGGGGAAGGAAGGGCTGGCCAACTTGGAGAAGGCCCTCTCTCTCCAGCCGAATTACCTGGACCCCCTCTACTTGATTGTTTCCTATTACGTGAGTCAGAAGGAAAACAGGAAGGCCGTCGAGCGGGTCGAGGCGCAGATCCAGGCCTCTCCCAAGAACCCATATCTCTACAACCTGGCGGGGGGCCTCTACGAGATGGGAAAAGATCTGGATAAAGCGGAAGGCAGCTTCCTCAAGGCCATCGAGCTGAATCCCAACCTCCCCGAGTTCTACAACGCCCTGGGCGGGTTCTTCATGCGGCAACAGAAGGTTGACAAGGCCATCGCCGAATACAAGGCCGCGTTGGATAAGAGTCCCGATTCCCTGCCCGCCCATATGTATCTGGGGATGATCTATGACTCCCAGGGGAAACGGGACCAGGCCAAAGAGCATTACCTGAAATCGCTGAAGATCAACCCCAAGTTTCCCCCGGCGGCGAACAACCTGGCCTATCTCTACGCTGAAAAGGGGGAGAACCTGGATGAAGCTCTGACCCTGGCCCAGGGGGCCAAAGAAATGGTTCCCGACGACCCCAACATCTCGGACACTCTGGGGTGGGTGTATTACAAGAAGAACATTTACAGCCGGGCCGTCACCTACCTGCAGGAATCCAGCGAGAAGGCGCCCAATAACCCCTCAATCCGGTATCATCTGGGGATGGCCTATCTCAAGAATGGCGACAAGGGGAATGCCAAAAAGGAGCTGAAGAAAGCGCTGGATCTGAGCCCCAAATTCCCCGGGTCCGAAGAGACCAAGACCGCTCTTCAGAATCTAGGGTGATTTAACAACAGGCCCAAGGATCAAGGACCGAGGAACAAGGTTCAAAAAACTAGGATCAAGACTCAAGGATCAAGGTAAGACCAAAAACTGTAGCCGGGACCGAGGCTCTCGGGGGGGGAAGAAATATTTGGGTCCTTTCCCCCCTTTGCCCAATTCTCATCCCTTGCCGCGCAAGACAGCGCCTTTATTTTCAATATCCTTCTCATCCTTCCCCTGCTTTTCCCTCGTTCCTGAGTCCTCGTACCTCGCGCCTTTCGCCTCGGGCCTGTTTTTTAAGTAGAATTGCCAATACGCCGATATAGAAAATGCAGGTTCTTCCAGTTAATCAAAAGAGGAGTGTAAAGGGGGGATTCTTGAAAAAATGGTTTTTTTGTCAAATCGATACCCCTTAAGGTCAACAGGTAATGGGATAAATGGGTCAATAAGCTCATATCCAAATAAAAATTAAATGAATTCAGGTCATCGGGAGAAAGATAATTTTTGTTCAAAAAGGTACAATTCTTGCGCCAGAAAAGATTAACCTCGTCTACCCGCGCTCATGGCAGAAGCCCGGCAGCTGTATGTACCTCTGGCGGGAAAGGCCCCATACCCAAACGTTTTGCGGTATAAGAACACCCTAAAGAGAGGTACCATGGATACCAGGAAGGAAAGAGGAGCGGAATGGATGATGGAAGCGACAGGCTTGGCGGCCATCGACCTTCCGGGGAAAGGCCTGATCTCCGCCGAAAACCTAGCCCTGGAGAAAGGATCCCGGGAATTCATCCTCTTCCGCAAGATTCAAGGAGCCTTGCGTTACATTCCTGATTTCCCCGAAACCTGTAGAGCCATCCTGGATGCGGTGGTGGATGAACTGGAGGCGGAGAACTGCTCCATCATGCTGCAAGACCCCAGCTCCGGCGAACTGTCGGTCCTGGCCGCGCGGGGAAAGGGTGAGAAGAACAGCGTCTATTACCAGGACTTTCCCTACAAAGGAGGACGCTTCAAACCGGGGGAGGGAATTGCCGGGTGGGTCTTGAAGGAAGGCCAGGCCATGATGGTCAACGATGTGAAGAGCGAGCCCCGGTTCGTGAGTGTGAAAGAGGGTCTCAACCCGAAAGTAAGGTCGCTCATCTGTTTCCCCATTCGGGAAAAAGACCAGGTCGTGGGAGTCTTCAACCTCAGCCATTCGCGCAAAGGGGCCTTCGACGAAGGCAAGAAGATGGCCCTTTCCTACATCTCAACACAGATGGGCGCCGCTTTGACCTCGGCCCTCTTTTTCCTGAAGATCCAAGACATGAACCGGTTCCTCAAGAACGCCGGAGAACGCACGGTTAGGTCCATCTCTCCCCCGAAATCTTCCTCGCCTTCCTCCACCTTCGTGGAAGTGGGAGAGGTGATGACCCAGGACCAAGGGATCTTCCTCTATGCCAGCGAGAAGATGCAAAAGGTCAAGGAAATGATCGACCAGGTGGCGAACACGGACGTGACCATTTTTATACGGGGGGAGAGCGGGGTCGGCAAAGAGGTTGTCGCCCGCTCCATCCACCAGAACTCGATCCGCCGGGATAAGCCCTTCGTTAAGGTCAACTGCGCCGCCCTGCCTCAGGAGCTCCTGGAGAGCGAGCTTTTCGGGTACGAGAAGGGAGCCTTCACGGGGGCGTACCGGCAGAAGCCGGGGAAGTTTGATCTGGCCCACGGGGGGACCATCTTTCTGGATGAGATCGGGGACATCAGCATGCCCCTGCAGGCCAAACTCCTCCAGGTCCTGCAGGACCGGGAGTTTTCCCGGTTGGGGGGCAAAAAAGACGTGAAGGTCGATGTCCGGGTGCTGGTGGCCACAAACCGGAACATAGAAGAAGCGGTCCTGGAGGGCCTGTTCCGGGAAGATCTGTATTACCGGCTAAACGTGGTGAATATCCCCATTCCCCCCCTACGAGAGAGAAAAGAAGAGATTCCCATCTTCGTGGAATACTTCCTCAACAAGTTTTCAGAGAAGTATCAGAAAAAGCCCGAACCGGCCAGCGAAGCCATGATGAAAACCTTCATGACCCACAAATGGACGGGAAACATCAGGGAGTTGCAAAACATCATCCAGCGTTATCTGGTGCTGGACAATGAGGAGGAGATCCTCAGCGAGCTGGTGGGCCCGGCCAAAAATGAGGAAATTGCCTCGGACCTTCAGGAGGAGGCCCTTGCCCTACCCCATCAACCTTCCCTGAAACAGGTGCACAGAGATGCTGCCCGGAAGGCCGAGGCCAAAATCATCCTCAAAGCCCTGGAGATGACCCATTTCAACCGCAAGAAGGCCGCACAACTCCTGAACATCAGCTACCGGAACCTCCTCTACAAAATCAGGGAGTGCGGAATCAAGAAGCACCTGAATTCGAAAGAACCCTGATCCGGTCCTGGTTATCCGATCACGCCTTTACGCGGTGCGTTCGGGGAACGCACCCTGCAAATTTCAGGTCTCCGGGTGCGA
>PMCE01000329.1:5667-17881 GCA_003154025.1 Syntrophaceae bacterium
CGTCTCCAATATCCAAGAAAATACTTGATATTATATTATTTTTCCAACAACCGCAGGATAGGGCATCACTGGAGGGAAAATCTTCAAAATGCCAAAAATACTGTCCTTTCTCAGTAATATACATATTCCACCTTATTCCATTTTATCGCCGCATAAAATAAAATATGACCCCATATTGACCAATTATGGCAAAAAAGGGAAAATTTTTGTCACTTTTTACAAAATTATTACCCTATTTTCCCTATAAACATACCCATAAGAATATGGATCCGTATCCATACCTTTGAAAAAAATTAATTATTTCAACAATAAGATGTTATACAAAGCACAATAAATTAATTGGCACTAATATTGCAGGATAATTGACCAGCATGGAGTCAATTCATCAAGTTTTTTTCTCTCAATCCCCCAGGATGGAGAAGCTGAGTAGCATCATCGGCGAAATCGCCAGCGTGGATGTCCCTGTCTTGATCAAAGGGGAGAGTGGGAGCGGCAAGGAAATCGTGGCCAACGCGATCCACGCACGGTCTCGCCGGCAGGACAAACCCCTGATCAAGGTAAACTGTGCGGCAATTCCCAAGAGCCTCCTGGAGAGTGAACTCTTCGGCTTCGACAAAGGGGCTTTTACCGGAGCCCACTTGAAGAAGCCGGGAAAATTCGAGCTGGCCAACGGGGGCACCATCATTCTAAACGACATCGGAGAGATTGATATCTCCATCCAGGCCAAGCTCCTCCAAGTTCTGCAGGACGGGGCGTTCTCCCGCCTGGGGGGAGAACGGGACATCGTCGTAAATACCCGGGTCATCACCACCACCAAGGATGACCTGGAGAGGTCCATAGGGGAGGGCCGGTTTCGGGAAGATCTCTTCTACCGCATCAATGTTATCAACCTTTCCGTTCCCCCCCTGCGGGAGAGAAAAGAGCAAATTCTCCCCTTAACCCATTTTTTCTTCGACAACAATCGGAAGAAGTACGGCAAGCCCGCGCCGTCGCTTTCTCCCCGAACCCTGCGGTATTTCCAGGAATACGATTGGCCCGGCAATGTCCGGGAGTTGGAAAATATCGTCAAAAGAGTCATCCTATTCGGGGAAGAAGAAGTAATCCAGGGGCCCCTGAAAAATCTTCTCTCGGCCAGGCCTATCCCCCCGGAAGGCCCGGGTCTGCGGATGGATGACCCCTCGAGGATGAAAGGACGGACGCTCAAGCGGATCGGAAGGGAAGCCGCGGAGGTCGCGGAGAAAGAGTTTCTCGCCAAAGCCCTCCAGGAGACCCATTGGAACCGGAGGGACGCAGCCGGCATTCTCCAGATCAGCTACAAGGCCCTGCTGTACAAGATCAAAAAGTACCGCTTGAACGAAACGAATATCAAGAAGCTTAGGGAGGAGTTGGGATGGCCTATCCAGCCAGACAATCGATCGCCGGGGAGGGGGTCGACCGGATCCTGACCCGGGAGATCTTTCTCTATTTCCTCGACCTTGAAGTGAAGCGGTCCCGGCGCTACCAGAATTTTTTCAGTATCCTGATCTTGAGACTGGATGAGGTGCCGAACCGGGAAAACGGAAACGGGCTCCGGGCCTGTTACCGCAGGCTGAGTCATCTGCTGGCTGAAGAGATGAGAGACAGCGATATCCTGGGGGCCCTGGGGGAGAAGAGACTGGCCGTCATTCTCCCCTATGCGGACATGTTCTCCGGGGGCAACACCCGGTCCCGGTTCGAAACCAGCCTACGATTCTACGATTTCAACCGGGATGGGTACCAGGTAGTGGTCGATCAGGTCTGCTTCCCCCGGGATGGGACGGACACCTCCGACCTGGTCCGCAAAGTGGTGGGAATCGAATCTTTAGAATCAACCGAAACGTGACGTAAAACAAGCAGGCTCAACAGCGTCATCCTCGCGAAAGCGGGAATCCGGAAAGAAAGACCGGATTCCGGAGTCTGCCCCGTACTTGATACGGGGTCAAGCCCGGAATGACAGATATGAAAGTCCTCTGAAAGTGGTGTCCGGACACGGCATGACAATTAGGCTCAGAAGCAAAAAATGTCAACGGTTCCCATTATTCTTGGGTATCAATGCAGGCAACGGATGGGGGAGATAGGAGCGGATATGAAAAAAGGGGTGATGACCTTCACGATGATCTGGGCCATGCTGGTTTTTCTTTCTCCCGTGGTAGCTTATGCTCAAGCGGAGAAAGAGGTCTTATCAAAAAAACAGGCCCAGGCGGAGGTGGCCGCCGACAGCAATCAGTACGTAATCGGGCCGGAGGATTCTCTGTACATCCATGTGTGGAAGGAAGAGACCCTGTCGAGGACCGTCCCGGTGAGGATCGACGGGAAGATTTCCCTCCCCCTGATCGACGAAATCCAGGCCGCCGGGCTTACTCCGCTCCAGTTGAAAGAGAATCTGGTCAAAAGGTTCAGGGACTTTGTTGACATCCCCAACGTCTCGGTGATCGTCATGGAGGCCAACAGCTTCAAGGTTTTTGTCTCCGGCTATGTAAAAACCCCCGGGGTCGTCCGCCTGCGGAGCGAAACCAGCATCCTCCAGGTGATTTCCATGGTGGGAGGGTTCACCGAGTGGGCCAATCAGAAAAAAGTCCTGGTCATCCGGAAGGAGGAGGGCAAAGAAAAACGGATCACGGTGAACTATAAAAAAATCGTCAGCGGGGGCGAACCCAACCTAGTTCTGAAGTCCGGGGATACGATCATCGTCCCCTGAGAGACGTGTAACTACTCAACCGACCAGGATTTCGTAGGGGCGGCCCAATGTGGCCGCCCGGCATCCCTTCAACCAAACGGGGATAAGATATGACAAACCGCAAAAGCGCGGATTGGTTTAAAATGTTGGTTCTGGTTCTCCTTCTGTCGGCTGTTCCCTCGGTCAGCTACGCCGACTGGGTCGATGTGATGAGAAAATTCCGCCCTCGCATCACGGCCCAGGAGGATTACACGGACAACTTGTTTTACCAAAAAACGAACACGGTGAAGGATTACATCACCACCATTTCTCCGGGGCTGACCTTTTCCACTTCTCCCCCGCTGGTCGGTTCTCCCTCTCTGGGACCTTCATCATCAGGCGCCGGGAGAGAAGAACCCAAATACGGGCTGGACCTGGATTATGCCCCGGGCTTCGTCTCTTATGCCCACAATTCACAGTTGAATTATATCAGCCATGCGGGAACCTTGAATACCTGGTACACCTTCGGCCGGAATTTTACTTTTCGACTGTGGGACAATGTTATCCAATCGAAAAATCCCCTGGAAGGATACGTAGCCCCTCCTCAACAACCCCAGCAGCCGGGGGGATATGTCCAAGGAGTCAACCAGAACGGGTACACTTATCTCCGTAATATGGTATCGCCCTCCATGACCTATCAATTCGGCCGGGAAGATCTTCTCGAGCTCAATTACATTGACAACTATTATCATAGCCAAAACCCTACCGTGGGTACGATCCGGTTGGACACCTTCACCCCCCGCTTCACCTACTGGTTCAACATCAACCACGGGATCGTTCTGGAATACAGCTATATGACCGGCCGTTACGACTTCCTGCCGGATTTTACCGGTAACCACACCCGCGGCCGTTATACCTACCGGTTCGACGCCCAGACCTCGGTTTTCGGGCAATATGTCTATGACACCATGAATTATGAATCTCCGGGGGTCGATTATTATGTTAACAACCCGAGCGTCGGGATCACCCATGCCTTCAGCCCGACCCTGACCGGAAGAGCCCAAGCCGGCTATTTCTGGCGAACCCCTGAAAGGGGGAAGAGCGCCACCGGCCCATCCTTTGACCTCGGTCTGAATCAGCGGACCATGAGAACCACCTACGACCTTTCCTTTCAGGGCGGGTACTCATCCGATTTGTCTTCGGCTCAGACTCTCGGGTTTTACGAATACTACCGGGCCGTCGGAAACATCACCTACCAGCTTGCCACCCGCACGTCCGTGGGAATCTTAGGCTCGGTGGGAAGATACGACTATGTCGATCAAGGCCGGAAAGACTGGATCTGGCGGGCGGAAGGCAATTTTTCCTATCAGCCATTGAGGTGGTTGACCACTACTTTCCTGGTCTATCATCAGGAGGATACTTCAGATTTGAGTACTGCCGGCTACAAGGAAAATCGCGCCATGGTCCGGCTTACGGCGACGTACTGGTAAAAAAGGTCAGCCAGTCAGCCGGTCCGCCGGTCGGCCCGTCGGGGTCAACTGGCAGACCGGCAGACTGGCAGACTGGCAGACCGGCAGACTGGCAGACCGGCAGACTGGCCGACTGGCGGACCGGCTGACCGGCAGACTGGCTAACCGGCAGACCGGCTGACCGCGTTTTTGCGAGGTTAAAGTAATGATCAATCCCGGCAAGCAGTTCAACATTCACGACTATCTGGAGATCTTTTTCCGGCGGGTCTGGTATTTCGTCATCCCCTTCGTGCTGGTCATGGCCGGGGCCGGCGTCTACTCCCTTACCATTCCCAAGGAGTACCGGGCCACGACCCTCATCCTGGTGACTCCCCAGAAGGTCCCGGAAGATTTCGTCCGTCCCACGGTCACGTCCCGGATCGAAGACCGCCTCCAGTCCATCGGCCAGGAGATCATGAGCCGGACGCGGCTGGAGCAGGTGATCAGCGAATTTAAGCTCTACGAAGGGGAGGCCAAGTCCCTCCGCCCGGAAGAGGTCGTGGAGCTCATGCAGAAGAACATCCAGGTCCAGATCAAGGGAAAAGAGGGGTACTTCACCATCTCCTACATCGCTAAAGATCCCAAAGTCGTAACCCTGGTGACTAACAAACTGGCCTCCCTCTTCATCGAAGAGAACCTGAAGATGCGCGAGGCGCAGGCCCAGGGGACCTCCGAATTCCTGTCCATCGAGATGAACTCCACCAAGGCAAAACTGGAAGAACAGGAGAGGATCATCGGCGATTTCAAGAGAAAGAACATAGGCGAGCTGCCCGAGCAGCGGGAAGCGAACCTCCGGGTGCTGGATCAACTGCAGCTGCAATCGCAGAGAGTCGGGGACAGCATCAAATCGGCCCAGGACCGGAAAGTTCTCCTCCACAAGCAGCTATCGGATTTTGAAATCCTGCTCAGTTCGTCAAGCCAGGCCCTGGCCGCCCAGGAAGAACCGGGCGGGGGGACATCCTGGTCCCCCCTGACCGCGGAGGGGAAAGCGAAGAACCCCCATGAAGCCCTGTTGGAGCAAACGAAGAGTCATCTGGCCGATCTTCAGGCCAAATACACCGAAAAACACCCGGACATCCTGTTGACCAAGAAAAAGGTCGCCGACCTGGAAGTCAAGGTGGCGGAATTTGAGGCCGGCCGGGAAAAGACGGAAAAGGTGGAAAAGGAAAAAAAGCCGACCAAGGAAGGAAGCCCGGCGAAACCTTCGGCATCCAAAAGGGAGTTTAAGTTCGACCCCCGTCTGACCCCGCGTTACAAGGAACTGGAAAATCAGGTGATGGCCACGGACCAGGAGATCGAGCGGTTGAAGCAGGAAGACGCCAAGGTTAGAAATCAGATCAGCCAGTACCGGGAGAGGATCGAAAGCACTCCGGCCCGCGAGCAGTCCCTGGCTATTCTGACCCGGGACTACAACAACACCCGCGAATCCTATTCCTCTTTGCTGAAAAAGAGCCAGGAAGCGCAGCAGGCCGAAAACCTGGAGAGAAGGCAGAAGGGGGAGCAGTTCAAGGTGATCGACCCCGCCCGGCTTCCGGAAAAGCCCTACCGTCCGGACATCCCCAAGATGCTCCTCATCGGCCTGGTTCTGGGGCTCTTCAGCGGGATGGCGGCCGCATTTTTCCGGGAACAGATGGACCGTTCTTTCCGGGACGCGGAAGACCTGAAAGTGACCCTGGGGTTCAAGGTTCTGGCCAACATCCCCCGGGTAGGAACCAAGACGAGTTAAAGGAAAAGGTACAAGGNNAGGATCAAGGATCAAGGATCAAGGATTCCTTACTCCCGACTCCTGTTTCCGTGAGCCTTGAGCCTGGTCTCAGAATGGAATTGGGTTTAGAAGCATGTATCTGAAATACTATGGATTGAAAGAGAAGCCCTTCGAGATCACCGTCGATCCCCGGTTTCTCTACTTGAGCGAAACCCACAAGGAAGCCCTCGCCCACCTGGTCTACGCGGTCCAGGAAAGAAAGGGGTTCGCCGTCGTTACGGGGGAGGTGGGGACCGGAAAGACCACGCTCATCCAGACCCTGCTCAGCAGGCTCGACGCCAAGACCAAGACGGCTTTCCTCTTCAACCCCAAAGTGGAGAACAACGCCGAATTCCTGTATTCCATTTGCGAGGATCTGGAGGTCAAGGGGGAGAGGGGAAGCAAGGTGGATTACCTGACCCGGCTGAATCAGTTCCTGATGGAATGTTTCGCCCGGAAAGAAAACGTGGTGGTCATCATCGATGAGGCCCATACCCTCAACCCCGAGCTTCTGGAAGAGATCCGCCTTTTGACCAACCTGGAGACTCCCAGCAGCAAGCTTCTCCAGGTCATTCTTCTGGGACAGCCGGAGCTGGACAACATCCTCAGCCAGCCGCAGTTTCTGCCTCTGAAGCAGCGAATTAACGTGCGATACCGCCTGAAGCCCCTGAACCGGGACGAAATGCGCGAGTACATTCTGAGACGGCTGAGGGTGGCCGGAGCCCGCACGACCCATCTTTTTACGGCGGGGGCCCTCCGGAAGACCTACCAGTACTCCCAGGGCATTCCCCGCCTGATCAACATCGTCTGCGACAACGCCTTGACCAACGGGTACGCCAGCGAGAAAAAGATCATCGACGATGAGGTCATCCGGGAGGTCGTATCCGACCTGGAAGGGATTCCCTTCCGCTCGAAGAAGAAGCTCCTTCTTTTGTCCGCGGCCGCCGGCATGGCTCTGCTGCTCCTGGGGGTACTTTATTTACAGGGTCCGGGTGAAATCTTGGAAACGGCCCGGGTCTTCCTGGGAAAGATTTGGCATCAAGCCCAGATTGGTTGAAAGGTACAAGGCACAAGACAAGGTACACGGTGCAAGGAACAAGGTTCAAGATTCAAGGTACAAGGAAAAGACAGGAATCAGGAGTCAGGATACAAGAAACAGGATTCAGGATTCGGGATGCGGAAACTCGGAACCCGGAACGCGGAGCTCGAAACCCGGAACAATCCTTCAATCCGCAATTGAAAGACTGGCGAACCGGCGAACAGACGAACCGGCGGACTGGCCGACCGGCGGACCGGCAAACTACCCAAGGAAACGTAGGTACAGACCATTGAGTAAAATCCACAGAGCACTGGAAAGAGCGCAGAGCGAGAGGGATGGGGGAGAGGACCTCCAGGCGGAAAGGCCGGTCCCCTTCATTCCCAGGGTAAAAGTGCAGAAACCGGAATCGCCGCCGGTTGGGGCCCCCCGGCCCCAGGTGGCGGAGAAGGTGGTCTCCGACCACAAACTGGTCACTTTCTATGAACCGGACTCGGTAGCTTCGGAGCAGTTTCGCAAGCTGCGCACCCAGATCCTCCGGCTCCATATCCCTCGCCCGCCAAGGACCATACTGGTGACCAGCGCCACCGCCGGAGAGGGGAAGACCTTCGTCTCCGCCAACCTGGCGGCCGGGATCGCGAATGATTTCCATGCCTACTCCCTGTTGGTTGACAGCGACCTGAGGAACCCCTCGCTGGGCAAGTGGCTGGGCATTCACAACGGGTACGGGCTCAGCGATTATCTGGTGGGGANNACCCTTCAGGACAACCCCTCGGAGCTGATCGGGTCGGGTCGGATGGAGGCGCTCATCAAAGAGTTGAAAGAGCGTTATAACGACCGCTACATCATCTTCGATTCGACTCCCATCCTGGCCACCTCAGAACCCGAAGTGCTTTGCAAACTGGTGGACGGGATTGTCTTCGTGGTGCGGGCCGGGATGACGCCGCGAGAGACGGTGAAACAGGCCATCTCCGCCCTGGACAAGGACAAGATCCTGGGGGTGGTGCTCAACGACCTCCAGTTCAAATCCTCGGGCCTCACCAACCGCTACTTCGGCTCGGACGACTCCTACTATGGATATCGGTATGCAAAAAACCGGAAGGGCGGGGGAAATGGGAAGTAAGGGGGCCGGAAAGCGGGGAACGCTGGAAGATAAACATATTGTTGCTCCGTTTTATAGAAGATTTTGCATTTAGCCGATAAACTATTTACCCCTTAAACGGTATCTCTCAAGGGCCATTTGTTGGAAGCTTCCAAAAATTCATCGGGGAAATTACCTCATGTAACTGAGAGGGGCGAAGCCTATCGCCCGAAGGGCGAAGGCGAAAGAAAAGTGCTGCCGTGCGGAGGTTCTGCAGTGCTGCAGTTACGGCGGCACGGCAGCACGGCAGCCCCGCAGCACGGCAGCACCGCAACCCCGCAGCCCCCGGATTTAAGCCATGCTCTTGAAGCGGTTTGAAGACATCCAAGCCTGGCAAGAGGCGAGAATTTTGGCCAGGATGGTTTATTCGCTCAGCCAAAAGCCTTCATTTAAGAAGGATTTTGGACTTTCGCTGCAAATTCGAAAAGCATGCATCTCTATCATGGCCAATATCGCCGAAGGCTTTGAACGAAGATCGAAAAAAGAGTTTATCAAATTTCTCAATATTGCTTCAGCCTCGGCTTCTGAAGTCCAAAGCCATCTATACGCGGCGTTGGACCAAAAATACATCGGCGAAGAAGAATTTCAATCCGCCTATGCCCAAAGTCAACGAGCCAAGAGCTTGATCAACGGGTTTATTTCTTACTTGAACCGAAAGATAGAAAAAGAGTGAAAAAGAAGAAAGAAGAGTGTTGCAGTGCGAGGGTTCTGCGGTGTTGTAGTTACGGCAGCACGGCAACACGGCAGCACNNGCAGCACCGCAGCACCGCAGCACTTTATTAAAGGAGTTCTATAGTGAACGGCCTTAAACTGAAAGACCGATCAAGAGAGAAACCAAACAACGAACCCTTCTGGGGCGTGATCCCCTTCCTCTCCGGGGACAGCGATTTTCACCCGGAGCCCATATTTGACCGGATGATCTACCTGGAGCGGAAGAGGACCGAACGGTCCCGGCGGCCCTTCATGCTTTTGCTGTTCAACATGGAGGGCATTCTGAAGGGGCCGGACGACGATCACCTCGTCAAGACCACCGAAAGCGCCCTTTCTTCCTGCCTGCGGGAGACGGACATCAAGGGGTGGTACGAGCAGGGCAAAGTCATCGGGATCATCCTCACGGAGATGGGTTCCATCGACGAGATCGTGAAAGAAAAAGTGTTTTTGAAGATTCAAGCCCGGTTGACGGAAGAAATCGGGGCGGAAGCGGTGGACCAAATCAAGGTTTCTTACCATGTCTTCCCTGAGTCTTACAACGGGAACGGAAAGGACCGGGAGTGGTTCAATTCCCGGTTCTACCCCGAGGTTACGAAGAAGAGCCTGCCCCAGCGGTTCCCCTTCTTCATCAAGAGGGTGCTGGATATCCTGGGGAGCATCGCGGGGCTGTTGGTCCTGTCCCCGGTCTTCCTGATCGTCGCCCTGGGCGTCAAACTCACTTCCAAAGGCCCCGTGCTCTTCAGGCAGGAGAGGGTGGGACAGTGGGGCAAGACCTTTACTTTCCTGAAGTTCCGCTCCATGTATGTCAACAGCGACGAATCGGCCCACAAAGATTACGTGAGCAAATTCATTGCCCAAGGGAATGGGACTGCCCCGGCCGGAGGTCAAACAAAAGGAAAAGCGGTCTACAAATTGACCAATGACCGCCGGATCACCCCTTTAGGAAATATTTTGCGAAAGACCAGCCTGGACGAGATCCCTCAGTTCATCAACGTGCTGAAGGGGGAGATGTCCCTGGTGGGGCCCCGCCCTCCCATCCCCTACGAGTGCGAGATCTATGACATCTGGCACCGCCGCAGGCTTCTGGCGGTGAGACCGGGGATCACCGGGCTCTGGCAGGTGGAAGGGAGGAGCCAGCGGACCTTCGACGAAATGGTACGCCTGGACCTGAAATACATCGGCGAATGGTCCCTCTGGCTGGACCTGAAGATCCTCCTCAAGACCCCGTGGGTCATGGTTTCGGGGGCTGGCGGGTATTAAAAGACAGGAACAAGGTACAAGGTACAAGGAAGGATAGGTACAAGGGGGAAGACACAAGGTTGAAGGAAATTAGAAGCACGGCGTTCTTCTCAACTTTAGTTGCTCCTTCCGGTATTACCTTGAACCTTGATCCTTGAACCTTGCGCCTGTTTTTTATGGTGTTAAGTTTTTTTTCCCGGACGCCGATAGATTCATTAGACTAACTCCCGGTTTTTGCGAAAGAAACAAGCTGGAAGCAAGGAGAATCAAATGATAAGCATGGGCGTGGTCGGTTACGGTTATTGGGGGCCCAACATCGTCAGAAATTTCAACAGCCTGGAAGGGTCCAAGGTAGTTACCGTGGCGGACCTCAATGAGGCCTCTTTGAAAAAGGCCAAGAAAGCCTACCCTCATCTGCGGGTTACCACGCAGTATGAAGAGGTTATCAATTCCCCGGATGTTGACGTGATAGCCATCGTGACCCCGGTTTTCACCCACTTTGAGCTGGCCCAGAAGGCGTTGCAACAGGGGAAGCATATCCTGGTGGAGAAGCCCTTCACCTATACCACCGCCGAGGCGGAGGAACTGGTCGAGCTGGCGGAGAAGAAGAAGTTGAAGATCATGGTCGATCATACGTTCCTCTACACCGGGGCCGTGCGGAAGATCAAACAGCTGATCGATGACGGGACCATGGGCGACCTCTGCTATTTCGATTCCATGAGGATCAACCTCGGCCTTTTCCAGCACGACGTGAATGTAGTGTGGGACCTGGCCCCTCATGACCTGGCCATCATGGATTACCTGATCACTCAAAAGCCGACCGCGGTGGTGGCCACGGGGGAGGCCCATTTCAACAAGGAGCTGGAGGATATCTCCTACATCACCCTGTATTTCCCCAACAACATCATTGCCCACATCAACGTGAACTGGCTCTCTCCGGTCAAGGTGCGGACCACGCTGATCGGAGGGTTGAAGAAGATGCTCGTCTGGAACGACCTGGACCCCGACGAAAAGATCAAGGTCTATGACAAAGGGGTGGACATCAAGACCAAAAACGGGGTCTACAAGCTCCTGGTGAGTTANNCCCATCAACGACGGAGCGTCCGGCCTCCGGGTGGTCAGGATATTGGAAGCGGCGGTCAAATCGCTGAAGAAAAAAGGAGAGATTGTCTACCTGTGAAATACCTCTGCATTTCCGATGACGTCAAACTGGGAAAGAATATCAAATTCTCCAAATTCATCAACCTTTACGGGTGTTCCGTCGGGGATAACACCAAGATCGGAGCCTTCGTAGAGATCCAGAAAAACGCTTCCGTCGGGAAGAACTGCAAGATCTCCAGCCACACCTTCATCTGCGAAGGGGTCGCCATCGAAGACGACGTCTTCGTGGGCCACAACGTCACCTTCATCAACGACACCTACCCCCGCGCCACCAACCCCCAGGGAGGACTGCAAACCGAGGCCGACTGGAAAGTCGAGCCCACTCTGGTGAAGAGCGGGGCCTCCATCGGCTCCGGCGCCACTATCCTGGCCAACGTGACCATCGGCGAAAACGCCGTCGTGGGGGCCGGCAGCGTAGTGACCAAGAACATTCCCCCCCACTCCATCGTCGCGGGCAATCCCGCCAGGGTCCTCAGGACCCAGGATTCAGGATTCAGGATTCAGGATTCAGGAAAGACAAAGAAGCAAGGCACAGGTTCCAGGCAAAGGAAAAAATAAATGAATTTTGAGGACCTGGAGGTATGGAAACGGTCCAGACATTTATGCGTATCGATTTATATAACACTTATGAATTTGAAAGATTATAGCTTCAAGGATCAGATTACCAGAGCTGCTTTGTCCATCGCATGCAACATCGCCGAAGGGTTTGAGAGGGGAAGTCAGCGAGAGTGCGTAAACTTCTTGAATTACGCGAGGGGTTCATGCGCCGAACTCAGAACACAAATTTCCATCGGAATCGAAATTAGGTATATACCAAAAGAAATTGGCGAGGCGTGGGGCAAAGAAGCTAAAGAAATATCCTCCATGCTTTCAAGCCTGATAAAAACCAAAAAACGATTCATCCAACAATCAAAATCCTGATTCCTGAATCCTGATTCCTGACTCCTGACTCCTGCCTTTATGATTCTGATCGTCGGCGGCGCCGGCTACATCGGTTCCC
>PMCE01000051.1 GCA_003154025.1 Syntrophaceae bacterium
GAGGACCTGGAAGGGGCGGCTGGAATCATTATCCCCGCTTTGGAGAAATTAGAATCCTCCAGCTCCTCCAGCCCCAAATAGAAGCCTATTCTGCCGTTTCCCCATTTGGGGGCCTCCAGACATTGCTTGCCTGCCTTCACTTCTACGATTCGCTTTACTGCGTATAAGTCAGCATGTGGCCCGGAGGCATGGGCAGCGCACGTAAAAAGCATCGGCGGGAAAGGAATTCTCCCGGGAGGCCCTCCCGTGCTTCCGCAGAATGAGGCGGGCCCACCGGGCGACCCACCGGGTCGCCCCTACAGGCCATTGACGATGATCGTGGAAAAAGAACGGCTTGCCCGCCCGGGCCAGGAAATGATGCGCGCCTCATGATTTTTGCGTGCGCTGCCCTTTCTTCCGGGCCGGGCAAGGCCTGAAATTCAAGTCCGTTTTCGTTTACTCGGCGAAGAGCGAAGGGGCAAAAATTCCTCCCTGGCAATTGACAAAAGAGTCCATAAGGGTATAATCCAGGCGCATCCGGGAGCGGGAAAGGAACCTCGTTTATGGCGAAGCAAACACCTGCAGGGGACTGGTATCAGCCTTTATTTCATCCTCGATCGGTTGCTCTGGTCGGGGCCTCCAAGGACCCCAAGAAATGGGGATTCAACCTTTTGTTTAATATTGTGAAGGGAGGCTATCCGGGCCGGGTTTATCCGATCAACCCCAGGGAGGGGGAGATTCTGGGGTTCAAGGCCTATCCGTCGATCGCCCAGGTTCCCGAGCCGGTGGACCAGGCCATCCTGGTTGTGCCTTCTTCGGATATGCCGAAGGTGATCCAGGAATGCGGGCGGAACGGCACCAAAGTGGGAGTGGTCATCACTGCGGGATTCGGCGANNCTGGGAATGCGCCTGGTGGGGCCCAACTGCCAGGGGATCGTCAGCACCTGGGGAGGTTCTCTTTACGCCCACATGCCTCCGCAGTTTCCTCCGCCGGGGCCGTTAGGCGTGGTGTCCCAGAGCGGAAACCTGGCCACCTCGCTGATCGAAGCGGGCCGCCTGCTGGGCATCGGTTTCAGCCGGATCATCAGCAGCGGGAATGAAGCCGACCTCCAGACCCCGGATTTTCTGGAATTCCTGGCGGAAGACCCGAAGACCGAAATCGTCCTGTCTTACCTCGAGGGGGTAAAGGACGGGAGGAAGTTGTTTCAAACCGCCCGGAAGGTTTCGGCCAAGAAACCTTTCCTGATGGTGAAGGCGGGACAAAGCGAGGCGGGGGTCAAGGCCGCTTTTTCCCACACCGGGGCTCTCGCCGGTTCTTCCGGACTGTTCAGCGGTCTTTGCCGGCAGATGGGGATCATACAGGCTGAGACCATTGAAGAGATGGTGGACATGGCCGCAGCCCTGACAACTCAGCCCCTTCCCAAGGGAAGNNGCCAAAGCCGGGCTGATCATCGAAGAACTATCCCCCGGGATGATCAGAGAGTTGAATGGAATCTTGCCGCCGTGGTGGAACCGGATGAATCCCGTGGACATGGTTGCCGGGTACCGGAAGGGGGATCTTTTAACCTCCATTGAACTGTTCTTGGAATCAAATCGATTCGACGGAGTGCTTTTGCTCGGCCTCGGGTGGCGGGCAGTGAGGGGCGGATTCCTGAAATCCTGGTCGGTGACCGCTGAAGATGGAATGGAAGCGGCGGGCCAGGACTGGGTCGATGAGGAGGAAAAGATTTTCGCGGACCTTCAGGAACTGGGCCGCAAGTATGAAAAGCCGATTCTTCTGGCCTCCGACGTGATTCAACATACCCCGGGGTATGAAAAGGCGGTACATCAGCGGAGGGTGGCGGCCTTTCCGTCTTTGCCCCGTGCGGTCAGGGCTTATCTGGGGCTGGTGGAGAGGTATGAGTTTTTGAGGAAGGGTCCCAGGATTCAAGGGTCCTAGGGTCCGAGGAACGGGCGTGTTCTATTCCGCCTGAACCCTCGACCCTTGGTCCCTTGAACCCTGTCTTTTATTTGTACTCAAATATGCCCCCCGGCTTCCACCGGTGGACGGTCACATGGGGAGCCCGGACCTTTACTTCCTCCACTAGCCTGCTGTAGTTCAATTTCTGATTGGGGAAAGTGTCGAAGTGGATGGGGAGGAAATATTTGGGATGGAGCAGGGAAGCGGCGTACCCGGCCTCCCGATGTCCCATGTTATACTTTCCGCCCACGGGAAGGATGGCCACATCAGGGCTGTAGAGGTCCCGGATGATCGCCATGTCTCCGAAGACCCCGGTGTCACCGCCGTAATAGATTGAGGGGCCGTCCTTGAATTCGGTCACGTAGCCCACGGAACCCGAGCCGGCGGTGAGAACTCCGTCCTTTTTGTAATCCTCCCCCATGATGTCCGATGTGTGGGCCGCATTCACCATGGTGATGGTGAAGGAATCGGTCTCCCAGCTTCCCCCGATGTTCAGGGGGATGGACGCTTCGTCATACTTGATCCCGCCGAACTTCTCGGCGTACATGCCGATCTCCGGGCTGCAGATGAGAGGAGCGCCCGTCGCCTTGACCAGGGCGAGCGAATCCCCGATATGGTCGATGTGCCCGTGGGTCACACAGACCGCATCGGCCTTCTTGACCTGATTGAGCTTGAGGGAACTGACCGGGTTCTCCTGAAGCCAGGGGTCGAAGAAGATAACCTTTCCCCCCGCCTCAACCTTGATCGAAGCGTGGCCCAGCCAGGTGATTTTAGCTTTATTCATCTCTTTTTATCTCCTTTCCCTTTTCCTGCCTTCTTGGCCTTCTTGGGCGGAGCGGGCAGTTTGATCTCCATATCCTTGATAAATACGGGAGTGAAATCCTTCACCCTGGGCATTAGGTCATTGGTGCAGTCCACCGCCTCCTGCGAGTTGAAGGCCTTCGAGGCGGCCTGCACGCTGTCGAACCACAGCTCGTTGACCCGGTACCAGGCCGGCTGCCCCGCAGGGGATCCAACCACTTTGCCGATCACATACCGGCGCAGCCCCGGTATTTTCGCCGCATCCTTCTTGGCATGCTGGTTGACGAAGTACTTTTCGAACTCCGCCTCATCCGCTCCCGGGGGAAGATTGAACATTGCTACCACCTTAACCATATGGCCACCTCCCTTTTAAAGATAGTGAAAGTGAAAGGGTAAGTGAAAGGAGAGGAATAGGCCTTGTAATATTTTCCTTTCACTTTCACTTTCACACTCCTAGATTGCCAAATAGCTCTTGGCCTGTTCATCTTTTTGGAACTCTTCCACGGTGCCCCGGTAACGCACTTCTCCCTTTTCCAGGATGTAAAGCCGGTCGCTCAAGTCCAGGGAGAACCGGGCGTTCTGTTCGCAAAGAAGGATGGTCATCCCCTCCTGCCGCAGCTTCTTGATCTGCTCCCCCAACTGCTGAACGACAATCGGAGCCAAACCCTCGGAGGGTTCATCCAGCAGGAGAAGGTCGGGGTTCCCCATCAAAGT
>PMCE01000175.1:0-12252 GCA_003154025.1 Syntrophaceae bacterium
ATGGGAGGGATAACAGGTAGCCAAAAAGACCCTTTTGTTCCCGGACTGGCAAAGAGGAAGTCGCCATCGTCTCGAAAGGGAAGGGGCCCCCGCTTCTTGATCGGATCCGAGATGCCGGTCGCACCGGTCCAATGCGAGGAGATCTCCCTCCACCGACTCCCCCGATGCCGGTCAATGTCGAAAACCTTTCTGATCTGCCGCCCGTGATACGCCCGGTCGAATAAAGCCGAAATGTCCTAAGCAACGCAAGGCTGTCACTGACAATCCGGCCACTCTCCACATAACCAAAGACCTCCCTTCGCTGCTCGGCCACCTCAGTCAATTCGCGAAAAAAAAGAGAGGTCAAAAATATTTGACCTCTCTTTAAATTTTCCAGAAATAAAGATGGTGGGGGAGAAGGGCGATTCAAACCCGCGATCGAGAGTCACCAAGCATATGACCTACCTCTTGGAGCCCATCATTATTATTCCTTCTCTGCTCAATAAAAAAGGCCACCCCTCATCACTCTAAGGAGTGGCCTTAAAAGCCAGAATGCGCCCCAAATGCGCCCCACTTTTTTTATCTAAGTTATTGAAATCATTGGTGGAGGCGGCGGGAGTCGAACCCGCGTCCGGAAACCTTCAGCAAGGAGCATCTACGTGCATAGCCGTTGATTTGAATCTCGCTCTCAGGGACTCCCGCGGCAGGATTCCCGGATCGCCAGCTTATGTGTTTTCGCCTTCCGCCTATAAGCATCAGCGGGCAGCTATCCTGTAGTGTCGACGCCCCTACCCAGCCTTACAGGAAAAGGCTGGAGGAACGGCCACTGTCAATTAAGCAGTGGCGTAAGCGTAGTTAGTGTTTCCGCTTATCTTAGCCCGACCTTTTTAACGAGACCCAGTCGGAACCTCGGCACGCAGCCCTCACCTCAACAATCCCCGTCGAGACCGTGACGCCCCCACAAAAACAGGCACAAGGTACAAGGTGCAAAATTCAAGGAACGAGGTTCAAGGTGAAAAGACAAGGAAAAATGCATATCAATTGTCAAAGAGCTTCAGCGGTACTTGGCCGCCTTCATGACTTTTTCGATCTCGCGGTCGGCCGAACGCTTTTTCAAGGCTTCGCGCTTATCGTACTGGGCCTTTCCTTTGGCCAAGCCGATTTCAACTTTTATTTTACCACGCTTCAGGTACATTTTCAACGGAACCACGGTGTAACCCCGCTCCTGGGTCTTGCCCGTGAGCCGACGGATTTCCCTCTTGTGGAGAAGGAGTTTGCGGACCCGCTCCGGTTCGTGATTGAATTGGTGGCCGAAGGGGTAGGGGCTGATGTGGGTATGGTGCAGGAACGCCTCCCCTTCCTCCGCCCGGACATAACTGTCCTTCAGGTTCCCCTTGCCCAGGCGGAGGGATTTCACTTCGGTCCCCGTCAAGGCGATCCCCGCCTCGAAGGTCTCCTCTATGAAGTAATCATGATAGGCTTTCTTATTCTGGCAAAGGAGTTTTTCTCCCATGACTTATCTTATACCATTAGGCCCCTGTATTGGGCAACGACCTATTTCTGGAAAGCGGCAGGGGCGATTCGCGAACCGCCCCTACTTGCCGCGGTTAAAATGCTTGACAAAGAGAACCGCCAGAAAGTAAACTGAACTCAGCATTAATCCCTTGGTTTTTCAAGGGTTTAAAGGAGGAGCGGGAGAATCCCGCTCCCATCAATTCCTCCCCTCTAACAATGGACACCGTGCTATCCCAGATCTATATGATAAAGAATAAATTCGGCCTTCATGCCCGGCCCTCCGCTTCTTTCGTCCAGACCGCCAGCCGATTCCGGAGCGATATCAAGGTGGAGAAAGACGGCCAGGTAGCAGACGGCAAGAGCATCCTCGATTTGATGATGCTGGCCGCGGCCCAAGGCACGCATATCACCATAAAGGCCCAAGGAGAGGATGCCCGGGAAGCCCTGCTAGCTCTGGGGGATCTGGTCGACGGGCGGTTCGGAGAGGATTAGTTTGACCCGCGAACTTAGGAAGACTCAATTCATCAAGGGGATCGGGGTAACTCCCCAGATCATCGTCGGAAAAGCTCACCTGGTGGACCGGGGAAAGATTGACGCTCCGGCCCGGGTCCTTCCGGAGAACCAGGTCCCCTGGGAGGTCGAGAGGTTCCGGGATGCGGTGGAAGAGTCGAAGAAGCAGCTGCGGGCGGCCAAAGAGAAACTCCTCCATGAAGACGCCGTGGGCCCCGCTTACATCCTGGATGCCCACCTTCTCTTGATGGAAGACAAAAACATCATCGACTCCACCGTCGAGACGATCAAACAGAGCTGGATCAATTCGGAATGGGCGCTGAAGATCAACCTGGACCGCCTCCGAAAGATCTTCAACAGCATCGATGATGACTACCTGAAGAGCCGCAAGACCGACCTGGATTACGTCGAACAGCGCATCCTGCGCAACCTGACCGGCCGGGGAACCGAGGTCCTCTCCCAGCTCAAGGAAGAAGCAATCGTCGTGGCCCACGACCTGTCGCCCGCGGACACGGCGCAGATGGTCAAAGACAAGGTCACGGCCTTCGTCACCGACATGGGGGGAAAGACCTCGCACACCGCCATCATGGCCCGCTCCCTGGAGATCCCCGCGGTCGTGGGGACGGAGACCGGCACCCATCTGATCAACACCGGGGACACGTTGATCGTGGATGGAATCACCGGGGTCGTGGTAATCAACCCCAGCCCGGAGATCATCCAGGAGTACCTGGATCGGAACCGGACCCGGCAGAAGGTCGAACGGGACCTCTTCCAGTACCGGGACCTGCCCGCCGAGACCCTCGACGGCTACCGGGTCAACGTCCTGGCCAACATCGAGCTGGTGGAGGAGATCCCGTCCGTGCTGGAACACGGGGCCGAAGGGATCGGGCTCTACCGCACCGAATATCTGTACCTGAACCGCAAGGACCTGCCCACGGAAGAGGAGCACTTCCAGGCCTACAAGAAGGTGGTCGAATCCATCGCGCCCCGCCCGGCGGTCATCCGCACGCTGGACATCGGGGGGGACAAGTTCATATCCCATTTGGAACTGGCCGAAGAGATGAACCCGGCCATGGGCCTTCGGGCCATCCGCTTCAGCCTGAAAGAGCCCGAACTCTTCAAGGTTCAGCTCCGGGCCATGCTGCGGGCCAGCGCCTACGGGAAAGTGAAAGTTCTCCTGCCCATGATCTCCGGGGTGAGCGAGATTCGAGAAGTCAAGAAGATCCTCAACGAGGTACGCCTGAGCCTCACCGCGGAAAGAATTCCCTATAATCCCCGGATTGAGATCGGGATCATGATGGAGGTCCCTTCGGCGGCCACCATCGCGGATATTCTGGCCAAAGAGGTGGATTTTTTCAGCATCGGGACCAATGACCTGATTCAGTATACCTTGGCCATCGACCGGGTGAATGAATACGTGAATCACCTCTATGAGCCCCTCCATCCGGCCATCCTGCGTTTGGTCCGCCAGGTGGTCAAGGCGGCCCACGAGGCCGGGATCCGGGTGGCCATGTGCGGGGAGATGGCCGGAGAACCGCTCTACGTCCCCGTTCTGCTCGGCCTGGAACTGGATGACCTGTCCATGAACGTTCTGTCCATCTTCCGGGTGAAGAAGATCCTCCGGGTCTACACCTTGCGGGAGTGCAAAGAGTTGGTGGCGGCCTGTCTCCAGCTTTCTACTCCCGAGGAGATCGAGGAACTGGTGCGGTCCAGCCTGCGCCAGAAATTCCCGGAGGAATTCCGCGAAAATTTCAATTCCAAACCGTCCAATAATTCATAAAAGGAGGAGAATCGATCAACTATGGGAATGACAGATTTTTTGTTTACTTCCGAATCGGTCACCGAAGGACACCCGGATAAAGTGGCCGATCAGATCTCGGATGCGGTTCTCGACGCCATTATCGGCGAGGACCCCCGGGGCCGGGTCGCCTGCGAAACCATGGTGACCACCGGCATGGCCATGATTGCCGGGGAAATCACAACCTCCACCTACGTTCACATCCCGGAGATCGTGCGGGAGACCATCAAGGAGATCGGCTACAACGACTCGGCCATGGGGTTTGACTGGGAAACCTGCGCGGTGCTCACTTCCATCGACCGCCAGTCCCCCGACATCGCCATGGGGGTGAATGAAGACGGGGACCATGAACAGGGAGCGGGCGACCAGGGTTTGATGTTCGGCTATGCCTGCAACGAGACCCCCGAGATGATGCCCCTGCCCATCCTTCTGGCCCATAACCTCACCCGCAGGCTGGCGGAAGTCCGTAAAAAGAACGTGCTGGATTTCCTGCGTCCGGACGGAAAGTCCCAGGTGACGATCCAGTACGTGAACGGAAAAGCCGTCCGGGTGGATGCGGTGGTTCTCGCCGCCCAGCACACTCCGGAGGTGAAGTATGCCAAGCTTCGCGAGGGGCTCATCGAAGAGGTCGTAAAAAAGGTCGTTCCCGCCGCGCTTCTGGACAAGAATACCAAGTATTACATCAACGCCACGGGAAGGTTCGTGGTCGGCGGCCCCCGGGGGGACTGCGGCCTCACCGGACGGAAGATCATCGTCGATACCTACGGCGGGGTGGGCAGCCACGGCGGGGGGTGCTTCTCGGGAAAGGACCCCTCCAAAGTGGACCGCAGCGGTTCCTACATGGCGCGCTACGTGGCCAAGAATATCATCGCCGCCGGGCTGGCGGAGAAAGTGGAAGTGCAGATCGCCTACGCCATCGGCGTGGCCCAGCCCGTATCGGTCATGGTCGACACCGGCGGAACCTGGAAACTTCCCCCGGATGACATCGCCAAGCTGGTGCGCGAAGTCTTCGACCTCCGTCCTTCCCCGATCATCCGCAAGCTGAACCTCCTGCGCCCCATCTTCAAAAAGACCGCCTGCTACGGCCATTTCGGGCGGAATGACGCGGACTTCACCTGGGAGCGGACGGACATGGCCGAAGCCCTGCGGAAGGCGGCCAAACTTTAAAAATAAAGCTCATCGCTCACGGCTCATGGCTCATAGAGAAAACAGGGCCTTGAGCCTTCAGCTTTGAGCCATGAGCTATCACCGATGAAAAGGGAGACTATGGACTACGACGTCAAAGACATCGAGCTGGCCAAGAAGGGAAAATTGCGGGTCGAATGGGCGATGAAATCCATGCCCGTGCTGAGGCTCATCCAGAGGCGTTTCGAGAGGCAGAAACCACTGAAGGGCGTCCGCCTGGCGGCATGCCTCCATGTGACCACCGAGACCGCGGCCCTGATGATGACTCTTCAAGGAGGAGGGGCGGAACCGGCGGTGTGCGCATCCAACCCCTTGAGCACCCAGGACGACGTGGCGGCCTTCCTGGCCAAGGACCTGAAGATTTGCGTCTTTGCCATCAAGGGGGAAGACAACAAGACCTATTATCGGCATATTCATTCGGTTCTGGACCGGAAACCCATGCTCACCATGGATGACGGGGCCGACCTGGTCTCCACCCTGCATACGGAGCGAAGAGAGCTTCTTCCCGGGGTCAAAGGAGGAACCGAGGAGACGACCACGGGGGTCATCCGTCTTCGTTCGATGGCCGACAAAGGGGTTCTGCGCTATCCCATCATCGCGGTGAACGACGCCAACACCAAACATTTCTTCGACAATCGATACGGGACGGGGCAAAGCACCCTGGACGGAATGATCCGGGCCACCAACCGCCTCATCGCCGGGAGCGTATTCGTGATCTGCGGGTATGGATGGTGCGGCAGGGGCTTGGCCACGCGGGCCCAGGGGATGGGGGCCAATGTGATCATCACCGAAGTGGACCCGCTGAAGGCCCTGGAGGCGGTCATGGACGGGTACCGGGTGATGCCCATGTCCGAAGCGGCCGCGGTGGGCGACTTCTTCTGCACCCTCACCGGTGATATTCAGGTGATCCGGAAGGAACACTTTCTCAAGATGAAAGACGGCGCCATCCTGGCCAACTCCGGGCACTTCAATGTGGAGATCCACCTGGAGGGACTGGAAAAAATATCGACGGGCAAGAGACCCATCCGCGAATTTGTGGAGGAATACCGGTTGAAGAACGGGAAAAAGATTTATGTGCTGGGGGAAGGCCGGCTCATCAACCTGGCCGCCGCCGAAGGCCATCCCTCGAGCGTCATGGACATGAGCTTCGCCAACCAGGCTCTGGCCGTCGAGTTCATGGTCAAGAATAAAGGAAAACTGGGAAAGAAGGTTTACGAAGTCCCCGCGGAAATCGACCAGGAGATCGCCCGGCTCAAGCTGGACTCCTTGGGGATCCATATCGATACCCTGACGCCCCTCCAGAAGAAGTACCTCAGCTCATGGGAGATGGGAACCTAACTCCAAGAACGCAGAGGGCATAGAGCATAGAGAAAAATTCAGAAGCCGCATGCCGCCGTGCGCTATGCCCTATGCGCTCTGCGTCTTAATGCTTTACCGACAGAAGCAGGAACACTCCCACCAGCGCAAAAATAAAGTTCCCCAGCCAGGCCGCCAGGAAGGGAGGAAAGCTCCCGCCCTTTCCGAGTTCCAGGACGACGGAAAATATGGCCATGTAGATTAAACTGATAACGATGCAGTAGGCGATCCCCAGAGCCATCCCCGCTCCCCGTTCTTTCCGCAAAGCCAGGGGAATCCCCAGAAGAGCCATGATGAAGCTGATAAAAGGGTAAGAGATAAAGCCGTGCATGGCCGTCCGATATTTGCTGGCGTTGTACCCGTCCCGCTCGATCTTGTGCACATATTCCCTCAACTGCCGGAAATTCATCTCATTGGGGTCCCTTTCGGCAATCTGGAAATCGGCGGGGGTTTCGGGGATGGAAATGGTGATCTCCGGGTAAATCTTCCGCTCCGGTTCCCCCGTGGCGCTGAATTCGGTCACGGAGGCATTGCCAAGAACCCATTTCCCGTCTTTCCACCGGGCGCTCCGCGCATCCACCCGCTTCAGAAGCTCGAAATTGGAGTTGAAGTGGTAAAGGGTCAAACCCTCCAGGGTATTCGTTTCGGGATGGTATAGCTGAATATTGTAAATGGACTGCTGTCCATGGATCCAGATCTGACTCTGTTTAAAAGCCGCCGAGGGCTTTTTCTTGTGGATGATGAAATCACTGATGATCCGGGCGTTCTGGTTGGCCGAAGGTATGATGAACTCGTTTAAACCCAGGAGGAGGAGAAAATTCAGCAGGGCCACCCCCATGATGGGATAAATCAGGGCCCAGAGACCGACCCCCCCGGACTTCAGGGCCATCACCTCATTGTGCCTGGACATCATGCCCAGAGTGATCAAGGAAGAAAGGAGAATGGCGGCGGGAGAGACCTGGAAAAGAATCGAGGGAATCTTATTCAGGAAGTAGGCCCCCATCATGGGCCAGGTGGCATGGTTATAGAGAAAGGCGTTGATGCGCTCGAAGAACTCAACCACCAAATAGGTCGTGCTGAAAGTCCCCAGGCCCAAAAAGAAATTCAGGATAAACTCCCGGATTAGGAGGCGGGTGATGATTCTCATCTTGCCGGCCCTTCCTCTACCTTAGGTTTTCGGCGGAGCCTTTCCGTGGCCTTTTGGAGCCAGACCAGGAAGAAGACAGGCGACTCGTTGGCCGCCTTGACCAGGAGGTAGATACTCAAAGCCAGAAAGATCAGGTCGGGGGCCCACATGCCGACTTCCAGGAGGATGGCGCCCCGTTCGGCCAGGGAGGTTCCCGCGGTGGTCAGCAGGTAGTAAACGAGGAACACACCGATCGCCCAGGAGAAACCGCGGGACTTGCTGTGCCGGGACATCCGGGACTGGAGGCCCAGGGGGATCCCGATGATCCCAAAAACCAGGCAGGCAAAGGGGATGGAAAATTTTTCGTGGATTTTGACCCGCTGAATTTTGGAATCGGATTTCCTGGCCTGGAGTATGCCCACTGCCCGGCTCAATTCCGCCAGAGTCATGTCCGCCGGATGCTTTTCCTCCGTCTTCTTCTCCTTCAAGTCGGTCTTCAGGTGGAGCCTCAGGTCGTAGGTACTGAAGTCGACCTTCTGGTAGCCATCCGGATCTTTGCCCAGCTTGTGAATGGAACCGCTCTTCAACCTCAGGACGAGGGCCAGGTTGCTGGAATCGGAGAGGACCTCCCCTTCCCGGGAGATGATGGTGTGAACCTCCGCCGGGTTGCGAGAGTCCGAGATGAACACGTTCTTCCACTGGAGGGTCTTGGGCTTGATATCCTCCACGTAGAGAACCAGCCCCTCGAAGTCATCGTTGAAGACCTTCTCCCGGACCCCTGCGCTGGCCTTGCTGCTGGCGACTTCGTACAGGAGCTCACGGGATCCCACGTTGGCCCGGGGGACAAAATGGAGGGAAAGAGCGGTGGTCGCCGCGTAAGCGGTAAGGGCAAAAGCCAAAACCGGGGGGACCAGCTGGTAGAGGCTAACCCCGGAGGCCTTGAGGGCGGTGATCTCGTTGTCGCTCGATAGACGGTTGAAGGTCAAGAGGATGGACAGAAGGGTGGCCATGGGAATGGTCAGGACCAGGAAAGCGGGGAGGAGAAAAGAGAGCAGGCGGAGGATGTACCCCAAAGGGACTCCCTTGTTGACGAACAGCTCCGTAAGCTGTAAAATCCTTCCCGTGAGCAGGATGAAGGTAAATCCTGTGAGGCCGATCAGGAAAGAGGGAACGATCTCCTTCAGGAGGTAGAGGTAAATAGTCCTCTTCATGGAATGATCTTAGCGTAAGGTAGAGGGTTTTGTAAACCCTTCCGGACTCGTGGGGCGATGCGAAAAGTGATTCGGAGCAAGGCGGGAAGGTGAGTTCCAGAGATTCGAAGAAAGATTCGAAGCACGAAATACTGGGGAAAAGGTGTCGGTGTCAGTGCCTGGTGTCAGCGGCAATACTTTTTGTCACTTATCACTGACACTATTAACTCATTATGAATTTCGATAATCGGATCTCGCATTTTGCCCCTTCCGGGCGGGATTCGGCTCCGGCCGCCTCGGGGCGTGATCTTAAACGGACGGGTGAGTGCAAAAGGATGAACCATGTCGATCCGTGAAATGCTCGAAGAGAGGGAGAAGAAGTTCCTTTCTCCCTATGCCCAGTTCTCCTCCCGGACCCGGGGGAGGGCGGTTCCCGAGGAGGAGTGCAGCATCCGGCCCGCCTTCCAGCATGACCGGGACCGGATCATTCATTCCAAATCCTTCCGCCGACTCAAGCACAAGACCCAGGTGTTCCTGGTCCCCGGCGGAGACCATTACCGGACCCGCCTTACCCACACGCTGGAGGTGGCCCAGATCGCCCGCACCATGGCCAAGGCGCTCTGTCTGAACGAAGACCTGACGGAGGCCATTGCCCTGGGCCACGACTTGGGCCATACTCCCTTCGGCCACGCGGGCGAAGAAACCCTCAACGAGATCTGCCCCGGAGGATTCCGCCACTCGGCCCAGAGCCTGAGGGTGGTGGATTTTCTGGAAAGGGACGGCAAGGGCCTCAACCTCACCTTCGAAGTGCGGGACGGGATCCTGAAACACTCCAAGGGCAAGGGGGATTTGATCGCCGATGATCCCCGGGACATGCCGGCCACCTATGAGGGCCGGCTGGTGCGGGTGGCCGACATCATCGCCTACATCAATCACGATCTCGACGATGCGGTGCGGGCCGGGCTGATCTCTCTCCTGGACATCCCCCGGGAATGCACCGCCGAACTGGGAGATTCCCACGGCAAGCGGATTGACGCCATGGTGCGGGACATCCTGGACCAGGCCCTGAATTCCGACCCCCCGAAGATCGTGATGAGCGAAAGGAAGCTGGAGGCAACGATCCATCTGCGGGATTTCCTCTATGACCGGGTTTACGATTTGCCCACGGTTCACGGGGACTTCATGAAATCCGCGAAGATCGTGCGGGAACTCTACGCCCACTTCCTGGAACAGCGGGAGGAATTCCGGACGGAAGCGGGGGAGGCCTTCGCCCATGACCCCATCGAGCGCTCGATCGCCGATTTTATCGCCGGCATGACGGACCGGTACGCTTTCAAGCTCTATGAAAAAATATTCCTTCCGCAGCCGTGGATGATTATTTGAGCCGGCCACGTTGCTGGGCCTTGGTCGTTCGTTTCTCGTGACTCGATTGGGGACGAAGAAAAACGGACTGAGAACCGGGAAATCGGCATACGAGTCACCAGCCGGAGATCCGGACACCAGACATTGGACTTCAGGCTCGGACGGAACGGCCAAGACGCCAGGGATTAATAGAAAACAACCGTTTAATCTTTTGACAACCCGTAAAATCCCGCTTCATCCCCCTTTTCCAAAGGAGGAAAAAGTCGATATTTCCATTGAATCCCCTAAAGCTCTCCTCACTTTTAAAAAAAGAGGACGGGAGGGATTTCTGGGATGGCCTTTTTAGTACGCGGAAAGGTCACAAAAAAAGAAAAAGTCTGGTGTATGAAGTCTGAAGTCCGGGGTCCGAATTGCAGGGCAAGCCAGCAACGGTTCTTGACTATAAGGGGATTTCTGTGGTAAATGGTTTTAATTTGAGGGGGGTATTATGGCGGATCGAAAAAATGACGACTCGATCATTGATTTGACGGAAATTGTGGAAGATGGCCCCGAGCCCGCCGGAGGGACGTGGGGGGAGCCCACCTCCCTGCCTGCCAAAGAGGCCAAGGCCCCTCCCTCCCCTCCCGAGAAGAAAGTCGCCGAACCCCCCAAAAATCCGCGAAGGGAGAGTCCTTTGGCCAGTAGCCATTTTGACGAGATACCCGAGTCCCCCTTGAAAAAATTTCTTCTGGCCGAGGACGAGCAGACCATCCAGTTTACCCCTTCCCCTCCCCAACCGCTGGAAAAGCCGCATGGGTTCCCAACTCCGAGCCCGCAGCCTTCCTGGCCTGCCCCGGAGCCCCCCCGACCTTCCCCCGCAGCGGGACTTGTTCCCCCCGAGCCCCCCAAGCCAGCCCCTGAGCCGGCGCGAGTAGCCCCCGGACCTCCCCGGCCCATTCCCGAACCGCTTCGGCTGGCTTCCGAGCCTCCCAGACCCCCTCTCCCCAACATCGAAGCCGAGATGCGAAGCCTCCGGGAGGCCATGTTGAATCGGGTGGAAAAGTGGGTGACCCAGGAAGGAACGCAAGTCCTGGAACGGGTGGGCCGGGAGATTTTCCCCCGGGTGGCGGAAGAGATCATCCGCTCCGAGCCTCCCAGACCCCCTCTTCCCGACATCGAGGCCGAGATGCGAAGCCTCCGGGAGGGCATGTTGAGTCGGGTGGAGAAGTGGGCGGCCCAGGAAGGAACGCAGGTCCTGGAACGGGTGGCCCGGGAAATTTTCCCCCGGGTGGCGGAAGAGATCATCCGCCAAGAGATCGAAAAATTGAAGAAGGAAGCTGAGGAGAGTGAGTGAAAGAAACAGAACCCAAGGAATGGAATAAAGTTTACGACCCCCACCGAGTGGAAGATAAATGGTATACCTACTGGGAGAAAAAGAACCTCTTCCGGGCGGATGAAAACTCCAGCCGCCCCCCGTTTTCCATCGTCATTCCCCCGCCCAATGTAACCGGATCCCTTCACATGGGCCATGCGCTGAACAATACGCTGCAGGATGTCCTGTCCCGGTATAAACGGATGGACGGGTTCAACGTCCTCTGGCTGCCGGGCACCGACCATGCCGGGATCGCCACGCAGAACGTGGTGGAGAAGCAGTTGGCGGAAGAAGGAACCGACCGGCACCGGCTGGGCCGGGAGGCCTTCATCCAGAGGGTCTGGAAGTGGAAGGAACAGTTCGGCGGGCACATCATCAAGCAGCTGAAGAAGCTGGGGAGCTCCTGCGATTGGAGCCGCGAGCGCTTCACCATGGACGAAGGGCTCTCCCAGGCCGTGCGGGAAGTCTTCGTGCGCCTGTACCGCGAGGGTTTGATCTATCGGGGGGACTATATCATCAACTGGTGCCCGCGCTGTCAGACCGCTCTCTCCGACCTGGAGGTCGAGCACGAGGAAGACCGGGGGCACCTCTATTACATCCAGTACCCCCTCGACGGCGCCCGGGAGGCGCTGACCGTGGCCACGACCCGCCCGGAGACTATGCTGGGAGACACGGCCCTTGCCGTGAACCCCGAAGACGAACGGTACCGGAATTTCGTGGGACGGACGGTCATCCTTCCCCTGATGAACCGGAAGATCCCGGTGATCGGTGACGGCTACGTCACCCTGGATTTCGGGACCGGGGTATTGAAGGTGACCCCGGGACACGACCCCAACGACTTCGAGATCGGCCGAAGGCACAACCTGGAGGTCGTCAAGGT
>PMCE01000175.1:12320-12508 GCA_003154025.1 Syntrophaceae bacterium
CACTGTTACCGGTGCAAGACGGTCATCGAGCCCCTGGTCTCCAAGCAATGGTTCGTGAAGGTGAAGCCTCTGGCGGAGCGGGCCATCGCCGCGGTGGTCAAAGGGGAGACCCGGATTATCCCCCAGGTCTGGGAAAACACCTACTTCGAATGGATGAACAATATCCGCGACTGGTGCATCTCCCGCCA
>PMCE01000454.1 GCA_003154025.1 Syntrophaceae bacterium
CCTGGAAGAAGCCCTGGCGCGCCAGCCTCACTCCAACCTGGCGGTGATTTCGGTCCCCGGCGAGCACGCGGCCCGCGAGGCCCGGCGGGCGCTTGAAAGGGGCCTGCATGTTTTTCTCTTCAGCGACAATGTGCCGGTTAAGGACGAGCTGGCCCTGAAGGAGTACGCCCGGGAAAAGGGGCTCATCGTCATGGGCCCGGATTGCGGAACGGCAATCATCGGAGGGAAGGGGATTGGCTTCGCCAACGCCGTGCGCCAAGGGCCCATCGGAGTCATCGGGGCCTCGGGGACCGGAATCCAGGAATTCACCACCCTCGTCCATCGGGCGGGGTCGGGGATCTCCCACGCTGTCGGAACCGGGAGCCGGGATCTCTCTGACGAGATTGGCGGCATCTCCGCTCTGACAGCCCTGGCGGTGCTGGAATCGGACTCCCAGACCAAAGCGATTGTTATGCTCTCGAAGCCTCCGGGGCAGAGAGCGCTCTCGACTCTGCTCCCGAAAATCCAGAACAGCCCCAANNGAGCTGGTAACGGGCCGGGCGCCCGCAACCTTCCTTGAAAAAGGGTCTGATTGGAAAACTCTCCTCCGCAGGGAACGCTCGGGCATGAAGGCCGGGCAGAAGTTCGTTCGGGGAATCTTTGCGGGAGGGACTCTCTGCTATCAGTCCCAGCAGGTTTTGCAGGAGGCCGGGGTTTTCGTCCATTCCAACTCCCCTCTCGAAGGCAATCGGATGCTTCCCGACCCTCACCGGAGCCTGGAACATACCATGGTCGATATGGGCGCGGATGAGTTCACGACCGGCCGCCCCCATCCCATGATCGATTCATCGCTTCGCCGGGAGCGGATAATGGCCGAGGCGCGGGATCCGGAGGTCGCCCTCCTGCTTTTGGATTTTATCCTGGGATTCATTGCCTCTCCGGACCCCGCGGGTGAGCTGGCCGGGGCGATCACCGAAGCCAAAAACAAGGCCAAGGAGAGAGGCGGGTACCTCAGCGTGGTTGCGTCGGTCTGCGGAACCGAGGGAGACCCTCAGGACTTGGCGGGTCAGGTGCGGATGCTCCAAGAAGCCGGCGCCGTGGTTCTCCCGAGCAGCGCCCGGGCGACCCAGTTCTCCGCGGATTTGATCCAATCTCCCGGAGGATTCCATGACTGATTCGCTGGACGATCTCTTGACCAAAGGCCCGGTGGCCATCAACGTGGGAGTGGAGGATTTCGCCGCAAGCCTGAAGGGCCAGGGAGCGGAAGTGATCCAGGTGGACTGGACTCCCCCGGCGGGGGGGGATCGGGAGATGATTGACCTGCTGGACAAATTGTTGTAGCCCAGGGAAGTTGGAGTTAAGTAATCATTGATCGATAGCCAATGATCAATGAACGATGACCCATGATCATTGTGGGGATTCAAGGGTGTCAGGAAAATGAAAAGGGATCGGAAGCGGATCGTCATGGCTCTGGGGGGAAATGCCATCAAGCTTCCCCGACAGAGGGGCACCTACGAGGAACAGCTGGTCAGCATGCGGACCGCATCCCGCCATATCCTGGAATTCATCCGCCAGGGGTTTGATGTGGTGATCACCCATGGAAACGGACCCCAGGTGGGAAACCTCCTGGTGCAGCAGGAAGCCGGGGCTTCCCAGGTCCCGGCCCAGCCCATGCATATCTGCAATGCCATGACCCAGGGGCAGTTGGGATACATTCTCCAGCAGACGCTCATGAACGATCTCAAGTCCTACAACCTGAACTTCAACGTGGTCACCATGGTCACCCAGGTTTTGGTGGACCGGAATGATCCTGACTTTCATCATCCGAGCAAGCCGGTGGGTCCCTTCTACGACCTGAGCACCAAGGAAAAGCTTGAGGCGGAAAAGGGTTGGCGGATAAAAAAAGTTCTCCCCGGAGGAGATGCCCCTTTCCGCAGGGTCGTTCCCTCGCCGGACCCCATCCGAATTCTTGAAGTGCATGCCCTGAAAAAAGTGGTCGAAGCAGGGATGATCGTCATCGCCTCGGGGGGAGGAGGGGTCCCGGTCATCCTGAACGAAAAGGGAGAATTCGAAGGGTTCGAAGGGGTGGTGGACAAGGACTTGGCCGGGGAAAAGCTGGCGGAAGCCGTGGCCGCCGACTACTTCATGGTCCTTACCGATGTCTCCAGAGTGAAGCTTGGTTTCGGGACCCCGGCGGAGCGGGAGGTGGGCCGTTTGCGTGTCGCCGAGGCCAGAAACTACCTTCGGGAAGGCCATTTCCTGGAGGGGTCCATGGCCCCCAAGGTTCTGGCCTGCATCCGCTTCATCGAATATGGAGGGGAAGAGGCGGTCATCACCTCCCTGGACCGGGCCTGGCCGGCCATGCAGAATCAAGAGGGAACCCATTTCGTCCCCTGAGGGGGTAAACCATGCCACATCTGCACATCATCGAAGCCCAGCAGTTCAACAAGAAGGGTCTACAGGAAATCCTGGAGGCTGCGGACCGCATTCAGGAGCGGGCCGAACGGCGGCTGCCCCTGGACCTCCTCCGCGGGAAAATCCTGGGAAATCTCTTCTACGTCAAATCCATGCGCACCCGCCTGGCCTTCGACGTAGCCATGAAACGGCTCGGGGGAGCGGTTACCAACGTCGAGTTCCCCGAGGCCTTCTCCTCGGAACTGGCCGGGGGGAGCTTTGAGGACACGGTTAGGGTCGTGGGATCCCTGGTGGATGGGATCGTCCTGCGCCACTACCGGAGCGGGTCGGCAAAGCGGGCGGCGGAGGTTTCCCCGGTTCCCATCATCAACGGGGGGGACGGCCCGGCCCAGCATCCGACCCAGGCCCTGATCGACCTTTATTGCATCGAGAAACTGAAGGGCGGGATCGACGGGGTCTCCATCGCTTTTGTCGGGGATCTGATGAATAGCCGTACGATTCGGTCGCTGACCTATTTCCTGGCCAAGTACTCGGGGATTAAAATCTACTTCGTCTCTCCCCGGGCGCTGAAGATGAAAGACGACATGAAGGACTACCTGCGGGAGCACCAGGTCCCCTTCAGCGAATCGCTGGACAGTGCGGAGGAGTGGAGGGAGATCGCTCCCCGGGTGGATATCCTGTACGTCACCCAGACCCCCCGGGAGCACTTCGCGGACAAAGTCGATGAATATGAACGATCCAAGGAAATTTTCCGGGTGACCCCGGACCTTCTGAAGTCCCTGAAAAAAGATACCTACATCATGCATCCCTTTCCGCGGGACCAGGAACTGCCGCCGGCAATCGACCCGGACCCCAGGGCGGTCTATTTCGACCTGATCCAATACGGCCAGTATCTCCGNNATGGGCCTGCTCTGCCTTGTGCTGAAAGCCCAGCTCGCTTGAGCTCTCGGGCCGACTCAATCCAATCCGGTGATCCGAAAATAAAAAAGCGGGACTGGCGTGAGGTCCCGCTTTTAAACCACTAATGAAGGTTCAGAAATAAGTCTGCCTTTACAACCGACCCGCCGAAAGGGTTCACCCAGGCGTGAGATTTTGTCTTTTAGTTTAAATCCCGAAAAGGCTTGAAGCCGAAAGGGGCTTGGTAGGTTATTTAACAGTCCTCTCCCGTCTTTATCCCGAGGTTTTACGAGCGGGGAGATTTTGATTTATTTCTTGAAAATTCTGCGGGCCCCTAACACCCCGACCAGCCCAGTAACGATAAGGATCAGGCTGGTGGGCTCGGGCAAGACGTCAGGGCCAGGCGCGGTATCGGTGATTCCTTGGGCCAAAACATTCACCGGAAGCAGGGTCAAAGCAGAAAGTGTTAAAAATATTAATTTTTTCATGGCATAATCCCCCTCCAAAAAAATTATTTTTTTGTAGCGTAACGAAGAGATTTCTGATGAGGGAAAGAGCCCTCCTGCCGGGGAAAAAATAATGTTTATAACTATTAAAAAATTTAAATATGCGACAAAAATTCCGACAATTTTCAGGGCCAAAGACTACTCATTAATTGCCCCATTTTTCATAAGAGGAAGCTATACTAATATCAAGAAAAGACTTTTGCAAGCTATTTTTTTGAAGGATGAAGGATTCTGCATAAAGGCAGATGAAACAGCCAAAATCAGAGCAGAGCGTGCCCATACGCGAAAGACGAGATCGATTTTTTCAGCACCGACTCGCGCCCATCCCGAGAGAGAAAATAATTCCTAGCCGATTATTTGCAGGGGGAGATGTCTATCCCTCGAGCTCTTGAAGAATGGTTTCCGATTCTGGAGGGGTTGATTGCCGTAGCCCGTATTGAACTTTGTAACAGTGGAGGAAAGTAAACTGCGGATGCACGGGAGGACTCGGTTATGCTGAAGAAGATCGATCCGACGACGACCAAAGCCTGGGAGAGCCTCGGCAGCCATTTCCAGAGGATGAAGAAGGTTCGCATGAAAGACCTCTTCGCCGAAGACCCGCGCCGCTTCGAGAAGTTCTCCCTCCGGTTTCAGGACCTTCTGGTGGACTATTCCAAGAACCGGGTTACCCTGGAAACGATGAAGTTCTTGTTCTCTCTGGCCGAAGAAATCGACCTCCGCGGGGCCATCGAAAAGATGTTCACCGGGGAGCAGATCAATGAGACGGAAAAGCGGGCGGTTTTGCACGTGGCCCTGCGGAACCGGTCCAACTCGCCCATTTATGCGGAGGGTCAAGACGTAATGCCCGGGGTGAATGCGGTCCTCGAAAAAATGAAGAACTTTTCGGAGAGGGTGATTTCGGGAGAGTGGAAGGGGTATTCCGGCGGGCGAATCAAGGATATCGTGAATATCGGGATCGGGGGTTCGGACCTGGGGCCGGTCATGGTGACGGAATGCCTGAAGCCCTATGCCCGGCAGGGGTTATCCGCCCATTTTGTCTCCAACGTGGATGGAACCCACATCACCGAGACCCTCAAAGGGTTAAACCCGGCGACCACTCTCTTCCTCATCGCCTCCAAGACCTTTACCACCCAGGAAACCATGACCAATGCCTTTTCGGCCCGGGACTGGTTTTTGGCCAGGGCCAGAGATCCCCGGCGCGTGGCCGGACATTTCGTGGCCCTCTCCACCAATACAGAAAGAGTAAAAGCTTTTGGAATCGATCCGGAGAATATGTTTGTCTTCTGGGACTGGGTAGGGGGGCGGTACTCTCTCTGGTCGGCGATCGGGTTGTCCATCGCCTGCTATATCGGTTTTGAAAATTTCTCCGAACTGCTCCAGGGAGCCCATGAAATGGACCTCCATTTCCGGGAGACTCCCTTCGAGGGAAACATACCGGTGATCCTGGCCCTCATCGGGGTCTGGCACAACAATTTCTTCGGGGCCGAGACGGAAGCCATTTTACCCTATGACCAGTACATGCACCGGTTCCCCGCTTATTTTCAGCAAGGGAACATGGAGAGCAACGGAAAATCCGTCGGCCGGAATGGCCGGAGGGTTTCCCACCAGACGGGGCCCATTATCTGGGGAGAGCCCGGAACAAACGGCCAGCATGCCTTCTACCAACTGATTCACCAGGGGACCAAGCTGATTCCCGCGGATTTTTTGGCGCCGGCCGTCAGCCATAATCCCACCGGAGACCATCACCCCATCCTCCTCTCCAACTTCTTTGCCCAGACCGAGGCCCTCATGAAGGGGAAGACCAGAGAGGAAGCGATAGAGGACATGAGAAGGGAGGGAAGGAGCGAGGAGGAGATCCAGAGACTCTGCCCCTACCGGGTCTTCGAAGGGAACCGNNGCCATGTACGAGCACAAGATCTTCGTCCAGGGGGCCATCTGGAACATCTTCAGCTTCGACCAATGGGGGGTGGAACTGGGGAAACAACTGGCGAGCAAAATCCTTCCTGAGCTGAAGGATGATCAACCGCTCCAGTCCCACGATTCTTCAACCAACGGACTGATCAACGCCTACAAAAAAATGAGGGGACAATAAGCCTTTCCAGAATATTTAAACTGGAAGCCTTTCTTTCGCCACAAATCCCTTCGATCATTTGAAGGAGTTGAATAAGCCGGTAATCACCCCCACCCGTTCCCTCCCCCNNCCCGTCGAAGGGGGAGGGAAGCTGTGAATAAATTTAATGGAGGGGGGCAAAGGCCTCCCCCGGACATGCCGCGGCTCTCCAATTTCCGGTTGCCTGATTTTTTTCACAGCTTTGGGCAGGGTGAGGGGAAAGGAATCATTTACGGCCGGGGAAGAATGAGGCATAATAGTTTTGACCCGTATGAGAAGGCCTTCTTTCACGACTGCCGAAAAGCCCCAAGGGTGGTTCAGCCGCCTGATTTCTGTCAACCGGACGTCCTTTGCCCTTTTGGCGGCTTTGGTAGCCCTCGTCCTGGCTTACCGGATCCGGCTCACCTATAGCCTCTTCACTCACCCGATCAGGCCTTTTGAATTTTCCCCCACCTCCAACCCGGTCCATTTCACCCTGGGCTATGGCTATTCCGACCTGACCCTGATTACGATATTCTTTTTATTTGTGTTTCTTCTGTCCCAAATCCGCTTTTATTTGAAAGGACGGTCGCTCCTCCTCCTTTTCCAGGTTGCGGGTCTATCCTTCCTCCACCTGCTTCTCGGGGCCGTCGTGTTCCTTCACTTGGGTCATTTCCGCTTTCTCTTTGACGCCCAGACCGGGTTCGATTTCGGGGTGATCCTGGAGTCGGTTTACAGCGTCTCGACCATCGACACTCTGAAGTTAATGGAAGTCCGCGACTGCGTGTTCGCCCTTTTTCCCCTGGGTGTGTTTTGGGTCGTCTTCCTGATTTCCCCGGCGGTCCGAGCCTGGATCGCCAGGGGTTCTCTGGTGGTGATGGCTTTCTGGCTGGCTTTCGCCCTTTTTCCCGCCCCGGAACAGAAGAATCCTCCCCCGGCCGAAATTCGGGTCAACCCCGCAGTTTTTTTTATTTCCGACTTGGCCGAATATATGGCCGTGGCGTATTCCCCGAAAGAGCGGATGACCGGCAAGATTCAGGGGGCCGAGTCGGGGATAAAACTCACCGGCCCGCTTTACGTTCATTCCGATCGAGTGGTGAAAAACCTACCTCCCCAGTCCCCTCACCCGTGGAATGTGGTCTTCCTGGTCCTGGAGTCCGTAGGAACCCGCTATATGCTGGGGGGGACCGACAGGAGCCCTGTTCCTATGCCCTTCTTGAACCAGCTGGCCAAAGAGGGCTGGTTTTTGAAGAACCATCACACCACCTCCAATGTGAGCACCAAAGCGGTCTTTTCCATCTACAGCGGCCTCTATGATTTCTTCAACCGGGAAACGCTGGGGGTCCGGGAGAATACCTTCATCCCTTCGCTGTACAATTTCCTGGGCCCGGGTTACGACTCTTTCCTGGTCTCCCCTTCCTCCTCGGCCTGGTATTTTCCGCTCCCCTTCTTGAAAAACGACGGGCTGCGGGAGATTCACACCTATGAGAACCTGAACTTCCAGATCCGGGAGGAACTGAGCACGCTGGGCCGTTACATCGCCCGGGACGAGATTCAGACCGTGGATTTCTTCCTCCAGAGAATCAGCAAGGCCCGGGAGCCCTTCCTGGGGATGTACGTGAGCTTTGTCGCCCATTTCCCGTATTTCGACTATGGACCGGAGTACCGGATCGCGGAGAATGACGGAAAATTGATCAGCCGGTACACCAATAACCTGTACCTCCTGGACCGGATGATTCAGCGGATCTTTGAGCACCTGAAGAAACAGGGCCTGCTGGAGAGGACTATCCTGGTCGTTGTGGGCGATCACGGCCAGGCCTTCGGTCAACACCATCCGGATAACTACCTCCACTACCGGTACAGCTTCCGCGAGAACCTGGAAGCCCCGGTGATTTTCTACCAGCCGGCCCTCTTCAAGCCCAGAACCTTTGGTTTCCCGACCAACCACACGGACATCCTGCCCACTCTTTTGGACGCCCTGCGGGTTCCCTACGACCCCGCTCTCCTGGACGGGGAGTCCCTTTTCCAGCGGATGCTCATGCGGAAGTACATCTTCTTTTACGGGCACGAGGAGAGCATCTCCTCCCTGAGCACGGAAGGAATCAAGGTTCAGGTTTCCTTGAAAAAGAATCGCTGCTGGGCCTTTGACCTCAAGACCGACCCCGGGGAAAAGAACCTCCTTGATTGCGCCCCCTATCAGGTCCAGCTGGAGGCGCTCCGCAATTTTGTTCGCCATCATGATACGAGCCTGGGGCAATATAACCTCGAAAACCGGGAAGGAAAGGACTTCCAGGGGCACCGGCATCCCCTCTTGTTCCAGTCAACGAAGGGCAAGGAAGAGAAGGGGAAAGGGTGAACCAAATGCGGAATTTGGAATGCGGTATGCGGATTGAAAAAACGAAGAATGAACTGAAATGCGGAATGCGGAATAAAAAAAGTCCTGCGGTGCTGCAGTTCGAAAGTGCAGGGTTTTTGTAGCGATACCTGAGTTTTCCATCCGGCACCGCAGCACATTCTGGAACACAGTGCTTAACCAGGAGGTCCCCGCTCGAGTCGGGCCCTCTTTCAAAAAAATGCCAATTAAGCACCCGTCGAAGCCATCTCGACGATTTTCTCGGCGTATGCGCTTTTCAAGGAATTCATGAAGCCCTCGTCCACTCCCCCCTTCCAGGTGGAAATTTCGGTGAACCGCCTGGGAATGCCGACCTCCCGGGGTTTATACCCCGTGCCCAGACGGTTCTTCCAGCGCAGGTTCTGAAGGCGTTGCGAGACGGCGGGCAGATGATCCCCCAGGGCTGTATACCCTACCGATTGCAGGCATCGGGCCAGCAATTCCTCTTTGTACACGTTCCGGGCGAAGAGACAGGAGACCATGGAAGTGAGGAGGACCCGTTCTCTCTCATCTTCCAGGAGAAACTTTATCGCTTCTCCTACGTTTTTGTCCTTGGCCTTTTGGTCAAAGGAGTATCCCCCCGTATCGAGGTGAGAATGTCGCAATCCCAGGGCCTGGGAGACGAAGAAGACCTCGCCCGTGGCATATCCGGCCATTTCCTGGCCGAGGACGCAGGCGAAGTCGGCGCCGCCGAAACGTTCAGCCGGTTTCATTGTCCCCTGGCTCAAGAGACGATAAAATTCATTGGAACCCCTAGACAGATGATGGAGAGCTTCCTTATATTTCTGCCCGTCACCGAATTTCAGCGGAACGATCGTCTCTCTTTCGGAGATCAGGCCTTTCTCGGAGGCCTCGGTCGCCCAGGCCAGAGCCACCCCGGCGGACATCACGTCCAGTCCCTCTTTCTCGGCCACATCCAGGAGGGCGAGGACCGCGAAGCAGTTCGTCAGGCCGAGCATGGAGCCGGCGGCGAAGATCGGCTCGTGGTCGTAAGACACCTGGCGGAAGAAGTATTGGTTCTCCTCCTGAAACTTTTCCCGCACGAAGCCCAGGTGGATACATCCCACCGGGCAACCGGAGCAGGCGGCGTTGCGCAGCAGCGTATCCCGGGCGAACCTTTCTCCGGTGATCCCTTCCATGGCCGGGTCGCTGGTCTGCTGAAGATTCCGGCAGGGGAGGGCTTTGATCCCGTTCAGGACGGCCACGTTTTCGGGGGTTCCCAGGTTGTGGTACTTGCTCATCATGGGGGTGGCGGTGACCTGTTGAAAGACTTCCTGGAAAAGCCGGGGATACTCCGGGTTGTCGGGGAGGGGGAAATTTCCGTCACCCAGGATGACGATGGCCTTCAAATTCTTGGCCCCCATGACCGCCCCGGCGCCGAGCCTTCCGAAATGGCGGAAGGTGTCCACGTTGATACCGGCTATGGCCGATCCCCGCTCTCCCGCGGGGCCGATCCGCAGAATACTCCGGTGGCCCGACCCCGGGCAGATGTGGCGGAGGATTTTCCCGGACTGGTGCACGTCCATGCCCCATAGGTAAGGGGCTTCTTTCAGTTCGATATGGCGGGAGCCGAAGGAGAGAACCGAGGGGACTTTGGCCTTTCCGATCACTACGAGAGCATCCAGGCCGGCGAAGCGGAAGGAAAGAGCCGAACGGCCTCCCCCATGACTTTCCGCGTACTGGTCGTGATAGGGAGATTTAAAGGCGCATACGGTCTTGCTCATGAGGGGAAAATATCCGGTGAGGGGACCGATCGCGAAGATGAGGGGCTGATCGGGGACATCCCAGGATTCATTCCTTCGCCCGTATTTTTCGAAGAGGAGAGCGGCCAGTCCGCTTCCGCCGGCCACCGTATCCCGGCCTTCCATCTCCACAAAGGTTCCCCGGCCGATGGAAAGGTCAAATGCAAGAATGCGAAAGTGGTCCTGAATCATTGGACCACCTCCTTTGCCAGGCCGCCCGCTTCCGACTCCTGAGGCGCATCTATCATTTCCAGACAGTTGTGGGGGCAGAACGACACGCATCGACCGCAGTGAAGGCAGACGAAAGGTTCTCCGGCGGAGTCCTGGTAGATTGCGTCTACCGGACAGGCCTCGGCGCATCGGCCGCAGCGGATGCAGAGGTTTTTCCGGACCACGACTCCCCCGCCCTTCCGCTGGGTGAAGGCACCGGTAGGACAAGCCCGGGCGCAGGGGGCCGGGTTGCAGGCCAAACAATTCTTGGCTTCAAAACCAGTCGACAGACCTCCGGAAGAGGCGATCCGAATCCCGCCGGTGTCCCATGACAATTTTTTGTGCACCAGCCGGGCGCAGGCCAGAGAACAGGAATGGCACCCGATGCACCGTTCCATGCGGGGGGTCGTAAGGATTTTCATGGAGGAACTCCTCAAGGGAAAAGGTACAAGGCGCAAGGCACAAGGAACAAGGGAAAAGGTACAAGGCATAAGGCGCAAGGTGAAAGGAAAAGAAATGGCGGTTGGGCTTTGATCTTTTATTTCCTTAAACCTTGCGCCTTGTACCTTTTTTATTTTCTTGAAAGGTCGATGATCTCCATCCGGTGGTT
>PMCE01000125.1:0-9816 GCA_003154025.1 Syntrophaceae bacterium
AACGGAATAAAGAAAAAGTCTGGAGTCTGGTGTCTGACGTCCATCTTTTCAGTTACCCTACTTGCCTTTCTTTTCCTCTTCCCGGGGGAGATGGGAGCGGTCGTTTACCACTTCGGCGCGTAACCGCCCCCCTTGCTTATAGAGTACATTGAGCGCCGCCGTCCCCTGCCGGAGTTCACGGAATCGATCCAGGGGAATCTCCAGGGCATGGCAGAGGATGGTGAGGATGACGAAATTGTGGCTGCAAAGAAGAAGGGTGGTCTCCGGGGGGTAATCATTGGCGATGCGTTCCAGGGCGCTCACGGCCCTTGCCTGAACCTCATGGAGGCTCTCGCCTCCCGGCATCCTGACCGACCCCGGGTTTTCCTTCCAGGCGGTGCGGAATTCCGCATACTGCGCCGCCCAACGAGGCCCTTCGATCCCTTCAAATTCACCCAGGTCCATCTCCATCAGGCCTTCTTCCTCATACAATGGAACCGAAGGGTGAAAAGCCTTGATCGTGCGGGCCGTCTCCTTNNTTCGCCTGCTCTTTTCCCTTTTCATTCAGGGGGACATCGCTCCGGCCCTGGAATCGTCCTTCCAGGTTCCAGCTGGTTTCCCCATGCCGGACCAGCAGAATCTTTATGGCCGATGATTCGATCTTTTTTTCCAAATTCCGATGCTTCCTTTTACCCCGGTAGGGGCGGTTCGCGAACCGCCTCTACAAGCAGGGTCGTGAATAATGACGTTGGGTATCGACGATATCGTATCTTCATAGGGGCAATTCATGAATTGCCCCTACAGCCCCTGCAATGATTTTTCGCCCAATGCCGGTTTATTGGGGCCATCCGGTAAAATCAGTACAAGCCAAAAACCTACTTCTCCACCACGGCCATGGCTTCCACTTCCAATAACCACTCTTCACGGGCCAGGCTTTTGACCACCAAAAGGGTGGTCGGAGGAAAGGGGGGTTTGAGATATTGGGCCCTGATCTCCCGAAAAGCCCCAAAATCCTCCAGGTTTTTCAAGAAGATGCCCAGCTTGACCACATCCTGGAAGGTCGCCCCGGCGCTGGCCAGCATGTTCTTAATATTTTCGAAAACCTGCCGGGTCTGAGCCCGGATGTCTCCCTTCCCCACCAGATTCCCCTGGACATCCCAGGCCACCTGCCCGGAGATTACCACGAGGGACCCTCCCTTTACCTTGACTCCCTGTGAATAGTCCCCCGCAGGTTTAGGAACATTCCCCGGCTGTAGATAGCTTTTTTCCATCCTGTCCTCCTTTCTTTCCCCCCAAAAAATAATGTATATCTCACCCTAAAATACGGTGTTTCACCCATATACCAGATGGACAATGGGTAGATAAAATAGAATAAAGAATTGCTCTTCCTTCGAGCGGCCGGAATGAAGATCCCCCTTGGGGTGTTTGCCGGTTGCCGCCTTAGAAAGGAGATGATGGTCATGGCAGATTTTGAAATGCCCCATTCGGGCCATGAGAGACATCTTTGCTTCCTGCATAACACCGGCTTTCTGAAGGACAAATTGGAGGAATATAAAAAGCTGGTGAAAGACGGAAAATTCGTCTGCAAGAACTGCGGGCGCGTCGCCGTTGAGGGAAAAAACCTCTGCGCCCCGGAAAAATTATAATTTGCCCCGAGAAAAACCTCCTAGCCCCCCTCTCCTCTCTACCGGGGGAGGGGGCGTTTTACCCCCGGATGCCACGCATAAGAATCCGATACTGCTGATCCGCAGATTACGCAGATAACCCAGAGATATAAACACCACGAAATAAAATAACTATATAAGGCTCAAAGCTCCGGTACGCTTCCCCTTATCTTCATTTCTCCTTAACGTTCTATCCGTGTTCATCCGCGTCCCATTTTATCCGCAGATTTCGCAGATTACGCCGATTACAAATAGATAAAAACCAAGAATGGCGTAGGTAATTCTAGCCATTTTAGGCATTTCGAATTTTAGGCATTTTTTATTCACGGACCGGGAAACAGGCCATTCCCAGCTTTTCGGCCAGCGCCCGGAGCTCTCCCAGGGTAATTTCATCGATGGGAATCCCAACCTTCTCCCGCAGGGCCCTCTCCCTCCAGGATCTCTCCCCGGGAATGCTGATCTCGCTGAAGCCCTCGGCAAGCGGTCCCCCTTTGACATAGGCCACAAGCTCCTCCACCCTTCGCGTGAACAGTTCCAGGGGGAGAAAGGCGGCAATGTCGATGGCTATGAATACCTTCCCATAACCGGTCGCGTGGGGAGCTCCCTTGTTGTCTCCCAGGAGTTCCGCGCAAAACATTCCGCCGGACAGGATCCCGGTCATGATGTCGATCATCAGGGCCAGCCCGGCCCCTTTGTGCTGCCCCGTGGGAACGAGCCGCCGGCTTTTGAGAACCGCCGCGGGATCATCGGTGGGCCGGCCTTTTTCGTCCACCCCCCACCCCAGGGGGATTTTTTTGCCTTCCCGGCTGTACAGAACGATCTTGAACAAGGCCGCCTGGGACATGGCCATGTCCAGGACCACGGGTTCGCCTGAAGCCCGCGGCGCGCCGATGGAGAGCGGGTTGTTCCCGATTCTCGGCTCCCGGGTCCCCCAGTAGGGCATGTTGGACTCCGTGTTAACAAAGCAGATCCCGATGCAGCCTTCCTTGGCCGCCATTACCGGGTAGTAGGCGGCCCTCCCCCAGTGGGTGGAATTGCGGACCAGGACGAATCCGATCCCTGAAGCCTTGGCCTTCTCCACTGCTTTCTTCATGGCCTCGACCGACACCACCTGCCCGAGAGCCAAATGGGCGTCCAGATGAGCAATCACCGGGGTTTCCTTGAGGACCTCGATTCTGCCCCCGGGATTCATCCGTCCGCTTTGGACCTGGGCGATAAACCCGGGAAGCATTCTGACCCCGTGGGAATCCACCCCACACAGGTTGGCCTCCACCATTACCTCCGCCGAGGTTTTGGCGTCCTCTTGGAAGGCGCCCACGGTCCGGTAGGCCTGCTCCACAAAAGTTCGCAGATCGCCTGCGGTGACTATGTTCTTCATCTTCCCCCTCTAGGAATCCTTCCTTTCGCCGCTCCCCATCTTCTCTCGACCCTTCGGGGAGGACTGGTTTGAGTTTACGCTAATTCCTGAAACTTATCAAATATACCGACCCTTCTTTTGGATCCTCCGAGAGAGAGCAAAAAAAGAGGAAAATGTTCTTACCCTGTGTTATAAAAAAGTGTGCCTTTGTCTAACCCCACCCCCCAGTTCAAAGTTATGAATCCTTTGGAATAAACGCAGGAGGAGGCGTCTATGGAATTTCTGACCGGGATTCTGATGATCCTGTGCTTCTTCGTGGTGGTCATCGTCATCATGAAAGGCGAGAGCCCGATCATCATGCTCCTGTTACTCGCCCTGGCCTGGGCCCTCCTGGCGGGCGTGCCGGGAAAGAGCATCCTGGCCAACGTGATCGAGAAGGGGGGGCTCGCCTACGCGAGCACGATCGTGGTCATCATTTTCGGGGCCTGGTTCGGGCAGACCCTGGTGAAGACCGGGATCGCCGAGTCCATCATCCGGGGAGCCATTGAGCTCGCGGGGGACCGCCCGATCGTGGTCACCATGGTGGTCACGGTGGTGACCTCACTCCTCTTTATCTCTCTCTACGGCGTGGGAGCGGCTATCGCCCTGGGAGTCATCGCCCTGCCCATCATGATGTCCATGGGAGTTCCCCCCCAGGTTGCGGCTTCGTCCTATGTCATGGCCATCGGGGCGGGTACTTTTCTCAACCTGGTGGACTTCAACATCCGCGCCCCCCTCTTCCCCGGGATTAAATACGAGGGGCCCCTGCTGAGCTTCTTTGCCGCCTCCTGGGTGGTCTACACGCTCGCGGCCCTGGCCATGATTTTCTACAACCTTAAAATCCGCGGGGGCGTACGGAAATATTCTGCTGTGAGCACGGTTCCCCCGGTGACTGCCCGCNNGCCTTCATCCTGGGAGTCGCCTACGCCCTGCTGTCGACCCATTTCGGCAAACGGACCTGGCGCGAGACGATCGACCTTTTTCACCGGTCCTTCTATGATGCTTTCCCGGAGATCTCTACCATCGCCGCCCTCTGGATTATCTGCGGAATGCTCATCATCGGCGGGCAGTTGCCGGAGATCCAGAAGGTTCTCAAGCCCATCTATTCGCCCTTCCTGCCCGAAAGCCGCGCGATGCTGACCATCTTCTTCATCGCGCTGGCGCCGTTGGCGATCTACCGGGGACCGCTGCACGTGGTGGGCACNNATGGCCGTGGGCAGCTCCATGGACCCCACCAACTCCTGGACGCTCTGGACCATCGGCTACACCAAAATCACCCACAAGCAGTATCTGGCGACCGGGTTTCCCTGGGCCTGGCTGATGGTGGCCGTGGTCACCCTGCTGGCTTATTACATGATTCCCTGACCTGGCCGAGTTGGGGCAACAGGCAAGACGGGCAATCCCGCGAAGCGCGGGGCGGCTGCGGTCCAGCATTCGTAGGGGCGATTCATGAATCGCCCCTACACCAGCCTGGCAACGTGGATATGATATTTCCCCTCTTGGCCCCGCGAGGCGCGGGGTTTGTATGTATAAGGCGATAAGCGCCTGAACTGATTGTAGGGGTTACAATAGGATCATGAAAGAAAGGAAAGTCCGCATCGGAATCGATGTGGGAGGAACCTTCACCAAAGCCGTGGTCATCGACCACGAGACTCTGGAGATCATCGGCAAGGTCTCGGTCTTAACCACCCACGCGGAGGACGAAGGGGTCGCCAAGGGGGTCATTCATGTATTTCAGCGTTCTTTGAAGGATTTTGCCGTCAACCCCAAAGACGTCGTCTTCCTCGCCCACAGCACGACCCAGGCGACCAACGCCCTCCTGGAGGGCGACGTGGCCCCGGTGGGGATTGTGGGCATGGGCGGGGGGGCGGTGGGGTCCATGCTGGCCAGGAAGCAGACCTCCATCGAGGACATCCCCCTGGGCACGGGCAAGATCCTGCGGACCTACCATACCTTCCTGAAGACCGGAAAGCTCACCCCCGAAGAAGCCAGGCAGGCCATCGAAGACCTCTTGAGCCAGGGCGCCAAGGTGATCGTGGCCAGCGACTCCTTCAGCGTCGACGATCCGCAGAATGAACTCCTGGTGCTGGACGTGGCCCAGCAGATGGGGGTTCCGGCCACCGGGGGGCACGACATTTCCAAGCTGTACGGACTCACCGTCCGCACGCGCACCGCCGTCGTAAACGCCAGCATTCTTCCTAAGATGATCGAGACCGCCCGCATGACCGAGGAGAGCGTCAGCAAAGCCGGCATCGAGGCGCCGGTGATGATCATGCGCGGGGACGGCGGCGTGATGGACACGAAGGAGATGCGCAAGCGGCCCATCCTGACCATGCTCTCGGGGCCTGCGGCCACTGTGGCCGGCGCGCTCATGTACCTGCGCGTCTCCGACGGAATCTTTTTCGAGGTCGGAGGGACCAGCACCAACATCGGGGTCATCCGCAACGGGAAACCCACGATCCGCTTCGCCGAGATCGGGGGCCACCGGACCTACGTGAACTCCCTGGACATCCGGGTCCTGGGCATTGCCGGAGGAAGCATGGTGCGGAGCGATGGGAAAGAGATCGTGGACGTAGGCCCCCGCAGCGCCCACATCGCCGGCCTTCCCTACTCCGCCTTCGCCCGGCCGGAAGACCTGGCCGAGCCTCAGTTGATTTTGCTGAAGCCCAAGCCGGAAGACCCTGCCGACTTTGCGGCCGTCCGGGTTCGCAGCGGGAAAACCTACGCCATCACCAACACGTGCGCGGCCAATGCCCTGGGAATCGTCAAACCGGAACACTATTCTTACGGGAATGCCGAGGCGGCGAGGCGGGCCATCGAACCCCTGGCCAAACACATGGGGATTTCGGTGGAAGAAACCGCCCGGCGCATCCTGGACAAGGCCACCGACAAAATCATCCCGGTCATCGAAAGCCTGGTGGCGGAATACCAGCTGGACCGCGACCAGGTGGTGCTGGTGGGCGGAGGGGGCGGAGCCGCCGCCCTGATCCCCCACACCGCCAAGCGACTGGGGCTGGAGTACAAGATCTCCGAGAATGCCGAGGTCATCTCCTCCATCGGCGTAGCCCTGGCCATGGTCCGGGACGTGGTGGAGCGGGTGATCATCAACCCCAGCCCGGAGGACATCGCTGCCCTCAAGCAGGAGGCGCGGGAAGGAGCCATGCGGGCCGGGGCCAACCCGGAGAGCATCGAGGTCTTCGTAGAGATCAACCCCCAGACCAACCGTACCCGCTGCACCGCCCTGGGGGCCACGGAGATGAGAAGCCAGGATATGGGCCACATCATCGGTGAAGAAGAGGGCCGGGCCGTTGCCGCCAAGTCGATGAACCTTCCCGTGGAGCGGGTGGAGCGGCGGGCCGGCACCGGCCTGGTGAACGTCTATCAGGGCCTGGTGGAGGAGCGCCGCCTCTGGCTCTTCACCACCAAACGGCAGCCGGTGCGGGTCCTGGACAGCCACGGGTTCATCAAAGTCCAGCGTTCGGACGGGTCCGTCTACCAACTGTCCGGCGCACAGGCCCTGGCGGGTCTGAAGCAGGCCTGGGAGAACCTGACCATTTACAACGGGGACAGTATTCTCTTCCCCACCCTGTTTCTCATCGTGGGAAGCCACATCGTCGATTTTTCCGGGTTGCAGAGCGTCGATCACGTTCTGGGGCTGGCAGCTTCCGAACTGGAAGGAATCAAGCCGGAAGAGCCCGTGGTGATCGTGGGCTCGCGTGCGCCCCGCGGGATGTAGGATGGAGGAAACCCTTCGCGACCTCATGGAACGGGTCATTCGGGAGGGGACGGAGCGGCGTTTTGCCCATCTGACCCTGCAAGAAGACCCCTTCTTCCATCGGCTTCGCCCGGAGATGCACCGGGAGGCCGTTGATTTTGGCCTGACCTCCGGTCAGGAGGCCGCGGATCAGGCCACGGAAAGATATGGGCGCGAGACGGAAGCCATGGCGTCGGTTCTGCGGATCTCGGTCGTGCGAAGTGAAGATCAGCCCCGGGCCGGACCCATGGTTCATTTTTCCGAATACCGGGAGAAACCTCCCCAGATCACTCTTTACCGGCGGTCGATGACCGAAGCCAACCAGCTCATTCAGGAAAATCACTTGGAGGACCTGCTGGGGTTGGCCGATGTGGAGCCCATGCATCTCGCCCATGAGCTGTATCATCATCTGGAGGCGAAGAAGTTGATCCCCGGCGCTTCCCGTTTCCGCCTGGAGTCTTTTCGTCTCGGCCCCCTCCGTTTCCGGACCGGGCTGCCCTCGCTCAGCGAGATTGCCGCCGATCGATTTGCCACGGGGATGCTGAAGCTGAGAGTGCCCCCCAAGGCAACTCAATTGATCACCATCTACGCCCATAACCCGGATTATGCCAGGAGTTTTTTGACTCGCCTGCAGAGTCTGCCGGAGTAAATCGATTCATCTTATCCGTGCGAAGGAAAGGAGAATTGCATGAAAGAAAAGGTTGCGACGCAACCAATGAGCCGCCGCGAGCGGTTCCTCAAGGCTTTGGATCATCAGGAACCCGACCGGGTGCCCATCGACCTGGGCTCGGTGGGCGGAGGCATCACCGACGTTGCCTACACCCGGGTCAAAGAATACCTCGGGATAGAGGGCGACGAGGGGACTACTTACACGACCACGCTGACGGTCTCCCAGTTCGACGAGCGGGTGCTCCGCGCCTTGGACGTGGATTTCCGCCGCTTCGGCCTGAAGGGCTCCAAACGGCGCCCCGGCCGGGTCGAACAACCGGACGGGAGCTGGGCGGACGAGTGGGGAATTTTCTACCGCAAGGCCGGCTACTACAACCAGATCGTCAAGAATCCCCTGCGAGACGCCACCGTCTCAGACCTCGCGCGTCACCCCTGGCCGGACCCCGGGGACCCGAGCCTTGTCGAAGGACTGGCGGCCCAGGCCCGGAATCTCTATGAAGGAACGGATTTCGCCCTTTCCGCCAAGTCCGTCTCGGGGGGAATTTTCCAGACTTGCTCCCGCCTGCGAAGCATGGAGCAGTTCCTCATGGATATGCTCCTGGATAAACCCTTTGCCAGGGAGTTGCTGGCGCGGGTAGAGGATACGGTGCTGAACCTGACGGAGGCTCTGCTGTCGGCGGTGGGACCTTACGTCCAGATGGTGGAGACCCAGGATGACCTGGGCACCCAGAGGGCCCCGCTCATCTCCCCGGCCCTTTACCGGGAGATGATTCAGCCCTGCCACGCCCATCTGTCTGCGCTGATCAAAAAGAAGACGGGAGGAAAAGCCAAGGTCTTTCTCCACAGCGATGGGTCCATCTTCGATGTAATTCCCGATTTGATCGATGCGGGGATCGAAGTCTTGAACCCGCTTCAGCCCCATGCGGCCAAGATGGACCCCAAGGGTCTGAAAGCCGCCTTTGGCAAGCAGCTGGCGTTTCATGGAGGGCTGGACCAGCAGAAGACCATTCCCTTCGGCACCCCCGAAGAAGCCGCCGGCGATGTACGCCGGGTCATAACAGCCCTGGCTCCCGGGGGAGGGTACATATTCGCCCCCTGCCACAACCTGCAGCCCGACGTACCCCCGCAGAACATCGTGGCCATCTACCGCGAGGCGAAAGAGTATGGGGTGTATCCCATCAAGTGAAAGGTGCCGCAAGTCGCAAGGCGCAAGGCGTAAGAGCGAAAAGGCATTGACGACTTGCGCTCTCGCGACTTGCGACTTGCGGCTACTTCATCTTGGAAAGCACTTCTTTGTAAAAATCGTAAATCCCCTTTTTGCCCGCTCCCCCGGTGTAGCCCGCCCGGACCATGAGGCGGATGAGGGGATGGAGTCTGCCCTTCTCCGAACCCAGCTCCCGGATCCGGTCCTCTTCCGAGCTGGCGTAGATCGCCCAGGAACCGCCCATGTCCGCCAGTTCCAGGGGACCCATGGGGAGGTTGTAGCCGAGCTTCATGGCCTTGTCGATCTCCTCCGGGGGCGCCACCCGCTCATAGACCATCTGGACTGCTTCCATGCGCATGGCGAAGTAGGCCCGGTTGGCCAGGAATCCATAGCTGGCATCCCAACAGACGACGGGGTCTTTCTGCAGAAGGCGGGCCAGCTCGCAGGTCACGGCCACGGTGTTCTCCGAGGCTTTCGCCCCTTTCACCACCTCCACCAGCTTCATAACCCCCACGGGATTGAAGAAGTGCATCCCCACGACCCTATCCGGACGGTTGGTGGCCGAGGCGATCTCGGTGATGCTCAGGTAAGAGGTATTGGTCGCCAGGATGGTATGGGCGGCGGCGTTTTCGTCCATTTTCTTGAAGAGTTCTTTCTTGATCTTGATATTCTCGGTCGCCGCTTCCAGGATGAAATCGGAGGCGGCTGCCGCCTTGGCGAGGTCCGTGGTCCCCCCGATCCGGCTCAAGAGCTCTTTCTTCTCTTCCGGGGTCATCTTGCCCTTGGCCACGAAGAACTTCTCCGCCCTCTGATCGATTCCCGCCAGTCCTTTGCTCACCAGCTCATCTTTTATATCTACGAGAGTAACTTGGCATTTCGCCAGCCGGGCCATCAGTTCACCGATCTGCGCCCCCATCAGTCCCGCCCCGATGACGGTGACTTTCTTGACATCCCCTATCTTAAGCTCGCTCATGTCTCCTCCTTTCTTGGACTCATGAAACTCAGGTGTTTGGTTTAAGGGAAAAGTGAAATTCCCGGGTAGGCATCGGGGTCAGTATAGGGAGAAGGAAGGGAAGGTGTCAAATGGAAAAAGGCACTCTCTGAAATCCTCCCAACCCCCCCTTTGATAAAGGAAAGCTGTGAAAAAATT
>PMCE01000125.1:9851-13487 GCA_003154025.1 Syntrophaceae bacterium
GAGGCCTCTTTTCTATACCGAACCTCCCCGTCCACCATGGTCAGGTCCACATGCAGGTCTTTGATCTTCTCCGGCGCTACCCGAAGGATATTTCCGGAGAGGACCACCAGATCCGCCAGTTTCCCGACCTCGATGGAACCTTTGATATTCTCTTCGAAGCTGGCGTAGGCGCCGGCAAAGGTGTAGGCCCGTACAGCCTCTTTCACCGTGACCTTTTGCTTCGGGCCGATGTCCTGACCCAACATGGTCTTGCGGGTGACCGCGGTATAGATGGCGGGGATCGGGTCGCAGGGAACCACCGGAAGGTCCGAGTGGAAGGCGACGGGAATCCCGCGGTCCAACAGCCTGCGTCCNNTTTTTCATAACTGTTAAGGGTCATCTCCACGGCTTTCGTGCCCACGGCGTGGACGCAAACCTGATATCCCGCCTGGTGCCCTTCGAATACCAGTTCATCCAACTCTTCCTGGGTCATGTGGAGAATCCCGGTGTACTGGCCTCCTCCGGGATAGGGGGTCCACATGGCCCCGGACCCTCCGCTCCCGCTGCCGTCCATCATGGCCTTAAAGCAACCCAGCCGCATCCAGGGACTGCCGTAGCCGGTGACCAGCCCGGTCTTGATAAAATTCGTTCCGAAGGTAGTGGCACCGCTGTTGCGGGCCACGAAATAGACCCGGAACTGGAGTTCTCCCCTGGCCAGTTTTTTCTGGAAGAGCCGGATCTCATTGATGTCGCGCCCGCTCATGTCTGCGGCGCTGGTAATTCCGTAGCTCATGAATTGCCGGTTTATCACGTCCATTCCCCGGTCGAGGAGGTCGATGGAGGGCGCCGTCCGGGCCTTCAGGGGGATATGCGCATGCTCCAGAAGAAGACCCGTGGGCTCGCCCCTGGAATCGCGCTCGATCACGCCCCCATGAGGGTCGGGAGTATGGCGGTCGATGCCCTCCGCGGCCAGGAGCCGACTGTTGACGATCGACATGTGGCCGCAGGTGCGGGTTAAGAAAACCAAATGATCCGGGGCTGCTTCGTCCAGGTCCCAACGCGTGGGCCGGCGTCGGTCCGGATATTTGGTCTCGTCCCACCCTCGGCCGACAATCCACTCCCCCTTGGGGGTCCTGGCGGCCCATTGGGCCACAACCTTTTTAATATCCTCAACCGACTGGACTTCCGGGTACCCCACGTAGGCCTGGAGCTGAGAGACGCCCGCATTCCCGAAGTGGCAGTGGGCATCGTTGAAACCCGGCAGAAGGCTTCGGCCGGCGAGATCGATGATGGTATCCCCGGGGCCGATTCTCCGGCGGGCCTCCGCGGTGGTGCCCACGAAGGAGATTCGGTTTCCGCAGACCGCCGCCGCTTCGCACTCGCGATCCCGGGGATCTACCGTAAGGACGCTGCCGTTGATAAAAATGGTTTCTGGANNGATTCCAATGTATCGGATCGGCCGCGGAATGTAAAATATTATCCTCCCGCTGCCTTGAATTTCAACCCCCATCCCGGATCGGAGATCGCCGAAGATGGCCCAAGGCCCTTCAAACTTTACCGGCGATGAACCCGCAAGCTCCTGAATCCCTGGCGGCGAAGCATTGGAGATTTACTTTTTTGCGCAAGTATCTTAATGTTAGGGTCCAAAAGAAAACCTCCCCGCCGACCTCTACCTCTCCCCATCAACGAACACACGGCGGAGGGATCAAGGCAAAAGGAGAATTGGATGCGCTTTCAAAGAAAGGTAGCTTTAGTCACGGGCGCCGGAAGGAATATCGGAGCGGCCATCGCCAAGGCCTTCGGCGCCGAAGGAGCGACTGTGGCCGTCTTGGACGTCGATCTGGCCTCCGCTGAAAAGACGGCCGGGGAGATCCGGGCTGACGGCGGAAAAGGGCATGCCTGGAGGCTGGATGTGGGCGACGCCGCAGAGGTCGCGGCGGTCGTGCCCCGGGTGAGAGATTCCTGCGGCAAGATCCACATCCTGGTCAACAACGCCGGGCAGGTTTCCCGGACCCCGGAACTCAACGCCTTGATCCCCGAATTGTCGGAAGAAGTCTGGGACCAATTTTTCCGCGTCAACGCCAAGGGGCCTTTCCTCGTGAGCCGGGCCGTGAGCCAGATCATGATCCGGGACAAGGTCCCCGGCCGGATCATCAACATCACCTCGGCCGCCGCGGAGTCCGCCCGCATCGGCGGCGCCGGCTACTGCTGCTCCAAGGCGGCCTTGGCCATGTTCACCCGGGTCTTGGCCATGGAACTGGGCCCTGCGGGAATCACGGTCAACTCGGTCGCCCCGGGATACATCGAAAATCCTCAGCCCGGGCCCGTCACCGCGGAGCGAAAGGAATACCGCGAGGCCTTCCTGCGGAACGTCCCTTTGAATCGGCCGGGGAATCCGGAGGATATCACCCGAGCCGTCCTGTTTTTGGCCGAGGAGGGATCGGGTTATATCACCGGAGAAAGTCTTCGCGTGGATGGGGGAAATCTGGCCGGGCGCATGTATTTGCCGAAAAGCGCCTGAAAACCCCGGCCCAGACTGGGGAGGGTCGCCGGTCGGCTCTCAAAAGCGGGGAAGAGAAGAGACCTCGCTTCTCTCGAAAGGTTGAACCTCCAGCCCTTGGCCTTTTTCCCCGGGCAGGCAGGAAACCGTGCCTCCCGGGCATTTGCCTGAAAAGGCCATCCTCACAGGAAGGCTCAGCTATTTTCTGGGAAAGGCGGCGTCCAGTTTTGGACCCACTTTTTCCTCGAAGAACTTGATATCCTCCTTCAGCATGGCAGCGTCCTTGAACACTGGCTGGTAGACCATCCGCTTGCAAAATTCGAGGTAGTCCGGGTCCTTGACCGCTTTTTCCACGGCCTTCGAGATTTGGTTTACGAGGTTGGACGGCAAATTGGGCGGCCCCCAATAGTCATAGCTGAGAGGGGGAATCACCTCCATCAGACCCAGCTCTTTGAAGGTGGGAACATCGCGCATCTCGGGCAAGCGTTTGCNNCCCAAAAGAGCGGTGCCGCTCGGCCCGGCCCCGGCGAAGGGGACATACTTGACTTCGATGCCCGCTGCCTTAGCCGCCTCGATGACGTTCAGGTTCATCACCCCTCCGGCACCCGGCCCCCCGCAGGTCAGCTTTCCCGGGTTTTTCTTGGCAAAACTAACCAGGTCGGCCCAATTCTTGAAGGGAGAATCGATGCGGGTTTCGAAGAAGCCATAGGGCATATCTCCGCTCTGGGCGATGATCGTCAGTTTCTCCCACACCCGGATATCATAGGTTCCCGAGTAAAAATATCCCATCAACGCCCCGTGGCTGGCGAACAGCAGAGTGTGGCCGTCAGGCTCGGCCTTCATCACTTCCAGGGTTCCCAGCTTGGTGGTTCCGGCGGGAATGTTTTCCACCACGATCGTTCCCTTCAGCTCCTTCCCGAGCGGTTTCTGCAGGGTCCTGGCGATCAGGTCATTGGACCCGCCCGCGGAAAATGGAACGATGACCCGGACGGGTTTGGTGGGATAATTCTGCGCGAACCCGTCGAGCGGCAGGCCCAAAAAGAATACACCGATGAACAAGACCCAAAATATTCTAATCGCCTTCATTCTTTCTCCTTTCATGGTTCCCCTCTTGCCGAAGTTTCATCCTCCGGTTGAACAACCCTTCCCCTTTTTTT
>PMCE01000170.1:0-4346 GCA_003154025.1 Syntrophaceae bacterium
CCATGAAGGGGGCAGAGAAACAGATCTTCTCGCCAATGGCCAAGACGTACTCCTACGCTCTCTTCTTTACCCTTATCCTGACCTTTACTTTTCTGGCGGCCTCCATCCACACCTTTCTGGAAGGTCATGAGGGGAAAGAATTCAAATTTTTCGAGGGAATGCAGAATTTCTATTTGCGACTCGTCTCCCTCCTCTTGAAAAGGCCGCGGATCGTGCTGGCCATTGCGTCCTTGATCATCCTCGCCGGGTTCATCGTGGGGTTCAAGGTAATCGGAACACAGTTCCTCCCCAAACTGGACGAAGGAAATATATACATCCGGATCACGTTCCCTTATTCCATAGCGCTGAATCGGACCCATGAGAATGCAAAATTGGCCAGGGATGTTCTCATGGGATTCCCGGAGACAAAGAACGTTGCCATCCGGGTAGGTAGGCCGGAGGATGGAACGGACCCGACAGGCCCTTTTAATAGCGAGTATTTCATGGGCCTCAAGCCTTACAGCGAGTGGAAAAGGAATATAACCAAAGAAAAGTTAGAGGAAGAGGTCAGGGAGAAGATCACCCGCCTCTTTCCGAATGCCAATATCACGCTATCCCAATACATGCAGGACAACCTGGAAGAGATAACCTCCGGGGTCAAGGGCGAAAATGCGGTAAAGGTCTTCGGGGATGACCTTCACAAGCTTGATCAAACGGCCAAAGAGGTCAAGGCAACCCTGGAAAGTATTCCCGACATTAAAGATGTCGGCATCTATAAGGAACTCGGCCAGCCCAACCTGCTCATCGAAGTGGACCGGCAGAGCGCGGCGGCTGTTGGGCTTTCTGTCCAGAAGGTGCTGGATGTGGTTTCGGCCTCCCTGGGGGGGAAGATCGTCACTCAGATTATCGAAGGGGACAGGCATTTTCCCCTGCAGGTGAGTTTTCCCTACGATTACCGGAAGGAACCCGGAAAGATCGCCACAATCCCCGTCGTCCTGCCAAGCGGAGGGGTCGTGCCCCTCTCTCGAGTGTCTGATATCCGTTACGAGACCGGGGCGTCCTTTATTTACCGGGAGAATTTTAGGAGGTACATCCCCGTAAAGTTCAGTGTCGTCTCAAAAGACCTGGGCGGAACGGTAATGAAAGCCCAGAATGAGATGATGAAGGTCAAGGTCCCGGAAGGATATTTCATTGAATGGAGCGGCATATTCAACGAGATGCAGGAGGCGTTTCGGAGATTCTACATCTCCATCCCCCTGGCCATCTTCTTCATCCTTATCCTTCTTTACATATTCTACGGGAACCTGAGAAATGTCCTCCTCACCACGGTAGCCCCGGTCTGTACCGTCTTCGGGGGGCTGGTCAGCCTGATCGTGTCCGATCAACCCCTCAGCATATCGGCGATCGTGGGGTTTGTGTCCGTAATCGGGATCTCCATGTTTAACAACTGTATCTGGATTACCTATTACCTCGAGGTTTATCGGGAGAAGAAAAATAAGGAAGAAGCCATTCTGAAAACGACCCGGGATAAATTCCGGCCGGTATTGATGGGGGGTCTGATCGCCTCGCTCGGGCTCCTTCCTGCCTCCGTTGCCCACGGGGTAGGCAGCCAGGTGCAAAAGCCCCTGGCCATCGTCGTCGTGGGCGGCATGTTGATCGGAACGGCCATCATTTTGCTGGTGATGCCCTTGCTCTTCAGGTTTGTGCAGGTAGAGAAAAAATCAAAGGGAAAACCTTAACGGAGGTGCCTGATGACTCCCTTCTTTCGGATCAAGCGTTACCTGATTAATCTGGATCGGCTGGCCTACGTGAGGCTAGAGGAAAACTTTATCGATTTCGGGTTCTCTTTTCCCGTGGAAAAAGGCGGCGAATGCCATTTTATTCGTCTGGAAAAGGGTTCTAGTTTAAACAACGCGGAATTCGAACAGGTGAAAGAATTTGTGTTGCAACTCCCCGACCCGGACAGAGTGATTGTGATTTAAGGTGAGAAAGAAGGGATCTCCCCCGTCCTTTTTTTGGTTCACTCTGAAGGGATGATTCATTTATGAAACCGGTAAGGCAAAAAAATACAGTCTTCCTGGCAGTCATCATCTCTTTCTGGGTCCTATTATTTTTTGCCTATGCGCATTCCTACAATCTGGCTGAAGCCCACTTCTTATGTACCAGCCCTCATTTGGAGAGTCCTTTCCTGGAAGGTTTCCTGCCCAGCTTGAAAGGGAAATGGGAATTCATCGAGGGCCATGATCTTCCCATGTTCTTCGTCCGGGAAAAAAGACTCTCCGGGCATTGCTTTCCCCTGACATTCCAGAATCTTTTCTCTTTAGAGGAGAACTCCTCGCTCCGCTGTTGAGGTCCACGCTTCTGCCTTTCCCAAGTCGGGGTTCCTATTCATGCGGATTCTTTTAATCCGTCAAACTATCCCAGATAAATTCAGGCCGGTTTTCATGGGCGGGCTTATCGCTTCTCTTGGGCTTCTTCCGGCCTCTTTGGCCGGGGGAGTCGGCAGCCAGGTTTAAAAACCTCTGGCCATTGTGGTCGTTGGCGGGATGTTGGTAGGAACCTTGATCATCCTCCTGGTGATGCCTTTACTTTCCAGGTACGTTCAAGTGAAGAGACTAACCCACAGTCATTAAGCCGATTCTTACCTGGTACGGAAGGAAAATTTTTCAATGAATGGGAGGAACCGAAATGAGAGGAAAATTCTTGGTTGCGTTTGTAGTGGTTTTTTCAGCCGAATGTGCGATTCTGGGAGGGATGGCGGAACGGGAAAAGACTTATGGGAAATCCGTTCCGGTGATCACCGCGTCCTTTGCTTCCAAACAATGTCGGGGGGGGAAAAAAATTGGTTGGTATACATCAATGCCTCGGACCCGGATGGGGACCTGGATCAGATTTTCTGCGGCGTTGAATTCCAAGCCGGGGTTGAGCACCCGTATCCGATCAGCATTACCAGGATCAAGCCGGATCAGGGGAAGAATCTATCCGGATATCTGCATTTGGGGACCCCTGAGCCGGACCGGCCGATGAACCTTATCTTCACTCTTCAGGTCCGGGATAAGGCCGGGCATTTTAGCGCTCCCGTCTCTTTTGAAGTAAACATGTTTGATCAATCTAGGAAAAAAGAAAGAGTGGGGCAGGAAAGCCCTCCGCCGGGCGTCTTCCAGGATAAAGATTTAGGCCCCATCATGATTGCTCTGACTACGCAAGTAGGATAGCGACTCATCTGCTTTTTCCATTTTCCAACTTCTCCTTGACAGCCAATAATTCGCGGGGTATATTTTTAGAAATTTTTGCAGGGAGAGAATGATCCATGGAAGATGAGCCTGGAGGGTACCGGCTGATCGTTGGGATGAAGAAGGATTCCCACCGTCGGGTGCCGTCCGATTTATCTTTCCGATTTTGCCCGACCCGGATAGCGATAAGGGAATGGGGTCTTTAGGCCTTTCTTCATCCCCTCCGGATACCTTCCAGCCACTCAAATTCGAATCATGGTATAAAAGACAATCAGGACTGTCTCCTCATAGCCCGGCGATAGACGGTCACCTACGATTAGAGAACTTGAATTTGGTTTACCGCATGAATATCGGCTGGGCAATGGACTCAATACCGGCAAAATGGCCGAAACATGGAAATAAGTGATCGATGCGCAGGTTGGCCCCTTTTTCGAGCCTTTTAAGCACCGCTATCCTAGGGTTGGTAATATTTCTGACTCCGGGCTTGATCATGGGGGAGGAAGCGGACTCGTCTGCCTTGCCGAGCTGGGCCCCCCGAGTTCTCGGCGCGCAGGCGACGGGAATCTATCAGTACATGCCCACCTTTCACAACCCGTATCAAGGGGAGAAAAGCCTGACCTATGATAATGGTCTCGGAAGGCAGCTGACCCACACTTACGGCGTTTATTTAGGTTCCCAGCTGACCCCTACCCTGCAGGCATATCTCGATCTGGAAATGTTCCGGGGGAACGGAATAAGCAACGGTATCGGGCTCGGCGGTTATTCCAACGGAGACGTCATCAGGGCAGGGCAGGCGGACCTTGGAGAGGATCCGTATCTCGCGCGGCTCTATCTACGGTACCTCATTCCCTTGTCGGAAGAGAGGACTGAGGTTCTTGAGCGGGGTATGGGTCAACTGCCTACTCGTGAGCCCACCAGCAGGATAGAGATTAAAGCGGGCAAAATGGCCCCGACCGATAACATGGACGTGAATCGGTATGCCAACAACCAGCGAACACAGTTCCTCAACTATGCGTTTATCTTCAACACCGGCTGGGATAACGCGTCGGATACCAGAGGGTATAGTTATGGTATTTTCGCTGCTTTGGTTCAACCCTCCTGGAGATTGGCCTGGGGCAGCTATATGACCCCCAC
>PMCE01000170.1:4403-11603 GCA_003154025.1 Syntrophaceae bacterium
GACAACGCCGGATGTCCATGCCAATGAAAAGCCAGGGCATATTAAGTACGGGTTTGGGATCAACCTGGAGCAACCCCTGGCTGACAAGGGGGAGACAGGCCTCTTTGCCCGGGTGGGCTGGTCCGATGGCCATACTTCGACTTGGTCATATACTGAAGTTGACCAACACATCAGTTTGGGATTGCAGGTGAGCGGGGTAAACTGGTGGCGCAGGGAGGACTGTTTCGGAATTGCCTACGCGGTCCAAGGCTTGGCGGTTCCCCACAAGCAGTACCTCGCAGCGGGAGGCATCGGCATGTTGATTGGTGATGGGAACCTGAATTACGGCCCGGAACAGATATTCGAAACGTACTATCGGATTCAGCTGGGTCGGTATGTGCAGGTCAGCCCTGATTTCCAGTATATCCAGAACCCCGCATACAACCGTGACAGGGGGCCGGCCAAGGTATACAGCTTGCGAGTCCGTCTCTACTTTTAAATTCGTGGGCCGGTTGCCGGGGCGGGCCGAAAAAGGGGAGGGGGATTTAATCTGACCATCCATAGAAATAAACGGAGAACATAAACCCACTCACGTTCTTCAAGTCTTCCAAGTTCCTTATATGGGTTTCATTCCTTTCTTCCCCGTCCACTTTTATCTCTTCCCCTTCTCTCCAGAATTCGTCCGGGAGGCTTTTCAGGAATTCTTCCAAGTCTTCCCGCGGGAGAAAAATACCCCGCTCGAGGAAGAGGGGGCCCAGCTCGGGGATCAGAAGGTTGAAAAGTTTAATCACCACAAATCCCTCTTCCGGCGAGATGGGAGATCGATTTTCCTGATGGGTGATCTGGCTTCGCATCCCGGCCAAAACGCCCCCCCTCCGCAAAGTCGCCCCGGCCAAACCCGGCATGGCCGCTGAAAGGGCCAGGACCGCCCCGTCCTGAACCAAGGCCGTATCCCAATCGTCCACTGGTTTCCCGTCCAGAAAAACGGTCTTTACCCGTTCTTTCATATATTCGGAGTTCAGCCCGAACTGATCCTCGAGGAGTCCTCTCAGGCTGCACCCCACCCGAACCTTTACCCGAAACCCCCGCTGCAGGAGGGGAGTGAAGAGAAAAAAGGATTTCTTGCCGAAGGTCAGATGGAAACCCGCGGGGGAGGACGCTTTTCCCATAAGGAAATTTTCCGGTTGGGGGGGATGCCCGACATTCAATCGGCACCGGGTCCGTAGGGGCGATTCATGAATCGCCCCTACGGCTCCTTGCCCTTTACCAGTTAAAGAGGGTATCCAGATCCTCATCCTTGACCGTGAAGGTCAGGTTGTGCGGGGCTAGGGGCTCCTTTTTAAAGAAGTCAGGCAGACGGTCCTGCTGGGCCGTGAATCCAGCCCGGAAATTGAAATCCCTCTCCGTCTTGAGAATCTGCTTTCCCAGGGCGGTGACGTCATCACCGGTGAGATTCAAGCCGTAGAAGGAGTTCAATAGGTCGATCAGCGCCTGGAAGGTCTCCGGTTGATCCAGGACCGCGAAGGCGATGAAGAGGCACATCCCGGTGGCATCCACGGCCGCCGTGGCAATCTGCAGGTTCCGGGAAAGCTCCACCTGCCCTGCGGGCTTCAGGGGGTCCACGAACCCTCCGACTTTCATGACGTTGGTAGCGACGGCGTATCCGGCAGTATGGTCGGCCCCCTGAGGGCTGGTAGCATAGGTCACCCCGATCCCCTGAATTCCCCGGGGATCATAGGCCGGCAGAGCCTGCCCTTTGACCACGGGGACTCTCTCTACTCCCAGCACTTTGCCGGTAACGGCCGCTCCATTGCCCAGGATGCGCCCGATCGGAGTGCCCTTGCCCACTTCTTTCAGCAGGTTGATCGACGCCTGGCCGTCGCCGAACTGGGCCAGGCCCGCCTCCATGGCCACGCCGATCGTGGCCCCCATCTCGATGGTGTCCAGACCCATGTCGTCGCAGAGCCGGTCCATTCGAGCGATCACGTCCAGGTCATCGATGCAGCAGTTTCCTCCCAGAGCCCAGACGGTCTCATATTCCGGTTGTTTGGTTACGTAATGGCCGTCTTTGTCCACAAAGGTGCCTGAACACTGTATGACGCATCCGCGGTGGCATCCGTGGGTGGCCATGCCGCCGCGCGAGGTCTCGGTTTGGGCCTGCGTCTCTCCGCTGATCTTCTGGCAGGTGTCGAAACGGCCCCACATGAAATTCTTCGTGGGATAGGCCCCCGCCTCGTTGATCACATTGGTGAGGACATTGGTCCCGTAAGCCGGGAGCCCCTCTCCGGTCACCGGGTGTTTCTTCAGCCCTTCGGCGAATTTCTTATTGGCTTCACGGAATTTTTCCGGATTCTTGGGAGTCCGCCGTTCCGTTCCGACCTCGCTGACCACGATGACTTTGACCCCCTTGGCCCCCATTACCGCTCCCACTCCCCCCCTTCCCGCGTGGCGGGTGGGCCGCAGTTCCATGTCGGTGAAGGCGATGGAGGCGGCGCTCATCTTCATCTCCCCGGCCTGGCCGATGGAGATGCAGGCGATCTTTTCGCCGTATTCTTTCTTCATCTTCTCCACGAGGTCATAATTCCCCAGCATCCGAAGGCTGTTATCCGGGGAGATTTTCACACCGTCTTTGGAGATAAAAACTTTGTAGAGGGTATTATCCTTGGGCTTCCCCTCCAGCACGATGGCGGCGTACCCCAACATCGCCAGGAGTTGAGAGGGCTGGCCTCCGGAGTTCGCCTCCTTGATGCCTCCGGTGAGGGGGCTTTTGCACCCCACCGAGATCCGGCCGGAAATGGCCGCAGCGGTTCCGCTGAGCATACCCGGGGCGATGACCAGCTTGTTATCTTCGCCCAGCGGATGGCAGAGAGGGGGAACTTCTTTGGCCACGAGGGTCGAGGTCAAAGCCCTTCCTCCCATTCCTTCATAGGGACCCACGGGCTCTTCGCTGAACTTGGGACCCCCTGCCGCTCCCATGTTGATTCTCAGGATTTTCATTTTCCGCCCTCCTTTTTGAGTGATCTATACTCTGCAAGCCAGATTCTTATCCTCCGGCAACCGGGGGAAAAGCCCCGACCCGGTCCCCATCTTTTAGGACTTCGTCGCCTTGGGCGTGAATTCCGTTCAAAAATATAATCTTCGGCGCTTCAGGGGGAAGCTGCAACCGGAGGAAGAGTTCCCGGATCGTGGTTCCGGGCTGGACCTCCACGACACAGGAATTGCCTTCCTTCTTTTCCGGCAGATATCGGCCTAACGACGCGTAAAGCCGCAGTTCGATCTTCATGTTTTGGAGCAAAGAGAAAAAGTATGCCAGGACATCGTCCTGCGTAGAAGGGCCTCAATATCTCTGCAGGCCAGCGATAGAAACCTTCAGGAGGACCCTTTTCATGTTCCCTCCCGGAGGTTAAAAGATTAGGTTGATTCAGGCAACTTCGGAGGAAAATTCAACTCATGATAACAGGATGGGAATCCTTGTCAAGGCAATTTGGTCCTGTGCCCACCTCCACTTTCGGTAAATCAGATGAAAGTCAAGATCTTGGAGGCTTTCTCAGGCAAAGGATATCTCCAAAGTGAAGGCGGGCAAGAATTTGCTCCCCGCGATCAGGCCCCCTCGATCGCCCGGACGGGACAGACATCCGAGCATGTTCCGCAATCCGTGCAAAGGGCGGGATCGATCCGAAGACGGGCTTCCCCCTCAGAAATGGCTCCGAGGGGGCAGGCCGCGAGGCAGGTCCCACAGTTGGTGCATTTTTCGGTGATTTGGTAAGGCATAAGTTCAAATGCGCATTAGAACAGGTCGGCCAGTCAACCAGTCAGCCGGTCAGCCAGTCAATGAAAAAACCATGGACCGGGAGACCGGCGGACTGGTGGACCGGGGGACCGGGCGACCTGTCTTTAGAAGTTCTTCCACATATCCTCGTCCGTGTAGACTTTTTCCTTTTGGGCGTCCATGCCCATGGCATCCAGCTCCACGTTCCTCCGGTCGCTCAAGTCGCCCAGGAATTCGGCAAAGGTCTCGTGCTGGATCAGGGCGTCCATGACCTGGCTCGTCCCGGTCCAGACGATCCCCAGGCGGGAGTCGCGTAAATATCTTTCCAGGGGATAGACATTGGTGTAACCGATTCCTCCCATGACCTGCATGGCGGTATTGACGATGGACCAAGTTGCCTCGGTGGCAAATTTCTTGGCCTCGCTCACCAATCGCCGGTGGGGCATGCCCCGGTCCACGGTCTTGGCGGCCCCGTAGGTCAACCCCCGGGCCGCATCGAGGCGGGTGATGGCGTCGGCGATCATGAAGCTGACCGCCTGGAACTTTCGAATTTTTTTTCCGAAGGCCACCCTCCGGTCGCTGTACCGGATGGCGATCTCCAGGGCAGCCCGGCCGCCCCCGATGGAGGCGGCGGCTGAAGTCAAGCGTTCCGGAATCATCATCCGGTCGAAGATGAGACCTCCATACCCGAGATGCCCCACGAGGTTCTCTTTGGGGACCCGGCAGTTGCGGAAGACCAGCCTGCCCACCCCGGTGCCCCGGCAACCCAGCAGGCCGTACACATGTTCCACCTCGACTCCCGGCCCCTTCTCGACGACAAACATGGAGATCCGCTGATGGAGAGGGGCCTGGGGGTCGGTGTTGCAGTACACGGCGAAGTAATCCGCGGCTTCCGCGCCCACCACGAAACGTTTCTGACCGTTCAAAATAAAACTGTCTCCGTCGCGCACGGCATTCGTGGTGGCTCCGAAAAAGTCCGAACCTCCCCGGGGCTCGGTGAGGCCCTCTTCCGGGATCTTGGTCCCGGTGATCATGGGCCGGAGGAACCGTTCCTTCTGGTCCTCGGTTCCGAATCTGTTCAGGGCTTCGCCCACGATCGAGGTCATGACAAAGGCGCATCCCAGGGCCATGCCCAGGACCCCGATTTCTTCTTCAGCCACCACCTCGGCGGTCCAGGGGAGCTCCCGCCCGCCGTACTTTCGGGGGAACCTCAATCCCCGCAGACCCTGCCGGGCCAGCTTGGAGATGAATTCGTAGGGGAACTTGGTCTCATCCCGGTCCATGGCCCGCAGAAGATCGGCCGGCACTTCATCCCGGACAAACTTCCGCACTTCATCCCGCAGAGCTCTTTCCTGATCGGTCAGCAAAGCATCGTAGAGCACGAATCCCTCCTTTCAGGCTTCCCTCTCCGCGTGGGTACCGGTTCGGGTGATGAAGCGGGGAGGGCAGGATGAGGATCGGCCTTCCCGGCTCTGGGGGAATTTTAGCCCTTGGCATAAAAAAATTCAATCCTCCATTCGGGCCGGCATGGCGAAGCCAGCGACTGCCGATTGGTTAAGGGGGTTCCGGCGATGAACCCCGCTAGGGTGGAGAGCATCAAAATGATAAGGAGAAAAGGAGAGTGAGGAAGATGAACAAAAAGATTTTGGCTGGTCTGCTAATGGTGCTAGGTATGGCGCTTTACGCTGGCATTTCGGGGGCAGCGGAGAAAGCAGAGGGAAAAGTGGCTCCAACCATAACCGCTTCTTTTGCGGCCTCGGAGATAACCCCGGGTGCCACTTGGAAGATATACTTGAAGGCTTCCGCTCCCGACGGGGACATGAGATACATCGTCGCCACGGTGAAGCAAGCGGGTGCGGGTGTTTCCCCGGTCAGCTTTACCCGAATCCGAGAGGAAAACAGGAAGGAGCTGTCCGGGTATGTCTATGTGAACACGTTGTCCGGGTCTAACTATAGCTCGCTTCTTTACTATGGGCTTACCCTGACGATTTGGATCCAGGACAGGGGCGGGAATTTCAGCAATCCCGTGGAGGTTCCGCTGACCTTTGGTAGTCGGGTGGAAGCTCAGGCGGCCCCTCCCGCCGGAGCCTATAAGGAGCAGGACCTGGGCCCGATCATGGTTCCCCTGCGGGCCGTCAGCGCCCATAATGAAATGGGCGCATTTGGAATGACGCCGTAACGCCTCATGACCCGCTTGCCCTCCGAAGCCTATGGGAGGGTAAGCCTCTCAGGGATTCGCCAACTTTAAAACCACAGATAGGTTAAAAAGAATTTCTTCACCGCTTTTGAAGGTGAAGATGGGTGCTTTAGCAGGTCGCCGCAAAACTTTTTTGAGTGTCATGGCGAGCAGAGCGAAGCAATCCCATTCATAATTTCTGTGAAATCTGCCGTCCATCAGCTCTCGGAGCGGTCTTGAATCCGCTTCACATCCTCGGGGGTGTTTAAGTTCAGGAAGGAGGTCATTTGGGGGTCAAAGGGAAGAATTTCTTCGGTCGAGACTTCCCGTTTCTTTACCCGGTGGAAAAAGTCGATGATCTTCAGATTTCCCTGCCGCAGGAGGTCTTCCATGAAGGGCAGGCATCTCCGGGAATAGACCGCATGGAGAGGTTGCAGCCCGTCCGCGGTCCGCGGAATCACGATGTCATAGCCGGGGGAAAGACTTACCAAGTGGGACATCAAGTCCCGGTTGAGAAAAGGCATATCGCAGGCCGCTACAAAGGCGTGGGAGAAGGAGGAATGAAAGAGCCCCGTGAAGACTCCCCCCAGAGATCCCTTTTCGCGGTAGAGGTCAGTGATAATCCGCAGGTTCAGGTCCAAATAATCGCCGGGTGAATTCGTGACGAGCAATACTTCGGCGAAGAGTTCCCCAAAAATCTTCCGGGTCCGGTCGATGATCCTTTCGCCCTGAACCTCGAGGAAAGCTTTGTTTTGACCCATGCGGAGATTCTTCCCCCCCGCAAGGATGATCCCGGTTGTTTTCACCCATGCCGCCCAGACGGATTATCTTCTTCGTTTCTTCAGGCTTTCCATCTCTTTCTGTAAATTACTGTTCTCTTCCTGGAGGGCTGAAATCTTCATGTTCAGTTCCGCGATCTGGCTGTGAACCGTAGAGAGCTCCGTGCGGAGACGATTGGTTTCGGATTTGAGCTTGTCATTATCCAAGGTGAGGTCCGCCACCTCCTTTTTTAACCTCTCGTTGGTGGCTTTGAGGTCTTCCCCGCAGCCCCCCGCGAAAAGACCGACCATCAGGAAAATGGCGAGAAAGCAAGTCCCCAATATTTTTTTCTGGCTCATGGATCGACGCTCCTATTTTTTTGATTTATGTATATTCGGCGCAGGAGAAAAAGTCAAGGCCCTTCGAAAAGGCGACAGCATAAAACGCATAGAGCATAGCGCATGGCGAAAGGACCCTACACATTTATCCCTACACATTTATTCGGAAGTCATGTATT
>PMCE01000544.1 GCA_003154025.1 Syntrophaceae bacterium
TCATCCTCCGATGAATCGGTAATCTCTTTTCCGTTTAGGATCACCTTTCCCTTAGTGGGGCGCTCAAGCCCGGAAAGCAGCGAAAGGAGGGTCGTCTTGCCGCAGCCGGATTTTCCGACCAGGCAGACGAATTCGCCGGCAGCGACGGAGATAGAAACTCCCTTGACCACCTCCAGCTCGCCATATTTTTTGCTCAGGTTTGAGCCGGATAAAATCTTTGAATTATTCATGCCGCAAAACCTCCGAAGGTTTGATTTTAGCAACGTGCCTGCCCAGCAACCCGCCCGTCAGACCCCCGATGAAGATGGAAAGCAGGACGGCAAAGGAAGCCAGGGTCCACGGGATGTGAACGGGAAGCCGCAACGTCTTGTAGATTTGGTCCCCTCCGCCGGGAAGAAAATGAGGGTTAGGGGCCATATCCCAGGGGATGGGGATATTGACCTTCATAAAACTTAACCCGAAGCTGACCACCAGGGCGATCAATAATCCCAGAATACCCGCCAGGAAACATTGGACCACGGATTCCGTCAAAAGCTGGGCCACCACGTTCCGATTGGTCCAGCCCACGGCTTTCAAGACCCCGATCTCTCTCGCCCGCTCGGCGATGTTCCCGGCCATCGTTTTGAAGGCGATCAGGACGGCAACGATGATAGCGATCAGGGAAGCGGCCAGGGTGAACTTGTCGGAAAGGGCAAAAAGACTGCCCAAAAGCTTCAAAAAGGATTCCGGGGTGGCAACTGTGGCTTTTTTTCCAAGAATTTCCTTTAAGGAAGCCGCCAGGGGGGTGATCTTCTCCTGGTCCGCTTTAATGAAAAGCAGGTTCACATCCCCCGGAGCAAAGGGGGAGACAGTTTGCAGGTTTTTGGACGAGGCTGCCAGCCCTTCCGCGTCTGCCAGTGACATATAAAGGTTGGCTACGGCGATCTTGGCGGCCCGCGAGGCATCCATAAGGCCTACTACCGAAAATTTGCTGCCGTTTACCGATACCATATCCCCGACTCGGATGCCGAATTGCCGGGCATATGCAGCTTCGACCAAAGCTTCTGATTTTCCGTCATCTAGGAATCTCCCCTCGGTCACCGCGGAACGGAGGACCGCCGGGCCGATGGTGTTATTCTGTTCGATCCCCAACACGATCCAGGCTTGTTTGGTATCAAAAACCCAGAGGAGGACCGCTTTCCCTATTCCCCGAATGCCGGGCAGGGACCGGATCTTTTCCACCTCTTCTTTGCGGATGGTCACAGCAGAGCAGGGAAAGACCGCCCCGGTCAGCTCTTTGGGAACATCCCCCGGACGTTGAACGGTTATATCCGCCCCGATCTCCTTCAAGGGAGCATGGGCCGCCTGGCGGTAAGCCATAGAGAGGGCATTTATGATGATCAGCAAGGCAATGCCGATGGAAAGACCCAGAATGGCGGTTAAGGTTCTTCGTCTCTGATAATAAAGCTCCCGAACTAAATACCCCACATTCATCATTCACTCCTGCTCTTCTTTATTTAATCTGTCCTGCAGCCATGCCTTGACTCATCAGAGCAAAAAACTGGTTCTGCTGCTTGGCATCGAGAATCTTCTTGGATTCGAGGATGTGCGTAATGACTTCTCTTTGAATCTGATCCTGGATTCCAGCTATTTCTTTCCGCAGGCCCTCTACCTGAACTGGGTCAACCTCTTTCTGCCCCAGAAGTTCTACGAGACGCTCGTTTTTCCCCTTCATGGCCAATTCCAATTTGCCAAGCTGCTCATGGAAATTTTGAGCCAGGGGCTCCATCTGCGCCAGCTGAGGGGCGGATAGACCCAGGTGCTGATATAGGTGCTGATGAGAAGGCGACAATGGGCAAGGCCCCTCTTTCGCCAGGGAGGCTTCGCGGTAATACCGGAATCCCATGGTGCCCAAGACGGAGGCGTTGATGGCCAACGACAGAAACAGGATGAATACGAACAGCTTGCCTCTCATCGACGATCCCCCTCTCCTTGGCTCGCCATGCGTATATATTGATCCCCCAATGTTCCCGGAGGTATGGGATCGAAAGCCTTGAGGGAAAAGACATCGCTGGCGGCCTGAGATTGAACGGCCCGGCTCGGCTGAAAGGGGAATATGTCACTTCTCCCCAAAAAGCTCCCCAAAAAGGCCCCGATGAGAATCCCGGCGATCAAAAGAGTCGAAGTGGCCCAAGAAGACGAAAAGCCCTGGAAAAGCCAGCGGAAGCCCGCGGGGGAGGAGGCTCTATTAGATTCGTTGATCTTTTTGACCAGTTGACCATAAAAAACCGGATCCGGGATGATCTCTTGGGAGTCCCCCAACGCCTGCCAAACGCTTTCCAATTCTGCATAGCGTTCACGACAGGCCGAGCAGCTTTCCAGATGGCTGCCGACTTCCTCCTTCTCTCGCGGCATCAGTTCTCCATCCTGAAAAGCGGAAAGCCTCTTCTGTACCCAACGGCATTTCATCAGATCACCCACCTTCTATAAGATTAAACAACTCAAAAAGGAAAAACCTGCGGTCATTTTTTCGAATGAATCAATTTTTCTTGGAGGTTTTTTTTGGCCCTTACGAGCAACGATTCAACAGCAGAAACCGAACACTCCATTATTTTTGCGATTTCATGATAAGAAAGGTTGTCATATCTCTTCAAAATCAACGCCATTCTCTGACTTTCCGGGAGGCTCTGGAGGGCATCGGAGATCTGGCGGCTGCGTTCCTCGGCCAGTAAGAGATCCTCCGCCGAGGGGGAGACATTGCTTCCCTCGTCCCAGGTCTGGCCCTCTTCTCCCGGACTCCCCCCAAAAAGCAATTTCTTTTTACCGAAGGACTTCAGTTCATTGAGGCAAAGATTTGCGGTAATTCGATAAATCCAGGTAGTAAATTTGGCCTTGGCCTCATAACGCTTGGCTGCCCGCCAAACCCTTATAAACACTTCCTGCGCCAGATCTCTGGCCATCGTCCGGTCTCCGACGTAGCGATAAACGAGATTCAGGACGGAAGTCTGATGTCTCCGCACGAGGGTTTCAAATGCCAACTCGTCCCCCCCGGCAGTCCGGGACATCAGCTCTTCGCTCGGAAAAGCATCTAATTTTGTTGTCATTTGATTCCGGGCAGCTCGTTCGCGGAAGGACCTTAAGAAATTACATTCTTTTCATTGCGTACTTTTTCTATCATCTTTCTTGGAGGGTCGCAAAAAATTGACTACCCGCTCCGCCGCCTCCTGGGCAGCACCCGAAAACTGGATGTATTTCATGCCTCTTTTGTTCATGGCCTCGACCATAATCGGACCAAATCTTCCGGCTACAAGAACCCCTACCCCTTTTTGAGCCAGGTAGTCCACCACGAGGGGAGCGGCTTCGCCCGCTTTTGGAAGGAAGGGATTGTTCACCACCTGGACAAAATCCGTTCCGCTGAAGAGAAGGTAGTATCGACTTCGGGCTGCAAAGGGGCTCACCAGGGAGGTAGCCTCCACATCTTCAGAAGCCACGGCAATAAGGAAGGGCTCCGCTCTGCTCTCCAGGGAAGGCATCAAGAGTAGGGCCAACGCGGCCAAGACCAGATTCACACTCCGCGTATTTTTCATCCTGACCTCCTATGCGCACAAAGAAAACCTTAAAAGAAATACCTGACTCGGAATTCTGCCTTAAAATCATTCGGCTTTTCTCCGAATTCGGTGTTTCCTCCTCCAACAATAAAAAATGTCTTCAATCGGAACTCCCAATTAGTGATGCCAATATACAGTAGCTCTGGGGTAACGGTAAAACTTCGGTCCTTTACATTCATGATCGTTGTGACGGCCGGGGTAAAATAGAGGATGTCAAATGGTTCCAGCTGACTGATGCGCAAATAAAGATACTCCCTCTGGGGCGTATTCCGACCATAGCCTCCCTGCGCCAGGTTCGCAGCCTTATTGATTTGGCTAGTATCCCCGGTTCTCAGAAACAGGTTGTACCCTTTGTTTACGAAGGAATAAAAATCATCCATCTGACTTCCGGTATACCCGAGTCCATTAAAGAAATACTCCAGGAGATAGGTGGTTGATTTTTCCGTAAGGTACCTGATTCCCAGGAGATAGCTCCACGCATCATAATCTTGGTTAGACACAATTCCGTTGCTGCTCACTACTCTTTTCGAAAAGTCTTCGATGAACGCGAGTTCCCCGTGAATCTCAAGATTGGTGCTGATATTCCTGGAGAAATCCATCCCATACCGGGTGGTTTTGCTACCTCCGCTGGAGTAGATAAAATCAATATCCGTGTCATAAAGGAGGAGGTACAACTTTGCGGCCATGTTGGGGTTCGAAGGAATATTGGACGGGGCCTGGTTAGGATTGGCTGGGCTTTGAGCATAATCTGTATTCATGGGGTTGATGACCGGCAAAAACACAGGAGTAAAGGATAGGGTTTTTAATGGTCCGGAAAAACTTTTGGTGTAATCCCCGGAAATTGTCCAAAAGCCCTCCAGGGCCTGATCCGGGTCATTAGGGTCTTTAGGACGGTCAATAAATGCAACCGGATTCCAGGCATACCCTTTGCCCCATTTAAAGGTCCTTTTTCCTATGTCGATATGGTATGAGTCAGTGGGTTTGAAAGACATAAATCCTTCATAAAGCCTCCCGTTACTGTACCAGCCCTGGTAGGTGTTGTTAAGATCCTCGTTGGCCCTGAAGAAATACCGAACGGTCCCGCCATCGGCGAGTTTATCTTCATAACTTCCTTCCAACTGGAGCCGGCTATTATATTCCGGAGTCGTGGCTCCTACGTTATAATTGTAAAAATTGGTCTTATATAAGGCGGCGCTCTTATCCAAAACGTTGAGCACCGGCCTAACCTCCGCGAAACCACCCAGGTGATAAGGCTTCTTCTCGGTTTCCGAAGCCTCGAACTTGTACTCTTCCGCGCCCATGGCCCAAGAGGGAAAAAACACAAGAAAGAGTATTGGGGCGAGAATTGGTTTTATCATTCGTGTCGGTCTCAAGAAGGTTCTTGCCTCCATCCTTCCCCCATCAAGGGGGGAAGGAAACCGTTTCCGTTTCAGATTAGATTGTCCATTAACGGATCGAATCCATATTCGGCATGAAGGTCAAAGTAAAGACTTCATCCTTGAAATCTTTCTTCTTAATTTTAGCGAAGAGCATGATCGATTTATAGTCCTTGTACAGCGGGCTGTCCGTCTCTATCGTGGCCGGGCGGACGATCCCGCCGCCAAAATCTTTGATCTCCTTAAAATACAACGTTTTGATGAGCATCCCTGCTTCGGTGAGGCATTCAATCTTGGTGGGTGTCTTTTTATCTTTATCTACCCACATCTTCAGGCGGTCGTAGGCCACGGTTTTGTTCTTGGCCTTCAGGTGTAGGAGGTACTCATTCCCCGTCTCTTTCACTTCCTCCACATTGTATTCCGCCGAATAATCCAGGTTTAAAATATCGGCATTGTTAAAGACTCCCCCGATTACCGACTGGAGGCTGGTTATGCGGATCGGTTTCCCCACGTTGGGAATGTAGAGCCACATGTTCTCTCCCAGCCTCAGGGTGCTCCTCCCTTTCTCGCTGGCCGGGGCCAGGAAGATTGCGGCCACTTTATCGACCCCCTTTTTTACCGAAAAGAGGGTATACTCCTTTTTCTTCCCGTCGGGCTCGACATTGATGAGCTTTCGGTACAATTCATAGGATTCGGGGTTGAGATTGCGGTCAATCTGGACCAGCAGCTGGGGGCCATCAACGGCGTAGGCCGGGACGGCAATGAGTAGAGCAAACAAAAAAATCAAAATATTCTTCATATCCACCTCTCCCGTGCTCCAGGGTTATGCTCCACGCTAAAGGCAGGGAAGCCCTTTGCCCTTTGTGTTTTTCCTTGCGCCTTTCACCCTGCTCCTTGCACCTTCTTTTATACGTGACGTAGCGCTTTGATCGGCTCCATTCGGGACGCTTTGTAGGCGGGCTGCAGGCTCGCGAAAATGGAGATCAGGATGACGATGCCCGATATGATCAGGATATCCATCGGGGCAATAGTGGTTTTGAGAATCAGGCCCTTTTGTTGACCGAAATCAAACGTAATACCCGCGAAATTGAGAATTAGAATAATGATCAACCCCAGGATGTCTCCGATTAGCACCCCGATCACTCCCAGGCAGAATCCCTCTATCGTAAACATAGAAAGAATTTTTCTTGGCAGGGTACCAATAGCCGCAATCGTTCCAATTTCTCGCACCCTTTCGTACACCGCCATAATCATCACGTTCATAATGCTGATCAGAACCACGGCCACCAGCATGATTTTAACGAAAATGGTCATTACATCAATCATTCGGGCAATGTTATAGAAGGGGGTAAGCTTTTCCCAGGAATGCACTTCAAAAATTGGAGTCCCCTTTTTGTTTACATATTTTGCCAGGAGACCATCCAGCCTCTCCGCGAAGGAATCGACCTTCCCGAAATCTTTCAACCGGATGGCTACCTCGCTGACCTCCATCTCTCCCATTCTCAGGACCTCCATAGCATCTTCAATATGGATATATCCATCCCGACCTCCAGGACCTGTGGCGCTTTCCAATATACCGGAGACTGTAAATTGTTTGCCGTTTACTGATCCATCTTGGTTCGTGGCTACGATGACGATGGGATCTCCAACCTTCACCCCCATCCCTCTGGCCAGGAGTTCAGGGATCAGGATTTCTCCTCTGCCGAGGTTTTTACGACCTGTTTTGATTCGTGATGGGAGTAAAGGAAGCGTTTTGAATTCCCGATCTGGATATATCCCGTTGAGCCGAATGTTCGTCGTCTCCACAAAATTGCTGAATAGCCCACCAAATTTTAGCCTCGGGGAATAGGCTTCAATCTCCGGCTGGGTATTGAAGAGTTCATCCAGCGATTTGACCGCCGGGGGCTTCAGGTTCAAATTCAGGGGAAGGTTTTCGATGGCGGCGAGGTACCCCTTACGGTGAACCTGAAGCTGTCCAATGACGGAATCCGTGATCTGCCCGATCATCATGTTTTTGAAAGACCCAGATACAGAGATATAGCTCAGCACGAAAACAACGCCGATGGTGATGAGAGAAGCCGTCAATAGAGTCCTTCTTTTATATCGAAGAAGATTTCTGATGGCGATTTTAAAAAGATTACCCATTATTCTTCCCTCCTTGAACTCTTTTCCCAACCAATTCCCCGTCTTCCAGTGAGTAGATGATCTCTGCCTCGCCCACAATTTTCTGGTCATGAGTGGAAAAGACAAATGTTGTTTTAAGTTCGTCTTTCATCTTTTTCATGAGATCGATCACCGTAAAGGCCGTCGCGTGGTCTAGGTTCGCCGTTGGCTCATCGGCCAGCACCAGTTGGGGATTGGTGACCAGGGCTCTGGCCACGGCCACCCTCTGTTTCTGTCCCCCCGAAATCTGATCAGGATACTTATCCTTCTGTCCGATCATTCCTACCGCCTCTAAAAGCGCCAGGACTCTCTTTCTTCTCTCTGCTCCAGGTACCTTCTGAACCATGAGCAGGGGGTATTCAATATTCTCAAAAACTGTCAGAACCGGGATGAGGTTGAAATCCTGGAAAATGAACCCGAGGTGATTTCCCCGAAAGTTGGCGCTCTGGTTCCGATCCAGGTGCACCACATCTGTGCCTGCAACCTGCAGATTCCCGTCGGTCGGCTTATCCAGGCACCCGATAAGGTTTAAAAGGGTCGTCTTTCCGCTCCCCGAGGGTCCGACGAAGGAAACGAACGACGCCGGTTCAATAGCAAAGCTGACACCTCTTAGGGCTCTGACGGTTACTTCCCCCACCTGATAGTCTTTGCTAAGTTTTTCAGCTACAATTAATCCCATAAGATCTCCTTTCAGAATTTTTTCAAACCGTAGTTCGGGCCAAATCTTTGTCATCCATCATCACGCTTCCCGAAACCGCTTTTAGCCTTTTTAATAGGACTTCTTCGCGGCTCTTCAGGTATCGGGAATGGAGTACATTAAAGACAACAAAGGGCGGATAAAGAACGACGACCATCTGGGCAACGTACTTGACAACCAAAACCTGAGAATTATTATCAAAAAGGCTGATGATTCCGTAAAATCCAAAGAAGATCGGCAGAAGCAGCCCAAGGTACTTTCCAATCATCCGGACTTCCTTCGTCTTCTTGTTGTAATAGCGGATTCCCAGGTCATCCAGGGTCCAGAGAAAAGAAAGCAGCAAGGAAACCACTACACCTATAGCGATTGAGCTTATGAAACGGCCGAAGTTAAATGCCCCCTGCGGGAGAATGGTTTCCATGGTAATTTTGCTGCCGGTGTAGATTTCCAGGAGAGTCAGGAGTTTAGTAGCCAGGAGCATTGCCAGGCCAATACCCTGGAATGGCCGGATAACCCAATTCTTCAAAGGGTGAATGGCAGGATCGCGATCCTCTTGCAACTGGATGAGGTGCCTGATTCCTCGATTGAAAAGACCCTCCAGAAGCGTGCACAGGCTCGGAAGAAGAAGCAGGGGGAGCGTTAAGAGGAGCGAGAGGCGGAGGAAGCGCAAGAGGGTCTTCCAGATGGCGGTCAGGCCAAAGTTGAAGGTAAACTCGGTGATAAATGTTGATATGATTAAGGTAGCCAAGAGAAGCGCTAGCGCCGGCGCCATCTCCCCGATGTTTGCTTTTATGGCTTTTCTATTTACAGGCTCAACCATGATAAACTCCAGAATCATAGGGGACTGCATTCTTTCCTTATTAGTGTATTCCTTTTTGCGGTCCTCTTCCCATGCCTTTTTTTACCCTATATCCCAGTCCCATCTTTAATGGGCAGCCCGCAGGAAATCGTTCCAATTGCTCCTTCGTGAAGATGGCCCGGGCTTTGACCTGGTAAGAAAAAAGGAGATTCTTTAACCGGGCGTGCAGGGCAGAAAACTTAGACTGTTTATCGAGAAGGGCTTCGGGCGGGACTTGGGGATCCGATACGGCAAACCGCAACTCAAGCCGCAAGTCCCTCATCTCTCTCCATAAGGGCTTGGCTTCTTCCAAGTGGACGCGCTGAAGGTTTTCAAGTTCTTTGGTCTGCGCTTCACTGAAAGTAATGGAAGGATCTAGTCGACAAGCGCCCTTCAACGGGGTTTGCGAAAATGGGCTGCTGGGTCGGACCTTGGGTTGCTGCGCTTCCGAAATCGGATCGATCAGCCCATTTAATATAATGAAGCCTAGAATAAGACTAAGATCTATGATCTTTATGAATTTCATTTTCCCATCTCGATTACCGAGGGAGCAGGGCGGAGATTTCTCCGCCCTGATTAGGGTTTACCAGCGGCCCATCGGGCCCATCCCAGGGCCAAAGCCCATGCGGGGACCCATTCCCCTGCTGGGGCCGAAGGTATCAAATTGGGCCTGCTGCTCCGGGGTCAATAGTTCCCGGATTTGCAACCTGAGGTTGTCCGTCATGTCCTGGAATTTGGACCGCAGCTCCCCAATCTCCTTCTGCTTGGCCCCGACCACCGCCGGATCGGTGTTTGGGTTCAGGGAGAGGCTTCGCAGTTCTGTTCCTTTCGCCAGCATCTCCTGCTGAAGAGGCGCGATCGCCTGCATATGAGCCTGCTGTAAGGATTGGATCTTGGCAGACTGCTCCGGCGTTAAGCTGGCGAAGAGATTTCCAGGGGGACCATACCCGGGCCCCATGCCAAACCCCCGACCAAATCCCGGCCCCTGCGCCATTACCGCAACGGCCATGAACCCCAGCCCTAAAACCAGGCTCAAACCAATGATGACGATCTTCTTCATGGAAGTTCACCTCCTTTCCTCTTGGATTATTCGCGCACCGGCTTTATGCCGGGACAAGAATACACACTATTTTCTTAGAAACAGGCTTGGGGAAAAATGCGTATAAGTCGAGGGCTCACGCCCCTGGGGAGAGAAAAATCAGCAGCGGAGAGGACTGGATTGGGTATTGCTTGCCAATGGAAAAGGGACAGTAGCGGGGTTGTTTTGGACCACCCCAAAATGGCTGGGCACAAAATCTACCTGGGAAAAAAGAACTGCTCCCGCCTCAAAAGACTTATCCTGGAATTTTGAAAACATGGCCCGATGGTCACAAGGCCCGGATTTAGGGGCTTTGGTTTTATCGAAAATATTACAGACCGTAGGCAGGTTCTTGGCTATGGATAGAGGCGGGCCCAGGAGAAGCGCAACGAAGAGAGTTGCAAGAATGAAAAACGAATGCGGTTTCAAACGGGGCGACATGCTACTCAAAACCCTTCAATCCTTTCCAACTCTAAATTGCATTTTTTATGCCAGCATCTTCGGGAATCAATAATGATAATGGATTTCGTGATGTTGATTCATATTTTAGAGACAAAACTGCGGGAAAAGGGTCTTCCTGCTTCGACAATTCCGTCGAAGCAAGAAGTAAATTCTGAACAATCTCAACCGGGAAAAGAATTCGACAACAATGGGAAAAGGACGATTTTGTCGAACCGCCACCTATGCCGGGGAGTATTCTGGCGAAGAATTTCCCTTTTATCAAAAAGGCTGGGAGGAAACAGGCCAAGATGATGATCTTCGATAGTTGTTCTTATGAATTCGGAAAATGGCTATGTCCTCTTTATCTCTTTTAACCCGAAGATTTTTGAAAATCGGAGCCAAGGCCTACAGCGGCCCCGCCATTGCCGGGCAGATGAAGAAAGCCATCGTCCAGGAGTACGGCTGGATGGAAGAGCGGGCATTCCTTCAGGGGCTTACCTTTTCCCGCTTGCTCCCCGGGCTCATCTTCATCATGCTATCTGCCTATATCGGATACCGTCTCCGCCGAATTTGGGGTCCTTCCTCGCCGCCGTTTCCTTTATTCTTCCGCCCTTCGTCCTGGTCGTCATCCTCTCCGCTCTCTATTTCCGGTGGGGGGACCTCGGGGGCCCTGGTGCAGAACCTTTTTAAGGGGCTTGGCGCTTCGGCAGGTACCCGCCGAAGGGGAGTCCCAAAGGAGTCTCCTTCCTTCTATTTAATGACCAGGACGGAGCATGGCGCCAATCGAACCAGGCTCTGGCAAGTTCCTCCCATCACCCGGTTGTAGAGAGCGGAGTGGCCCATGAAGCCGATCACCAAAAGGTCAAAGCCATATTTTTTTATGAATTCCACGATGGTCTTCACTTCGTGCCCGACGATCACATGCGAGCGAAGGGACACACCTTTCTGTCGCGCCATTTCCCCGGCCTTTTCGACCGCCGTCCCAAACTTGCCGTTGGCCGCGGCTTTTTCTTCCAACACTTCGCCGATCGTACCGGGATAATGGGGAACTTCTTCGACGGAGATGGTATGGAGTTCCGCGCTGTAGTTCTTGGCCATTTCGATAGCTTCGGCAAGCGCCTTAAAGGAACCCGCCGAGCCGTCCAGTCCATGAAGAATTTTCCTAGGCATGGTCATCTCCCTCCTCCAGAATCGTTTGCGGTTGGAACCATCTTTGGGCAATCATCGTCGGGACCACGGCGCTGCCGATAACGGCTGTTAAAAGAACCGTATATTGATCCTGGCTGATGATTCCGTTCGTCAGACCAAAGAGAGCGCAGATACTACCAAAAGTCAGGCCCGTGGACATCAAAAGGGTTGTATACATTCCCTCTCGCCATGAAAAGAGGAATTTCCGGGAAAGAGGCAAAATACCTACAAACTTGGTAATCATTTTGGCTGACAGGAGGACTGCGATCAAGCCAACCGCCGAGGCAACCGTTCCCATTTTAATCAGGGAGCCAGCTTTTAGGAAGTAAAAAGGGGTCAGCAGGGTGAAAGCCATCACGCGCATGCGCTGTGCCAGAACCTTTTCCTGGAGAAAGTAGGGGGCTAAAACCATACCGATGAGGTAGGCGGGAAGGACGGCTTCGCTTTTAGCCATATTGCTGAGTCCCCCCAGGAAGAATAGGATCAGTAAAATGAATTTGGTTTCCGGTTCGCTGATCCGGTTTCCCACTTGCCGGAAATACCAGGGGACGAAACGGGGAAGAGCCCACATCACCATAGCGGTAATCACGGCAAAAAGAAACAACCAACCATTGTAGTTCGCAAAGATAACCCCGAGGGCAACGACCGTCCCGATATCCGTGATGAAGCAGGCTGCCAGGATGATCTTCCCCAGCTCTGTGCGGTTCTGCCCGCTTTCCAGAAGAACCGCAAAAGTAACCGCGACCGAAGTCGTAGAAAGAGATAAGCCGGCAATCTGCGCTTGTGCCCAAGGCCAGTTATAGGCGTAACGAGTAAAGAACAAAACTCCCATATAAGGGAGAGCAAAACTCGCCAATCCGATTCCGACGCTTGCCCCGAAGTGTTTTTTTATGACCGCCGGATCAATTTCCGCCCCGGCTAAAAAAGTAAGTAAGACCGCTCCGACACTTCCGAGGTAGTTTATCCACTCTGCAGCCTTTAGGTCAAACAGGTTCCCGGCAAAGGCTCCGATGACAATTTCAACCAAGGCCACCGATAACGCCAGGCGGATCGATATCCAGGAAGAAAGCAAGGCAAGAGCAATCCATATCGCCGAATACAACCATATGTTTTCCACCGATTCAAATACCTCCCTTGGTTAATCCACCCCTGTTTTGGCGCTCCCAAGCATTCAAACAAGAGCGTGTTGGCAGGAGTCATCAGCCCCCAAGGGCGGTTCTGGCGGACTCCATCGCCGCATCGGCTATCCGCGCCATGCGAATTCTAAGTTTCCGCGTCCTTTAATTGTTCATTGATTTTTTTCATTGTGCTCCTTATCTCCTCGGTACGCCCGTGTGCCTGGGATAAGAGGGATTCGATCGTGGCCAGCTCTTCCTGGACGTAAGCCAAGGTCTGCTTTTTCATCCCCTCGATGCCTTTATTGATCCGCTCCCCCCACTGGGCGGCCAGGCGGGACAGGTTTACCATCACTTCGTCGGGGACCTGGTTTAAAAAGTGGCGCTCAAAGAGGCGGCGAAAAATGAACATGGGAATCAGGAACCAGAGCAAATCCAGATGGAATTCAAAGGTCCGGCTCGTTTTGATGTCCGGCTGGTGGGGCTCCGTGAGCTCAATCCTCCATTCCGTTCCGGCCAGCCGCACCCCGAGCACCTTTTCAATATTCTGGTTCAAGAGGATCTGGAAGGCCGCCAGGGACCGGGAAAGGCCGGAATGGGCTTTTTTGAGGGTGCCTAAAAAATGCTTATGCTCAGCCTTGGAAACCTGGTCGAGCTCTTCGGCCAGAGTTCCTCCGAGCCATTCTTCATACCGGCGGCTGAGTTTCCAAAGGTTCCCCCTCCAGGAGGGCATCTCCCTGCCCAGCGTTTCGGTGAGCTTCTTTTTGAGGCGAGGTTCCTGAGATTTTTCGAGGTAATTTTTGATGAGCTCCCGCGTTTGCCGGGCATTCTCCCGCGCAACCAGGGCAAGCTCTTCCCGAATCAGCTCGTAATTAACCTTCTCATCCAGGATCCTTTTGCGCAGCTGCTCGCGATCCTGGTCTGCTTGGAGGGAAGTCTTAAGGGCGATATCCAGGTAGCCCAGCGAGCTCTTGGCCAGGGTTCGGACCTTGTGGAGGAGGATATTCTTAAATTCTTCATCCCGGTTGAGGGAGAGGGGCCGAAAGATTTCCCTCTCCAGCCTCTGCTTCCATTGCTCCGTCTCCATGCGGGTGGAATAGAGGAAAACGGGAAACTCCTGACGCAGCTCCCGCTGGAGGGCGGTTCGGAAAAACTCGACGACTTCTTTTTGTTGGTTAAGAGTGAGAAGGTCGGCTTTGGTCAGGAGGAGGACGATCCGGGGGGTGTGTTTGCGCAAATCCCGGATCAACTGCAGGTCATCCCCGGAGAGGGGGCGGTCTGAGCTGATGGCCAGCAAGGCGGCGCCAACCTCGGGAAGCCAGTTTTCGGAGGTTTCCACATGGTATTTGAAAATGCTCCCCAGGCCGGGAGTGTCCACCAGCCTAAGGCCCCCGTAGCCCTCCAGGGCCGGAAGCTCTACGTCGACCACCTCCACGTTTTTCCGGTTCGCGGAGTTTCTGGCTTCGGAAGTAAATTCTTCAACCTCGGAAAGCTCAACTTCCTCCTGCCGGCCGCCAAAATGCCGGACGATGGCTCTTTCTTTTTTCCCGTATTGAAGCCGGGTGATTGTGGTGGTTACAGGAATGGCCCCCACCGGAAGAACGGGTTTTCCGATCAGGCTGTTCAGGAAGGAGCTTTTCCCCGCTTTGAACTGGCCCAAAATGGCCACATCAATCAGCTGATTCCGTGAAATGAGGGTCTCGCAGGCTTCGATCTGGCGGTTCAGGGAGACAAGTTGAAACTGCCGGCAGGTCTCCCGGATTAGCCCCAGGAGATGGGCAATAAGCTCAAGGCTTGAATCCGGGGTTTTCCTTTGGACGGCAAAGCCCATAAAATAAACTCCTTCGGGTTTTCCCGCAGGAGTTTATTTCGGCCACAACTCCTGCTTGGGAAACCTTCTCTTTGCAGGAGTCATCAGCCCTGGAGGCGGTTATGGGGTGAACTCCATCACCTCATTTATAATAATTTATCCGAGAGATTTCGTCAAACTGAATCTCGGCCTTCTCGAAGATGGAAGGTACACTGCTAAATTTCTAAGGTGAAAAGTGCGATGATGAGCAAAAGCCGATCATCAGCAGCCCTGGCATTTTTTCTTCAGGTAATCATGCAGGCGGAGATGGACCTCTTTGGGAAGGGGTTCGGCGCTGGCGTATTTGAAGAGGCTGATGGTCTTCTTCAGCGTATTCACGAAGATCAGGCAGGGGTTGCAGTCGGCCATGTGTTTTTCCAGGTCCTCGCAGAGTTTCGGGTCCAGCTCGCCGTCGATGTACTCGGAGAGTTTTTCGAGCATTTCCTTACATCGTTCCCCTTTGCAGGCAAAGACCTGGCTGGACTTCTCATCTTTCTCCATAAATCAATCCTCCATCCCGGACCCCAGCCGTTTGGTGCCCTCTTCCATCTCGAAATAATCCGAAAGCAGTCCCCGCAGAGCCAGGCGGGCGCGGTGCAGCCTGGATTTCACCGCGGCGACGGAGATTCCGAGGCTTTCACCGGTCTCGGCATTGGAAAAACCTTCCATATCCCGAAGGATGAAGACGGCCCGGTATTCCGGGGGAATCTTCTCCAGGGCTTCCATCATCTTCTCCCGGGACTCCTTGCTTAGGAGGGCTTCCTCCGGCCGGATTGTCCAGTCCACCATCTGGGGGACTTCCCCCTCTTCGTGCCGCGGGAGGTAATCCTCCAAGGGTAACAGCTTGGATGGCTCGGTTCCCCGGTGGCGGATCTTCATCAGACATACATTGGTCGCCAGCCGGAACAACCACGTAGAAAAAGCGGACCGCCCTTCGAAACCGGACAGCCCCCGATGCACCTGCAAAAATGTTTCCTGGAGAGCGTCTTCGGCGTCCTGCTGGTTGCGAAGCATGCGAATGGCCAACCGGTAAACCTTGGACTCATATCGAGTGACCAGGGCCTCAAAAGCCTTATAATCCCCGGTCTTGATTTTTTCTAGGAGAATTGGGTCGGATAAATCAAACAATTAGATGCCTCTTCAAAAGAAAGGGTTCCGAGCTGTCGGCATGCTCTATCCTTAGAAAGACCGCTCTCTTATAAGAATATCCGAAAACAGAGAAATTTCAAAGCACTTTCAAGAAGACTCCTCGGCGTCCCTTGTCCCGCCCAGGAAAGAGGGTCCGCCCCCGGCTGAGTTCGGTCACCGGGATGTACCGCTCTCGTCTTGGAGGTTTTTGACGGGGGAGATCACCTGGAATGCCAACTTAAGGCGGCCGCCTACGGTAAAGTGCTGGGAAGGAATGGGAGAAAAATCGTCAGGGGAGGCTAGCATTTTGGGGATAAATGGAGGGGTGAGAAAATGAATTTGCGGGTTGAGGAAGGAGGAAATCTCCAGCCGACAGCACTTTCAAGGGCGGGGTAGCTTGCTGAAGTTCCGGGAAAAAAAGATATCCAAGAGGTAAATTTTGTCCATGTCCAGGGTGATGGTCTGAAAAACCTCCCGTTTGATCGGATGGGCCCGGAATCGGTTTACCGCCTGGGCAATCCTCGCTTTGCGCATGGCCGTGTACATTTCTAAAGCTTGCTCTTTGCTCCTCTTCTTATCGGTCCCCCCGAATAATCCTCCTACTAGGACCGCCGCTCCCCCTTCCATGAGGATGTCGTCGGAGACGCTGAGCTCTGAGAACCACAGCTTCTGGCCTGTTTTGGCGTCCACCAGAGTGAAACTCCCTTCCATCTTCAGGTGGACCCCGACCTGTCGGCCATAGCCCAGAACGGTGACGTAAAGGAGCCCGTCGGCTCCCAGGCATTCTCCGATCTCCTGGGGGGTGAGCGATTCGATCTGCCCAGCCTCTTCGATTCCTTTCTCCCGCAGGGCTGCATCCATCGGGGGAAAGTCGACCAGGGCATATCCCTTGTCCGCGAGCTCCGCCCGGGCCAGGATCCGGAAGACGATCGGAGCGTCCATATCAGCGGTTTCATTTTTTACCGGGAGGATGGCGACCCGGGTGGGTTTCAGGGATTTGAAATCAGGGGCCACATCGGTCAGGGGCTTGGCACATGCAGAAAGGAGGAGAAGAATCGGCACCCAGATAAGCAATCCTTTTGCGAAAAGACCCCTGCGTCGCTTTGTCATGCTAACCCCCAGATGTTCTCGTTTCTCCAGCTCAACGTATTTTACTTCCTTTGTCCCAGGGAAATCAATAACCCCTATCGACTTGCCCCTTTCGCCCTGGAGATGACCTCATATTCTTGTCTCTTCGCAGAGTCACGTTCCATCTTTTTTTCCGCCGCCTATGTCAGTACCTCTTTTTTCACGCGGAATAATTTTTGCCCAAATTCATTTTATTCTTGATTGATTTCAAGAAATTTTATAAAATCGCTTACATGCGGGTGAATTAAGGGGTCCCCCTCCGGGGCCAGTATGTATTAACATCGACACTTATCATTTATATATCTCATGATTAAACAAATCGAACGCCAGATTCGTGACTTGCAGAAAGAATTAAACGAGGTTCAAAAGGAGCAGACCGGCCTCCGTCTCCAGCCTTGCAAGGGAGACGCAACGATCCGCAAGAAGGAAGAAAAACTGGAAGAACTGGACAAGCGGATTCGCTCCGTCAAGGAATCGATCCGCGAACTGGAACGGAAGCGGCAGGAAGTGATGTCCGAGCCCTTGAAGAGAGACGGGTACGAATCTCCTGTTACCTGATCGTCCCGGGAGCCGGACGGGGGGAAAATCTCCCCGAGAAAGACCGTTCAAAATTCCCTTTAAAATTTTTGGGTTTACATTCGAAAACGCTTCATGGTATAAATTTCTGGAAATCATAAGAACTCGTCTTTTCTAAGGAGAAGGAAGAAATGACCAAGTTTCAGCTCATCCAAAAGCTCATGGAGAAGTCCAACAACCTGGCCCAACAGGATGCCAAGACCATTGTGAACACGATCTTCTCCTCCATGTCCGACGCCTTGGTCAAGGGGGAAAGGATCGAGATCCGGGGGTTCGGGAACTTCACCGTGCGAACCTATCAATCCTATCTCGGGCGGAACCCGCGCACCGGGACCAAGGTGGAGGTATCGCCCAAGAGACTGCCATTCTTCAAAGTGGGGAAAGAGCTGAAGGAGCGGGTGGACGCCCCGCCCCCAGCTCCGACGACTGAATAGTTCCCTCTTCTTTTTTTCTTCCTTCTCGAGAAGAGTTCTTTTACTTGCGTCTTCTTCGCTGAATCCGGGTTCTTTTCAGTAGCTTGCGGTGTTTGTGTTTGGAGATCTTCTTCCTTCTTTTCTTCACTACGCTGCCCATCGTCTAACTCCTCCCTTAGAATGAGTGTATGTAAACCTTAAGTTGCCTCGGGCTCAAGATTTTCGGCCGATCTTCTTCCGCCAAGCCTCCAGGCGCTGACCGATGAGCTTTTCAAGCCCCCGGTCCGTCGGATGGTAATAAGTCCTGGTCCCCAGTTCTTCGGGGAAATAACCCTGCGGCACGATCCCCCCGGGAAAATCGTGAGCATACTTATACCCCCGTCCATACCCCAGGTCCTTCATCAGCCCGGTGGGGGCGTTCCGGATATGGAGGGGAACCGGAAGGGCTCCCTTCTCGGCCACGTCTTTCTTGGCCCGGTCATAGGCCGTATATAGAGTATTGCTTTTGGGGGCGGTAGCCAGATACACCGCGGCTTCCGCCAAAGCCAATTCCCCCTCCGGAAGCCCCACGAAATGGAAAGCCTCCATGGACCAGAGGGCCACCCCCAGTGCCTGAGGATCGGCCATGCCGATATCCTCGGTGGCAAAGCGAACCATCCGTCGGGCCACGTACAGAGGATCTTCTCCCGCCTCGATCATCCTCGCCAACCAGTAGAGGGCCGCGTCCGGGTCGCTCCCCCGGAGGCTCTTGTGAAAAGCGGAGATGACGTTGTAGTGTTCTTCTCCCTCCTTGTCATAGAGCAGCGCCTTCCGCTGCATCGCCTCTTCTACGATGGCAAGGGTGAGCACGCGAATGCCCTGATCGCCGGGTGGAGTCGTCATCACCGCCGCCTCCAGGGTGTTCAAGGCCACCCGGGCGTCTCCCTGGGCCATCTCCCGCAAGAACTTCTGCGCCTCCGGGGTCAGCTCCGACTTCCATTTCCCCATCCCCTTTTCCCCGTCTCTCAGGGCGCGGTTGAGGATGCGGTCGATTTCCTCGGGCGTCAAACTCCGCAGGGTAAGGACCTTGCACCGCGAGAGGAGCGCCGAATTGACCTCGAAGGAAGGGTTCTCCGTGGTCGCTCCGATCAGGATGATGGTCCCCCGTTCTACATGGGGAAGGAAGGCGTCCTGCTGGGCCTTGTTGAAGCGATGAATCTCATCTACGAACAGGATCGTCCGGCGGCCGCGGGTTTTTTCCTCCTCCGCTTCCTGGACTACTTGCCGGATCTCCTTCACCCCGCAAAGCACGGCCGAAAAGGCCAGGTAACGGGAACGAGTGGCACGGGCAATGATGGAGGCCAAGGTGGTTTTGCCCGTTCCCGGCGGCCCCCAGAAGATCAGGGATTGGAGCTGATCCTTTTCGATCAAAGAACGGAGAAAACGGCCCGGACCGAGCAAGTGTTCCTGCCCCACGAAATCTTCCAGGCGGTCTGGACGAATCCGGTCAGCCAAAGGGATCAAGTCCAGCCTTGCTTCCGGCTTGGGCCGTGCGGCCTCGAAGAGCTCCATGGGTCCGTGGTCTCCAAAATTAACCCCCACGTTACCACAGTTAATCCCCCCTTTCAATCCCCATTCATTCCCCCTTCACTTTTCGGCAAGTAGGGGTAAGATGAATCGAATTCCAGGCCGTGCCCGGGCCGGAAGCAAGGGCGCTTTTGCCCAAGAAAGAGAATGGCAAAAGTGAAGCAAGGGGCCATTCATCCCGTGCCCCCGTTTTATTCCTATCTGGTTTTGTGGTAGGTTTGCCAGGTCACCCGGAAAGGAAAGCGGCCCTCATAGCAAGTCCAGAAATTTTGGGTTTCACATTCACTTTCACTTGCATCTTGAATTCTTTATAGACAGCCCCAAGTTTTTGATATAAAATCCCGAAAAAACAGCGCCCCGGGATACGGGGATTCGAGGGTTCAGGAATTCGGCCTTGATAGGATGAACCTTTGATCCATAGGCTCTTGGGGCTCTGGGCAGGGAGTTTTCTTTGCTGAACCGCATCGGCATTGTGGTCAAACCCAACAAAGAAGAAGCCGTATCCGTGGCCCGGGAATTGATCGGTTGGCTGGCCCAGAGGGACATCCGGGTTTACCTGGATTCCATCGTGGCGTCCTCTATCAATCCCTCCCTTTCCTGCCCTCGTGAGGAGATTGGCAGGTGGGTGGACCTCCTCATCGTCTTAGGCGGGGACGGGACCTTGCTCAGTGCCGTGCGCCACTTGGAAGGAGAGAGGGTCCCCATCCTGGGCGTAAATCTGGGCGGTTTGGGCTTCTTGACCGAGATCACCCTGGAAGAACTCTATCCGGTTCTGGAGAAAGCCCTGAAGGGAAACATGGAGACTGAAAGGCGGATGAAACTCCATGTAACCGTGATCCGCCGGGGAAATAAGGTGGGAGAATACACGATCCTGAACGACGTGGTCATCAGCAAGAGCATCCTGGCCCGTATTATCCACCTCCGGAACAGCATCAATGGAGCCTATGTGACCACGTACCGGGGGGACGGAGTGATCATCTGCACCCCCACGGGTTCGACCGCTTACTCCCTGGCCGCCGGAGGGCCCATTGTCTACCCTTCCATGGATTCGGTCCTCATCACCCCCATCTGCCCCCATACGCTCACCAACCGCCCCCTGGTGATTCCTGACCGGGCAACGGTGGAATTTACCCTGGAAACAGAGGAGAGCGATGTCCGACTGACCCTCGACGGCCAGGTGGGATGCGATATCCTTCCCTTTGATCAGGTGGTCATTACCAAGGCCAAGAACCATGTCTTTTTCATCAAGTCTCCCTTCAAGGACTATTTTCAGATTCTGCGCACAAAACTGAAATGGGGAGAACGCTGAGGGGTCTGAAAAAGGCTTCCCATGCTCACCGACCTGACCATCAAGAATTTCGCTATCATCGACCAGATTCATGCCCAATTCGGGCCCGGGCTGAACGCCCTGACCGGGGAGACGGGGGCCGGCAAGTCCATCCTGGTGGATGCCATCAACCTCCTCCTGGGCAGCCGCGCCTCTGCGGAGATGATTCGAACGGGCCAGGAGGAGACCTCGGTGGAGGCCTTCGTCGAATTGGGAGGAGGAGAAGCGACCCCTCTCCTGCAGAATCTGGGCCTGGAGCAAGCCGAAGGACTTCTGATTCGCCGGATCATCCACCATTCCGGGAAATCCCGGTCTTATCTCAACGGGACAGCCATCACCCTGCACATACTCGAAGAGTTGGGCGAGGGGCTGATCCACATCTATGGGCAGCATGAGCACCAGCATTTCCTGGACCCGCTCCTGCACATCGACATCCTGGACCGCTCCGGGGGACTCCTGGAGACGAGGAACCGGTTCCAGGAGGTCTTTGCCCGCTGGACGAAAACGGTCTCCGAGCTGGCTGAATTGACCTCCCGGCAGAAACAGCGGGCCGAGCGGATGGAATTTCTGGCCTTTCAATCGGGGGAGATCTCCCGCGCCGGCCTGAAGGTCGGAGAAGACGAAGAACTCGCCGCCGAACGGTCCCGGTTGGTCCATGCGGAGAAGCTCCATTCCATCGCTCACTTCGGGGCGGAGGCCCTGTATGGGGAGAGTGGGTCCGCAGTGGAGCACCTGAAAGCCACCCTCCAGCGGCTGAGGGAAGGAGTCAAGGTGGACCCGGCCCTGGCGCCTCTGGCGGCTTCCGTGGAGTCCATCCTCTTTCAGTCCGAGGATGTGGCTTCCTCCCTCCGGTCTTACCGGGAAAAGATTTTTTTCGACCCCAAGCGGCTGGATACGATCGAGTCCCGGCTGGACGAGTTGATCAAGCTGAAGAAGAAATACGGGCCGACTTTGGCCGACGTCCTGGCCTACCGGGAAAAGACCGACGGGGAGAGGAAATCCCTGGGAGGCATGGAAGAAAAAATCTCCGACCTGGGAAAGGTCACCGCCGAAGAGCAGGCCCGGGCTGTAACCCTCGCCCGGCAGCTCTCCAAGAAGAGAAAGGAGGCCGCCTCCGACCTGGCTTCCAAACTGGAAAAGGAACTTTCCTCCCTGGGGATGAAAAAGGTCCGTTTCCAGATCAAAGTGGATTCGGAAGGAGGAGCGCTTGAGGAAGGCCGCCCCCGGATGAATGAGAAAGGGATGGACCAGGTGGAATTCCTCCTCTCCCCCAACCCGGGCGAGGACCTGAAACCCCTGGCCAAGATCGCCTCGGGGGGAGAGCTCTCCCGCATCATGCTGGCCATGAAGCGGATATTCGCCGAGGAGTCCCTCGTTAAAACTCTCATCTTCGACGAAGTGGACGCCGGAATCGGGGGGGGGATCGCCGAAATCGTGGGCCTCAAGCTCAAAGAAATCTCCAGGCATCATCAGGTGTTCTGCATCACCCACCTTCCCCAGATCGCCTGTTTCGCCGATACGCATTATAAAATCATCAAGAAGGAATCCGGGGGAAAAACCTACGTGGAAGTCAAACGGCTCTCCGATGAAGAGCGGCTGGAGGAGGTCGCCCGGATGCTGGGAGGGCTCAAGATCACCGGGAAGACCATCGACCATGCCCGGGAGATGCTGAAAGAAGCCGCGAAAAAATAGAATACAGAAGTCAGAAAAAAATATATCTTTGTTTCTATTCTGGATTCTGGCTCCTGAATTCTGCGTTTTCTGAGGAAAAGGGAAATGCCCATTCGCAAAGCCAAAATCAGTGATGTTCGGGGTATTCAGAAGCTCATCGAGGCGGCAGCCAAAAATGGGGAAATGCTCCCCCGTTCGCTCAGTGAACTGTACGACAACCTACGCGATTCCTATGTGTACGTGGAAAACGGCCAGGAGGGGATCGTCGGTACCTGTGCCATGCACATCTGCTGGGAAGACCTGGCTGAGGTCCGTTCCCTTGTCGTCCAGGAGGCCTCCCAGCACCGGGGAATTGGAAGCAAACTCATAGAAGCCTGTCTCTCCGAAGCCATCAGCCTGGGCCTTTACCGGATCTTCGCTCTGACTTACCGGCCTGGCTTTTTTCAGAAGCATGGCTTCAAGGTGGTAGACAAGTCCATGCTTCCGCATAAGATATGGGCCGACTGCGTCAAGTGCGTCAAATTCCCCGAATGCGATGAGGTGGCTGTACTCTTGGAGGTTTAAGGGAGCATTGTCATGGCGGCAACCTCCTTCGTTGTGAAACCATAAAGGGGTTTACACTTACCCAAATAATTATCCAAATTAAATAATTTCAAAAAGTTACAAATTTTATTGAAAAAAATGGCTTGACAGGTATCCTTTTTTCGTGGTACACGATGCCCTCAATGGGGTTAAGAGCCACGGTGGGTGGTTATCGGGGGGAAAATGGGAAACGGTCCGCTTTAGACCCCCCGAAAAATATAGTCGGGCTTTTGGAGATTGGGTTTGGGTAAAAAACAATACACCGTTTTGGTTTTTTCCCAGCAGGCCGCCAGGGTCAAGAAATTTATTCTATCCCCGCTGGCTCTAAAAGTTGCAGTGACCGCCTTGGTCCTCCTCCTCTCCGTCTCCGGATATCTGGTCTATGATTATGTCTCCTACCAGAAAAAAATCCTTGACGTGAGGGAACTCCGCAGCGAACTGAACTCGCAACAAGTTGAAATTCAATCATTTTTAGAAAAAATCTCTCTCCTGGAAGAACAGTTGAGTCGTCTCAAACTGGTGGAAGAGCAGGTCAAGAAGGACTTCCGGGAGGTCCAGGACTTAAAGAAGGAAAAAAAGGTCAAGAAGCTTTCTCCTCCTCCTGGCCAGTCTCAGAAAACTTCTCAGCTATCCCTGGCCTCGGAGCCCAAACAGCAACCGGCCCATTTCAGGGGAGAAGAAGTCACCATCCTGGAGAAGGAGAGGCCCCGGCTGGTCAGCCGTTTGCATATGGAACTCATAGAGCTTTCCAAAGAAGCCTTCCAGCGGGAGCAAACCCTGAAGGAACTCCGTGAATTCCTCCAGGCCCAAAAATCGGTCCTGCTTTCCATCCCCTCCCTCTGGCCGGTAATCGGGCGGATCTCCTCGACCTTCGGAGAAACCCGCCTCAATTCCTCCTCCGGCGGGACAAGGCCTCACATGGGGGTCGACATATGCGCCCCCACGGGGACGGCGATCATGGCTCCGGCGGAAGGAATCGTGATGATCGCCGGACGGGAAGCGGAGTACGGCCGTCTGGTCTGCCTCGACCACGGTCATGGCTTCACCACCATGTTCGGCCACCTCAATGAGATCCAGGTGAAAATCGGGGACCGAATCCAGGCGGGCCAGGTCTTGGGAACCGTGGGTACCTCGGGAAATACCACCGGCCCCCACCTCCACTATGAAGTAAGGATCTACGGACAGCCGGTCAACCCTTATTCCTACCTTACCAAGACCCTGTAGATTTCCCTTTTCCAGACGGGTAAAATATGATATTTTAAG
>PMCE01000220.1 GCA_003154025.1 Syntrophaceae bacterium
TGGCGAAAATTGTATTTGAACTTCTCGTCCGTGTACGGGGCCACGCCCAGGGTCCAGACATGGACCACCTCGGCGTCAAAGAAAGCTTTGGGATGGGATTCGACGAATTTGATCAAGGCCTGGACCAGGTACTGGGGCTCGGCACAGGCGGTATGAATGAAGATCCGGTCTCCCCGATGGATATGGCTGAAGACCTCGTCCTCGGAAACGAACTTTTCCGGGTGGATCCTCTTCATCTCCTCGCATGTCTCGTCATTCAGGATTCTGCTCATCCCCTGGATCTCCCTGTCCTTTTCTGGCGCCCGCAGGGGAGACACGAACCTGCGTTCCCCTCGTTCTTGGGGAGCAATCCCTTCCGATCCTTTTTTCCACGATCTATTTGATTTTTATCACCCTAGCTGCGGTCCGTCAAGGGGAGTTAAATNNTTGGGAAAAAAACGTTGCCGGTTCCCGGTTACCAGTTCCCTGTTTCCGCTTCATCGTCGTTCAACGGGCAACTGGGAACCGGCAACTGGCAACCGTCTTTCCCGGCTCCTGACTCCTGAATCCTGTTTTCCCTACTCCGAGGCGTAAATCACATCGATGGCCAGGGCCGGCTTTTTCCCCACCGCCCGGAAGGCATGGGGGAGGCTGGCGTCGAAATAGAGGCTGTCCCCGGTTCCTAGGGCATAGGTCTGGTCTTCGTAGTTGAATTCCAGCTGCCCGTCCAGCACGTAAATGAACTCTTCCCCCTTGTGATTAAAGAAGATGAGGTCCTCCTTATTCTTAACTTCAAAGGTCACATGGAAAGGCTCCATGTGCTTGTCCGCCTTGGGGTAGGCGAGGGACTCGTAGTAATACCCCACCTTGGAGGGTTCCTCGTGGATGCGCCGGAATACCTTCTTGCGTTCGTTCCGGGGAACGATCACCGCCCTTTTTTCGGCGTCCTGATCCTGGAAAAAATAACCGATGTTTACATTCAGGGCACGGGAGATCTTAAGCAGCGTGGCCACCGGGGGAGCTACGACCTCCCCCTCNNAGGCCCTGGCGTTGTCTCAGACTCTTGATCTTCTGGCCGAGGTTGAGGTCCTTCAGTTCATCTTTCACATCTTTGGCCATCCGCCCCTCCGCATCAAAAATTTGGGATCGTCGAGATTCTTATTGCCCGGCTGCTAAAATTTAACTCGAACCTCTCAATTTTTCAATATAAATTTGGTAACCCTTTGGTATTTTGAGAAGGCCTGCCCAGAAATTCCTCCCGTCCTTCCTTTTTCAAAGGGAGGAGAGCTTTTCGATGACCCGATGGAAGATTCTGCTCTTTCCCCTTTTGAAAAAGGGAAGTTGGGAAGAAATCCCCCTCACCCCGGCCTTCTCCCCCGCTTCGGGGGAGAGGGAAAGGGTGAGGGGGCGATTTGAAAGAATTTTTCGTGAGAGGAATTCAGGCGCGAGTTGCCGCTCCTCTCTGGGAAATAATTTTTTCACAGCTTCGGGGGATGGAGGGGGTATTTTTCGGCTTTTCGAAAGACGAAACAACCTTTCGTTCCTCGATTCTTCCCCCGCATTCTTTGCTCTCCACTCTGCAATCCTCATCCCGCAATCCGCAGTCTGAAATCTGCAATCTGTAGTCTCCCTTTCCCCTCCCATCCTTGACGGAAGGTCTTTTCTGGGATATAAAGAAAGACAGAAGAAATGTCGTTGCTGGTTCCTCGTTGCCGGTTGAAGAAAAAGACCCGCGACGAGAAACGAGCGACAAGGAACCGGAAACCAGAAAGGAAACCGCGGTGACCACGTCCCAGAAGAATAAAAAGCCCCGGACTTTGGGCGAGCTGAAAAAAGCGAATTATCCTGTCTACTCCGTCAAGGCGGAGATGCGCAAGAACCTGATCGAGAAGATCCGCAAGGGTGAAAACTTTTTCCCGGGAATCATCGGTTACGAGGAGACGGTCATTCCCCAGTTGGAAAACGCCATTCTCTCGGGGCAGGACGTGATTTTCCTCGGAGAGCGGGGGCAGGCCAAGACCCGCATGATCCGCAGCCTGATTCATCTCCTGGACAAAGAGATTCCCGCGCTGGCCGGCTGCGAGATCAACGACAGCCCGATTCACCCCATCTGCAAGAGCTGCTCCGAAAAGATCCAGGCCCTGGGCGACAAGGCGGAAATCGCCTGGATCGGGCGGGAGCAACGGTACGCGGAAAAGCTGGCCACTCCCGATGTGACCATCGCCGACCTCATCGGGGAAGTGGATCCCATCAAGGTTGCCGAAGGCCGCTACCTGTCCGACGAATTGACGATCCACTACGGATTGATCCCCCGGACCAACCGGGGAATCTTCGCCATCAACGAGCTTCCCGACCTGGGTGAAAAAATCCAGGTGGGACTTTTCAACATCATGGAAGAGCGGGACGTCCAGGTACGGGGATACAAGATCCGGCTTCCCCTGGACGTTTATATCGTGGCCAGCGCCAACCCGGAGGACTACACCAGCCGCGGCCGGATCATCACCCCGCTCAAAGACCGGTATGGCTCCGAGATTCGCACCCATTACCCCCGCTCCCTGGAGCATGAAATCGAAATCATGGAACAGGAGCGGACCCGCTTCGACGATGACTCCTTTACGACCACCATCCCCCCCTACTTGAAAGAGTTGATCGCCGAGGTCACCGCCCTGGCCCGCAAATCGCCGGAAATCAACCAGCGTTCCGGGGTTTCGGTTCGGGTGACCATCTCCAATTTTGAGAATGTCATCAGCAACGCCCTCCGTCGGGCCATCCGCACCGGAGAGAAGGAAGTCGTCCCCCGGGTCAGCGACCTCCCCTATCTCGTGGCTTCCACCAGCGGCAAGATCGAGTTCGAGACCGTGGAGGAAGACCACAATCAGAGCCTGATCGAAAAACTGATCGACAAGGCCATGATCAACACCTTCAACCGTTATTTCCAGGTGCAGCAGTTCGACGCCTTTCTCTCCCGGTTCAAGACCGGATGGTCGGTCGAGGTCTCGGAAAGGATGAAATCCTCCGAATACGAGCAAAGAACGCAGGAAACCTCCCCCCACACCGCGGAGATGAGAGGGCTTCTGGAAGCTTTGAGGAAACTGAATTGCGACCAGAGCGCGGCCCAGGTCGCTTCGGGACTGGAGTTCATCCTGGAAGGGCTGTACCTCCATCACCGGCTGAACAAAGAGAAGTTGACCGGAAAATCGGCCTACCACGCCTAGAGGGAAAGGAAAATCGCGATGGGAGAATCCAGGAAAGACCCGATCAAAAAGGGAGACCCCGCGGCCCGGTCCCTCAGGGAACTCATGGAACTGCTCGTGAAACTCAACTCCAAAATCCGGGAAAAGATCTCTCCCCGTCCCCGCAAGGAAGAAACGCCGCCTGGAAATATGGAGATGGTCATCATCATTTTGAATCAATCCTCCGAGAATCCCCCGAAAGCCTCCCGTCGGGAAAAGCCCCCAACCCCCGGGGATGACTGGATTGATGGCCTCTGCGAAGAGATCCAAAGGGAAGGCCGGCGCGGCCGCAAGCCCGCTTAGAGAGCGTTCCGCTCTTCGCTTTCTGGCATTCTTTTTCTCCTCCCGCAGTAGACCCTTTCCCGCCGCCTTCTCTCCCGGGCCCCGGCTGGAAGATCGACGGAAAATCGACTTGACATCCCCCTCCCGTTTGTCTAATATTTCCTCGCCAGTTCGCATGTTTTCCAAAAAATCCGGTCTTTCACCCATCAAAAAAGGAGGAAGAGAGATGAAAAAGATCTTCGTGGCCTTTTTGATCCTGTCCTTGTGTCTTGGCCTTCAGACCTCCGCACCGGCTAAGGAGAAGGTGAAGGTAGCGGTCATGCACTCGGTCACCGGGTCCCTGGCCCTCGCGGGAGGTCTGGCCGGGCAAAGAGGTTCCCTGGTGGCCATTGACATGTGGAACGCCCGGGGAGGAATTCTCAACAAGTACGACATCGTCCCGGTCGAGGCCGACGACCAGTCCAGCCCCGACGTGGCCATCCGCGAGGCGGAGCGATTGATCAACATGGAAAAAGTGCCGGTGATCCTGGGGATTTACTCCAGCGCCATCGCCACTCCTCTGGCCCCCATTTGCGAAAAGAACAAGACCATCTTTTGGATTACCATCGCCATCGCCGACACGGTGGTAAAAGGGAAAAATTTCACTTATGTATTCCGCCCCCAGCCCATGGGCTCGCAGTGGGGGCAGAGTTCTGTAGAGTTCCTCAAAGAGAACTACGCCAAGCTGGGGTATAAGGCGGCCAGCGACATAAAGGTGGCAGTTACTTACGAGGACGGACCCTACGGGGTCAGCGTCAAGACCGCCAACCTGGCCCAGGCGGAAAAATACAAAATGAAGGTCGTCCTGAACGAAGGGTACGACCATAAAACCAAAGATCTTTCTTCTCTCGTCTTGAAGTTGAAGGCCGCGAAACCAGATGCCATCCTGAACACCGGTTATTACCCGGATATCGTTCTCTTCGCCCGCCAGGCCCGCGAAATGGGGCTGCAGACCAAGGCGCTCTTCGGGCATGGCGCGGGCTACGCCAATTTCCCCAACCTGGAGAAGCAGATGGGACCGGAGCTCACCCAGTATATCTATGACATCGACCCGGCCCCTGTCCAGAACCTGGACAAGAAGAAGCTGAAACCGGAATTCGGCCCGGTGATCGACGAGTTTTTAAAGCGCTACAATGAAAAATACAAGGAGCCTTCCCCCCCCAGCCACGCCACCCAGGGCTTGGGGCATACTTGGTTGCTGCTCCAAACCATCGAACAGGCCGTGAAGAAGTATGGAACACCGACCGCGGACAACATCCGCAAGGCGGCTTTGGAGATGGACATCCCCGAAGGCGGATCCCCCTGCGGTTACGGGTTGAAATTTGCCGCGCCAGGCCATGAATTATCGGGGCAGAACCTGATCTCGTATCCGGTGGTCATGCAGTGGGTCAAGGGGAAAGTGGAAATCGTCTGGCCCAGCGGACTCAAGAGCATGGATGCCAAGTTCCCGGCTCCGCCGGATTGGCCGCTGGCGGTTAAATAATTTTCTCATCGACGGGTTGTGCTTGAACGATGGGGGCGGGATTCAAACCCGCCCCTATTTGCGATAAACCCGGGAAAGTCCTTTCTGCGGCTGCAATGCTAGAACTCATCCAGGTCGATCGATTTTTCGGCCACTTCCAGGCCCTGAAGCAGATCAGCCTCCTCGTGGAGGAAGGGGAGTTCCGCGGCCTCATCGGGCCCAACGGGTCCGGGAAGACGACCCTCTTCAACGTCATCTCCGGAGTTTATAAAGCCTCGGCCGGGCAGATTAAATTTCTCGGACAGGAAGTCACCGAATTCACTCCCGACAAGATCTGCCACGCGGGAATCACCCGGTCCTTCCAGATTCCCCGGCCCTTCCGGGAGATGACCGTGGTGGAGAACGTGATGCTCGGGTCCCTGTTCGGCAAGGGGAAAGAATATATCGTCAAGGGAGACCCCCGCGCGGAAGCCCAGTACTGGCTGGAATTCGTCGGGCTGAAGGTGGATGAGCAGACCATGCCCGGGCAGCTTACCGCCGGGAACCTCCGCCGTTTAGAACTGGCCCGGGCATTGGCGACACACCCCAAACTCCTTCTCGCCGATGAAATCATGAGCGGTCTCAACCAGGAGGAGATCGCCCAGGCCTCGCTGGTCCTGAAAAAAATCCGCGAGGAGATGAAGATCACCATCATCTGGGTGGAGCACATCATGAGAGCCCTGATGAANNTACCTGGGAGAGGAAGAGACGGAAAGCCATGCTTGAAATTCGAGGTGTAAACGTTTCTTACGGGGAATTTCAGGCTCTCTTCGATGTCTCCCTGAGAGTGTCCGAGGGAGAAACGGTGATCACCGTGGGTCCCAACGGGGCGGGGAAATCCACCCTCCTCAAGACCATCTCCGGCCTCCTCCAGCCCCGTTCGGGGAGCATCACCTTCCTGGGCAATCGGGTCGACCGGCTTCCAGCCCATGAGATCGTCGAGTTGGGGATCACCCACGTGCCCGAAGGAGGCCGCCTCTTTCCCCAGTTGAGCGTCTACGAAAATCTCCGCGTGGGGTCTTACCTGAAAAGGGCGCGGGGGGAAGCGGCGGCAACCCTGAAAGAGATCTACCGTCTCTTTCCCATTTTGGACGAAAGGAAGAAACAACTGGCCGATACCATGAGCGGGGGGGAACGGCAGATGCTAGCCATCGCCCGGTGCCTGATGTCCAGGCCCAAGCTGATCTTGCTCGACGAGCCCTCGTCCGGCCTGGCCCCCCGGGTGGTGTCCCGGGTGCTGGACTTCGTCCACCAGATCAAGGCCCAGGGATACGCCATCCTGATGGTGGAGCAGAACGTTCGCAAAGCCCTGAAGCTCTCCGACCGGGCTTACCTCATGGAGTCGGGAAGGGTTCACAAAGAAGGAACGAAACAGTCTTTTCTGGACGACCCCTACATCAAAAAGGCTTACATCGGTCTGTAATACTTACTTGCAAACTCTGAAATCTTCATTAAGAAATTCTGTACCCTGAGTTACACGTTAACAGTTAATCGTTCCTTTTGGTTGCGGCTGCGCCGCACGGTGATTCATGCTTGACCTTTATCTCAACGCGGCCATCAACGGGATCTTGCTCGGCGGGGTTTTGGCCTTGCTGGCCTTCGGAATGAACCTGATCTTCGGCGTCATCAAGATCATCCACATGGCCTACGGCCAGTGTGTGATGCTCGGGCTCTACTTCATCTACACCCTGGTCACCTACCTGGGATTCCCGATTCTCCTGGCCTGCATCGCCACGCTGCCCCTCATGGCGGTGGTCGGTTTTGGCCTGCAGCTCCTGGTGATCAACCCCCTCCTTCGCGCCAAAGCCAATCCCCTCACCCAGCTCCTGGCGCTCGCCGGCCTGACCATCGTGCTGGAAAATTTGGCCCAGGTGATCTGGGGGGCGGACCTCCGGGGAATCAATGTCCAGCTCCCCATCATCAGCATCGGAAGCGTGTTCCTGCGAACCTCCAATCTCATCGCCTTCTTCGGAGCCCTGCTGACCCTGTGGGGGCTATACTTGTTCCTGAACCGTACCTATATGGGACTGGCCATCCGTTCTATCGCCCAGGACCTGGAGAGTGCCCGGCTCATGGGGATCAACCCCCAGGCCATCTATTACCTGACCATGGCGGCCGGCGGGTTGCTGACCGCCCTGATCGCGGCCTTCTTCTCCCCCATCTATGCCGTCCACCCCCACTTCGGGGGAAGTTTCACCATGATGGCCTTCATCATCGTGGTCCTGGGGGGAATGGGAAACCTGCTGGGCGGGTTCATCGGCGCCTTTATCATCGGCATGGTTACCTCGGTATCCGCCGCCATGACCTCCACGGAGATTGCGGACATCATCGCCCTGGTCATTTTCATCGCGGTGATCCTGGTCCGGCCTCAGGGTCTTTTGGGTATTCGAGTAACGAAGTAGGAGGACCTTCTTGCGCACCGCCTTCATTTTAATCATCCTCTCCGCGGCCGTCGGCCTCTTCCCGGTATTTTTCCCATCCCCCTACCTGATCCACATCGGAACATTGATTTTCATCTGGTCGTTCATCACCACCGCCTGGTCGTACATGGGAAGGTTCGGGCTGGTCTCCCTGGGTCACGGAGCTTTCCTCGGCGTCGGGGCTTACACGTCCGGACTGCTTTTCAACTTTTACGGGCTTTCTCCCTGGATCGGCATGCTCCTGGGCGGGGCGGCGGCGGTCCTCTTTGCCATGCTCATCGGGTATGCCTGCTTCCGCTTCGGCGTGATCGGAGACTATTTCGCCCTGGTTACCCTGGCCCTCGGAGAGGTGGTCGCCCTGACGATCATCGCCTTCCGGGATATCACCGGCGGGTCTTTGGGTCTTACGCTGAAATCTATGGGGACCTCTCTCCTCTATTTCCAGTCCGAGCAGAAAATCCACTTCTATTACATATCGATCGGCTTCTTGATCGTGGCTCTTCTGCTCTGGAAATGGATCGACCGTTCCAAGATGCAAAAAGCCCTCCGGGCCATCGGCGAGGATGAAATCGCCGCCTCCACCTTGGGCGTGGGGATCATCCGCTACAAGATGATCATCACCATGATCAGTGCCTTCATGACGGCGGTGGGAGCAGTTCTCTACGTGCAGTTCAATAACCTCTACCTGAACCCCCATACCCTCGCGGGGGTCCCGCCTTCGCTGGAAATCGCCTTCAAGGCGATCCTGGGAGGAATGTTCAGCCTTTGGGGTGCTACGGTAGGAACCGCCCTGATTGTTTCCCTGGAAGAGTATTTTCGAGTGGCTTACGGGAGTACCTTCGTGGGCTTTTCGCAGATCATCTACGGTCTGGCGCTCGTCCTGCTGATCATCTTCCTGCCTAAAGGAATTTACGGAACGCTGGAAGGGTTGTTCAAGAAGAAGAAATGAAGTGCTGCCGTGCGAAAGTTCTGCCATGCTACACGGCCCTATTTTAACGGAGGCACCCTCACACCGCAGCACTTCATTTCTTTATCCACTCCACCAACCGGATTGTATCTTCCTTAACCTTCTTCAAATCCTCCTGATCGGGCCGGCCGCGGACATCTCCCAGTCTTCCTTTCGTGCTGTGCTCCTCGTTGCCGTGGAATTCCCCAACCACATACCACTCGCCTTCCACCTCAAATCCCACGTGGTCGAAGAACTGGCCCGCATACTTGCCCGCCGGGACGGCTTCGCTGATTCCGGTATGGGGGCCGGAATAAGTGCAAAAGATCAAGGCATGTTTCCCGGGAACCCGCGGGCACCCGGTTTTGACCAGCCCCTTTTGCCGATATCCACTCATCTTGTCCTTTAGGTAAGCCACCACCGGTTCCGGAGGATGAAACTGATAGGAAGGAAACCCGACGCACACCAGGTCAAAGTCGAACCATTCCTGGTCTCCAGCCTCGTCTGTCTTTCGATAGGTAACCTGAACCCCGGAGGATTCTAATCCTTCCTTGATCGCCCGGGCTACCTTTTCCGTGTTTCCGCTTTTCGACCAATAAATGACGGCTGCTTTCATGATGGTTCACCTCATTGCACTCTTAGTCGTCTTCGGGTTCAATAACCAAAAATACGAAAGACTAATGGGACACAGAGGAACATAGCGCGG
>PMCE01000087.1 GCA_003154025.1 Syntrophaceae bacterium
TGTCCCGCCAAAATGAGAATGTCCTAGATCGCCAAAGTAGAAATGTCCTATTGTAGGGCTATAATTTTTCCCTAACAAAGGGGGTAGATTATGGCCGTGAGGGACATTATTGTTATGAGCATGAGGGAGGTAAAGCGACTGAAGGCAGTGGAGTCGGCTATGGACGGGCATGTAACGCAGAAGACGGCAGCGGCGATGTTGGGTCTCAGCGAGCGTCAGGTGAGACGGTTGGTAAAGGATGTGAGGGATCGGGGGGATAGAGGAGTCATACACGGGTTGCGAGGACGGGCATCGAACCGGAGGATACCCGAAGCGATACGAGAGCGGACGATATCCCTTTACCAGGCGCGATATTCCGATTTTGGGCCTACGCTTGCGACGGAGAAGCTTATGGAATGTGACGGTTTGAAGGTCAGCGATGAGACGTTGAGGAGGTGGCTGATCGAAGCTGGGTTCTGGAAGAAGAGGCGGAAGCGGTCGGGTTGGCGGCAGTGGCGGCCGCGGAAAGAGTGTTTCGGTCAGATGGTTCAGATGGACGGATCTCATCATGACTGGCTTGAAGGGCGGGGTCCCAAGCTTGTGTTGATGGCCTATATCGATGATGCCACGAACACAATCTATGGGAGGTTCTACGATTATGAAGGGACCCTGCCGGCGATGGACAGTTTCACGGGATATGTGAGGAAGTATGGGCTACCCATGAGCGTTTACCTTGACCGGCACACGACTTATAAATCACCCAAGAAGCTCACGGAATGGGAGGAGATTGAAGGGACAGAGTCGTTGAGCCAGTTTGAGAGGGCGCTCAAGGAGCTCGGGGTGGAGGTGATTCATGCCTTGTCACCGCAGGCCAAGGGAAGAATCGAGAGGCTCTTCGGTGTGCTTCAGGACAGGCTGGTCAAGGAGATGCGGTTAGAGGGGATAACGACGAAAGAACAGGCCAATGCGTTTCTAAAGGAGTATCTGCCCCGCTACAACGAGAGATTCGGGGTGTGTCCGGCCAATGAGGCCGATGCGCATGTAACGCTTCCGAGCCAAGTTGATCTGAACCGTTATCTTTGCATCAAGACGGAAAGGACTATCCGGAAGGACAACACGATCGCCCTTGACGGCAGGCTCTACCAGATCCAGGAGCAAGGCGGCAAGAAAGTGGTTGTGGAAGAGAGACTCGACGGCTCCATGCTCGTGATCAGCAAAGGGGCTTCTCTGAAGTACAAAGAGATCACCGAGAGACCGAAAAAGAAAGTGGTTTCCAAAACGGACGCAAGGGAGTTTAACCGGCCATCGAAACCAGCGAAAGATCACCCCTGGAAAAGGAGTTGGAAAAACTGGATGCCTGCTCATCAACAGAGAGCATCTGCCTATTGACCAAATAGGACATTTCTACTTTGGTAGGAATAGGACATTTCTACTTTGGCTTGACATTTTCACAGAAAGTGATNNCACACATTCGGTGGCAAAGATTTCCTTGACATACAAGACGCCTTTCCGTACCCTCAATTCACATAGGTGTAAGCATCGCAGTGAATTCCATTGTCAAAAGCGGAAACTCTGTTCCCAGCCAAGAGGAGAGGAATTTGGACTCAGCAGTAAAGGGTCAGCGCGCCCGTTCCCTCTTTTCTTTTTCTGCCTTCCATTTCCTGGACGACGGCTTTGCTGATAGCATTTATCTGCTCCTTCCTTTCATGGCCACAGAGCTGCATCTTTCTTTCAGCGAGGTAGGACTGCTCAAAGGGGTTTTCTCTGGGGCGATGAGCCTCTTCCAGCTTCCCATGAGCCTTCTAGGGGAGAAAGTTGGAGGGCTGTTCGTGGTCGCCGCGGGGAGCATCGGATTGACTGGCGGGTTTCTGTTCCTATCCATGGCATACAGTTTCCCGGCAATTTTCTTCTGCCTCATTTTAGCAAAGGCAACAGCGGGGGGGCAGCACGCTTTGGGTTCTTCCGCTATTTCTAAGGTCTTTGAATCCTCTGGGCGCAGGGCGGCAATGGGGACGTACAATTTCGCCGGCGATATAGGCAAGGTATGCATCCCCTTCCTGGTAGCGATGGCCATCAACCTCTGGGGCTGGAGGCAGGGGATTTTTACCCTGTCCATTGCCGGAATGGCGGCTAGTGCCCTCCTTTGGATTCTGATCTCGAAGAAAAGGACTAATCCTCCATTGCCTATAACCCTTGCCAAGCCTGCGCAGGACAGCAGCCGCTGGGGAATCAGCAACCTGAAAAGTTTCTCCGCTCTCCTGACCATCGGGATCCTCGACTTATCGGTGCGTAACGTCCTACTCACCTTTCTTCCCTTTCTTCTTTTGATGAAAGGGATTCCGGTGACCCAACTTGGTTATGCCCTCACCCTCCTCTTTGCCGGTGGAGCTGCGGGTAAGTTTGTTTGCGGGATTCTGGCGGAACGGTTCGGAATCGTTCCCATGGTGGTGGGAACAGAAGCTTTGACCGCCGCTGGGATTTTTGCCTTGCTCTGGACTCCCCCGACGATTATGTGGACTCTCCTGCCGCTGGTAGGCATTGTGTTAAATGGTACTTCTTCCGTTCTTTATGCCACTGTCGCCGAGATCATATCTCCTGGTGGGCGCTCCCGTGGATATGGGCTGTATTACGCCATCACGCAGAGCTTCGGTGCGTTATCCCCGATAATTTATGGTCTGGTCACCGATTCCTTGGGTCTCTCCTTCACTTTCATAACTACCGCGCTAATGGCTTTGGTGACCCTTCCTTTAAGTAAATTCCTCGTAATGGAACGTAAAAAGTTATGATTTCTAAAAGACTCGTATGAGAGCCGCAGTGTTAGATCAATCATTTCAAACGCAAATCCTCAAAATATTTATTCACCACGGTTGTTGACTCGTAGATACCGTTCTTGTCAAGCGGAAATTGGCTTAAAGTTTGGATCGTACTTTTTCCCGGATTTCAGGACTCCAAAGATAACGTGAACCAGTTTTCGCATTATCGCGCAGACGATAACTTTTCCGTTTTTGCCTTT
>PMCE01000129.1:0-6223 GCA_003154025.1 Syntrophaceae bacterium
TATTTTCAATTATGTCCTTATTAATATGTCAGGCGGTGTAGCCTTCGACGCTTTCGACTATATGCCACTCAAATTCCAGAACGCCCGCCGCCTTGCTGGCTTCAGCGACCGATGCAGGATTGACAAAGACCCGCGCCTTCTCCACGTCACGGACCTCCAAAACGAAAAACGCGGTATTCGGATCATCGACGCTGCGCCACAAATGGATCAGTCGCATCCCCGCTTTGCCTTGTGCTTCTGCATCCCCTTCCATTTCGGCCTTCCATTTCCGGAAATCAACGACCCGAATGCGGCAGTGCATACAAGTCATAAATCGCTCCTCACCTTTTCTTGCTCCGATTCAGAGGCTAAATCTTTATTCTTGATAATAATACATTCCGTTAACGTGAGTCCGGAATCATTTGTCTGAATCTTTTCTAAAGTCAAGTTTAAAGATTTGATCCCGTTCTCATAAAGGAGGACATTAGCGTTAATGAAATAGCTCAAGGCTTAACCTTCTCCGAATCCTTTTAGAGAGCATCCTTATCAGTATCAGAAAGGTCAATAAGCGTCCCCATGCGGCGAGAACGCCATTTAAAACGAGAGGCTTTTGCCTTGGTTTTGCGCTGGGCGAGGGCTTCGGCCAGCAGTTCCGATGCATCCTTCCCAATCGAACGCCCGTCCCGCTTCTGCAGGTTTTTGACTTCCTTGAGGACGGCGTTCTCTATGTCGATCGTCGTTCGAGCCAAGCTGATTTGGTTCAAATTTTCTCGCGTACCGGACCGGGAAGCTTCCGCCTACTCCCCGAGGATCCTATCTGATTCCTTAACCCTGCTTCTCCCCGCTCCTGATACGCCTTCACCCAACGATAAATTACGTCCTTACTTACTCCCGCCTCCTTGCTCAACAAAGAAACAGGCAACCCCTCTTCCAACCGCAGCTTCACACAACGAAGCTTCAGCTCAAACCCATACCGCTTCCCAAACCGACTCTCTTTCCCCTTACTCTTCCTCTTGACTTCCTCTACACTCTCCATCTTGACACTCCCTTTCTCCCACAAGAGACTGTCACCCATTTTTACCCTTTTCCCTATCTCATGATCTGGTTGTTAGCCCAAGGATCAAGAAGGGCGACCCGCCGGGTCGCCCTTACGGGGGTGGGCGCGTGGCCTGCCCCTACGCGGGCGAGCATCCCGCGAGGCCCGGACGCCCCCGAGCAAGGCTTGGTCCTTCTGCGAGGGGGGAGGGGAGAAAGAGATTCGGTACGCCATATTCACGCCTCCATCCTCCGACCCCGGCATTCTTGGTATCCCATTGGAAATTATGGCCTTTGGGGTTTTCGATGCTTTTTCAAATTAAGAATTACCTTAAAAGGGCGATAAGGTCTAAGGAGATAAAAGATTTTCAAAACTTATCTCGAATATCAGCTTTAATGACCGGCGGACCTGGAGATACGAATCATGGAAGATGGCAATAAGACAAAAAGGCAACTCATTCATGGATTGCAAATCCCTCCTCAAAGATTTGAGGCCTCGAAAAGGTCCGGGCCCGGTCGGAAACGATGGAAGATGGTTTTGCCTGAAGGGGAACGAGTTTTGGCAAATATCTTCGCCAGCATATAAGACGGGATCAGCATATTGGATAAAGACCTCAATATTATGCGGGTCAATCCGGCGATGGAAAGCTGGTATTCACACGTCAGGCCACTCATCGGGAAGAAATGCTATGAGGCCTACCAGTCGAATAGCGAACCATGCAAAGTTTGTCCCACGATCCAAACGCTGAAGACCGAAAAACCTGCTTATGAAGTCATCCCCAAGAGGGGGCCGGGAGGAGAGATTATCGGATGGTTGGACCTCTACAGCTTTCCTATCTTCGATACGGAAAATGGGGAGCTGAAAGGGGTCATTGAATATGCCCGCGATATCACCGAGCGTAGGCGCGCGGAAGAAGCGCTCCGAAAGAACGAAGAGAGGTTCAGAGACCTCTACGATGGCGCTCCGGTGGGATATCATGAGTATGATATGGAAGGTCTCATTACAAATGTCAATCGTACGGACCTGGAAATGCTGGGCTACAGCCGGGAAGAAATGATCGGACAATACATCTGGAAATTCAATGTCCGGGAAGATATGGTTCGCCAGCAAGTTTTGGAAAAATTGGCGGGCCTTCGAGCTCCGAGCCGATCCCTTGAGAGGACCTATCGCCGAAAAGACGGCACCACTTTTCCGGTCCTCATTGAAGATCGGCTCACTAAAGATGAACAGGGAAGGATTACGGGGATTCGTTGTGTCATCCAGGACATCACCGAGCGCAAGCAGATGGAGGAGGCGCTGAGGAAGAGGGAAGAGGAAGCTCAGCGATTCGCCGAAGAGAATGCCGTCATGTCGGAGATCGGCCGGATCATCAGCTCTACCCTGAACCTTGATGAGGTATATGCTCTATTCTCCGCAAAAGTCAGGAGCCTAATCCCTTATGACCGGCTTGCCATTAGTCTGATCAATAAAGACGGCGCCACTCTTATTAACCGCTACGTGGAAGGGGATTCCGCTCCCGAAAGGAATTCCCGGGAGGTTTTCCCCAGGGCCGGGACAATGACCGAATGGATGATTCAAAACCGGAAAGGTTTAATAGTCGAAACCCAAGAGGAAAATGAGGCGGCAGCAAGATATCCCGGGCTCTTGCCGGAAATGAAGGCCGGATTCCGGTCATTCCTGTCCGTCCCTTTGATTTCCGGGGACCGGCCCATCGGAGGTCTCCATTTCCGGTCTAAAAAACACCGCATATACACGGAAAAGGACTTGAAGCTTGCCGCTAGCATCGCTCATCAAATTGCCGGCGCAATTGCCAGTGCCCAACTCTTTGCCGATCGCAAGCTGGCGGAGGAAGCTTTGGAAAAATCCCTTTCCCTCCTCCAGGCAACTCTCGATTCCACCACCGATGGAATTCTGGTGGTGGATCGGGGAGGAAAAGTATTATCTCTGAATCACCGGTTTCTATCCTTGTGGCGAATCCCCGATTCCCTGGGGACATCGAAGGATGACGATCGATTGCTGGAATATGTTTTGAATCAACTCCGGGATCCGGAGATTTTTCTGAGGAAAGTGAAATCTTTGTACGCCCAACCCGAGCTCGAAAGTTACGATGATCTGGAATTCAAGGATGGGAGAGTCTTCGAGCGCTACTCAAAACCGCAAAGAATAGCCGAAGAAATTGTCGGAAGGGTATGGAGTTTCCGCAACATCACCGAGCGCAGGCGGGCGGAAGAGGCCCTGCGAACTTCGGAAGAAAAATATCGGCTTCTGATCCAAAATTCCAATGATGCCATTTTCATCGCCCAGGACGGGGTCATCAAGTTTCCCAACTTCAAGACGGAAAAGTTGCTCGGACATTCCGCGGCGGAATTACTCACCATCCCCTTTGTCAATCATGTTCACCCCGACGACCGGGGGATGATCGTTGAAAACAACAAAAAGAGGTTGGCTGGACAGGAATTACCCAGTATGTACTCTTTCCGGATAAAAAACAAATCCGGAGAAGATTTGTGGGCGGAAATCAATTCCGTGCGAATCCTTTGGGAAGGGGCGCCTGCGACGCTACACTTCGCACGGGATATTACTGAAAAGAAGAAGCTGGAAGCCCAGTATCTCCAAGCTCAAAAGATGGAGGCGGTGGGCACCCTGGCGGGAGGGGTGGCCCATGATTTCAACAACCTCCTCATGGGTATTCAGGGACACGCCTCTCTCATGCTTCTGGATTTGGACCCCGGCAGTGCCCATTATAAGATGCTCAGAAGCGTTGAGGAACAGGTAAAGAGTGGAGCCGATCTCACCTGGCAGTTGCTCGGTTTTGCGCGGGGAGGAAAATTTGAGGTCAAGCCCACGGACCTGAATGCCATCCTTAACAAGACCTCGGCCATGTTCGGCCGCACCAAGAAAGAGGTCAGCATTCACAGTAACCTCCAGCAGGATCTCTGGCCGGTAGAGGTCGACCGGGGCCAGATCGAGCAGGTCCTGTTGAACCTCTATGTCAATGCCTGGCAGGCAATGCCGAGCGGGGGTTCCCTTTTCCTGGAGACAAAAAATGTCATCCTTGATGAGGAATATAGAAAGCCTTTCTACGTCAAACCGGGACATTATGCAAAAATTTCGGTCACCGACACCGGTGTGGGGATGGATGAGAAGACCCAAAAAAGAATCTTTGAGCCCTTCTTCACCACTAAAGAGATGGGCCGGGGGACGGGGCTCGGCCTCGCAACGACCTACGGAATCATAAAGGGCCATGGGGGGGTCATCAATGTCTACAGTGAAAAGGGGCATGGGGCAACCTTCACCATTTATCTGCCGGCTTCGGGAAAGGAAATTGAAAAACAAAAGAAACCCCTGGTGGAATTGATAAAAGGGGAAGAGACCATTCTTCTCGTCGATGACGAGGAGGTGGTTCTCAATGTGAATAGAATGGTTCTGGAAAAGTTGGGTTACAAAGTTCTCGTGGCCCGAAATGGCCAGGAGGCTATAGAGATTTTCAGGGCAAGGAAAGATGGTATTGATCTAGTCATCCTGGACATGATTATGCCAGGCATGGACGGAGGAAAGGCTTTCGACATCTTTAAAGGTATCCAGTCCGAGATCAAAATTATTCTTTCGAGCGGATACGGCATCAATGATGAGGTCAACAGGATGATGGAGCGGGGCTGTAAGGGTTTCCTCCAGAAGCCTTTCGACATCGGAGAGTTTTCTCGTAAGATAAGGGAGGTTTTGGGCGCGAGAGAGACGCCGGTTTCTCCCCATCCAGCCGGTCCGGCTTAGCCCGCCGCCGCTATACCCGGTGCCTTTAGTGGATGGGAAGATCGCCCCGCGGGGGAGGCAAGTCCCATCGTGGCCACTCCTCTCACGATCTAAGTCGGTTCATTCCCGCAGGGACCATTCAGGAATTGAACCTATACCACCCCTTCCCTCTTCATCTGTTGAATTTCCTCTTCCTTGAACCCCAACTCTTTAAGCACTTCCTCGGTGTTCTCGCCGAAAGCAGCCGGAGCCCGGCGGATGTCCGGGGGGGTCCCGGACATTTTGAGGGGAGACGATAGAAGCTTCATCNNTGGGGATCTTCGAAGGTTTCATCCAAATGCAGGATCTTGCCGAAACAGACGTCCAGGTCTTTCAATTGGGCCAGCCATTCTTCCCGGGTCTTTTCTTTGAACTTCCGGTCGAGAAAAGAAAATATCTCCGCCCGCTTCCCGCCTTCGTCATACTGCAGGGGGATGTAATCCTCCCGTCCCAGTTTCCTGCACAATTCCGCCCAGAACCTCGGCTCCAACGCTCCCAGGGAGATGTATTGTCCGTCCTTGGTCTCATATACGCTGTAAAATGGAAACCGGCCGCTGAGAAGCGTATCCCCCCGCTGCGGGGTCTTTCCCGTTCCCCAGAGCAGGGTCGCCGGGAAAGGCAGCATGGCCACCATTCCGTCCATCATGGAGATGTCGATGTATTGTCCCTCCCCCGTAGTCTGCCGCGCGAACAGCGCCGCCAGGATTCCGATGGCCGCGTTCATGCCCCCGGCGGCCATATCCGCCACCTGGATGGGGGGGATGACCGGCTTGCGTCCCGGCTCTCCGGTCAGTCCCAGTACTCCTCCAAAGCTCAGATAATTGATGTCATGCCCGACCATGTCTTTGTACGGGCCATCCTGGCCGTAGCCGGTGACGGAACAATAGACCAGCCTTCCGTTCAGCTTCTTCATCTGCTCGTAGCCGATCCCAAGACGATCGGTAACCCCCGGCCTGAACCCTTCCAGGATCACATCCGCCTTCTTGGCCATCCGGCAAAAGATCTCCAGTCCCTTCGGGTGCTTCAGGTTCAGGGTCATGTGCCTCTTGTTGCGCATGACCGTGGGCATCCCCGGCCCCTCCCCTTCGAACCTGCGGTCCTCGACCCGCAGAACATCGGCCCCCAGGTCAGCCAGAATCATGGAGCAGTAGGGACCGGGAAAAAGACGGGAAAGGTCCAAAACTTTGATCCCTTCCAACGCACGCATCCGCTTGGTCTCCTATCGATAACCGTGGTCTGTGTTAAGAAACGGCTATAGAGAGTTGGGCATAGGGTATAGGGTAGAGGGTGGAAGGCGCAGGGCATAGGGCGCACGGTGGAGGGAACAGACTCTATTCCTATCATCCTGCTTCCCTTGCCTCTATCTCCATTTCCCTTTGCCCCGTTTCGAATTCTGTTATTGTTTTTCCTCGAGCCTCG
>PMCE01000129.1:6259-6499 GCA_003154025.1 Syntrophaceae bacterium
TTCCTCGACCTCTTCTTCGATCAATCCCCGCGGTGAATTGGCGCAGAGCAGAATGGGCTTCCCCGACGACTCTCGTTGGCGGATCAGGGGCTCCTTGATCCTCCGGGGAGTCATGAAAGGATGGTGGAGGAGGAAAACGACCAGGGCGTCCACCTTCTCATCTTTAAGGATCAGACGGACCGTTTCCCCGAAGGCCTGTTCATCCCGGGCAAAGGCCATATCCACGGGGTTCGTACGGAT
>PMCE01000129.1:6508-7120 GCA_003154025.1 Syntrophaceae bacterium
GCGAGCATCGTCAGGATTTTTCCCACGTCCAAAAGCTCACGGGGCTCCTGGACGACAACCGCCCCCGCCTGCCTCAGGGCGGCATCATAGATTTCCGAACGTCCGGCCAGGGAACCCGTATGGGATTGGGCGGCCTTCAAGGAGACGGCGTACTTCCCGGCCTTCATGGCCACCACCGGTTTTCGGGGGGTAATTTTTTTCAAGGCCTGGAACAGAGACCGGGGATCGTCCTGCCCTTCGATGAAGAGGAGGATGCAGCGGGTCTCGTCGTCCTCGGCCAGGAAGGGCAGAAGGTCCGCGAAATCAACATTGCAGCGATTCCCCAAGCCGACGAGTTTGGCCAGGCCCAGCCCCTCATCCATCGCCTGGTAAGCGATGAGGTGAGAAACTCCGCCGCTCTGGCTGACCACCGTGATTCCGCCGGGCTTGAGACGGGAAAAAATAGGGGTGAAGGAGGCGTTGAGAAGGGCGTGGGTATTGACCATGCCGAAGGTGTTGGGCCCGATGATTCTGATTCCGCCCCTGCCGGCCACGGCGGCCATCTCCCGCTGCAGCCTCACTCCTTCCAGGCCTTCGATCTCCCGGAAGCCGGCGGTAATCACCACGGCCCCT
>PMCE01000129.1:7171-13076 GCA_003154025.1 Syntrophaceae bacterium
CCCGACGCGCCGATGACGGCGACGGAACGAGGGTAAAAGAGCGCGTGAAAAGCCTCATTTCCCTTGGTCGTGATTCGGTTCATTCACTCATTTCCGTCCGGTAGAGAGATGGAGCCGGTAGCAATCGAGGCTATTCGGGAAGGCGGTCTCCCCACCTCTTGATGGGGCTTTCCAGGCCGAAGACGTCCATGATGCGGAAAACGAACTGGTCGACCAGGTCATCGAGACTCTTGGGAAGATGGTAAAAACCCGGGCAGGCAGGCATGATCTGCGCTCCCCAGCCGGAAAGCTTGGCCATGTTTTCCAGGTGGACCGGGCCCAGGGGGGCCTCCCTGGGTACGATCAGAAGGCGTCGTTTTTCTTTCAGGGTCACGTCCGCGGCCCGCAGGAGAAGGTTGTCCGTATAGCCCGAGGCCAGGCCGGCAAGGGTTTTCATGCTGCAGGGGATGATGATCATGCCATGGGTGGAAAAGGAGCCGCTGCAGATGGAGGCCATGAAATCATCGGGTTCGTAATTATAATCGGCCAACCGGGAGAGGTCGGCTTTGGTTCCCAATTCGTGAGCGATGATCGCCCTTGCCTGTTTGGTGACGACGAGGTGGATCTCCACGTCATTGTCGGCCCGGACCATCCGCAGGAAGCTCTGGGCGTAAATCGCCCCGCTGGCTCCGGAAACCCCGACGATCAATCGCTTGGCTCCCTGCTCCGGGAGTGGCTTCTTCTTCCCCCTCATGCTGACGATTGACTTTGCCATAGCACTTGGATCTCCTTTTTGGGGAATGCGTCCCGGCAGGACGGCGCTTTTCCGAGGCCTGCGGGCTGGTCCGAACTCGCACCGGCGCGACCTATAGCGCCTTGTGAAAGCGGCGACACGTCGCCGCACTCCAAAGAGGCTGCGGGGCGACCCGCCGGGTCGCCCCTACGGTCGGCGTGACCATGACGCCGAAGCGGCCTGCGGGCGGCCACATAGGGCCGCCCCTACAGGTAATCCTTTAAGTCGATCTTCTCGTACCCCGGGATGGCGATGGGTTTGAAGAGTTCATTCAGGCCTCCCACGGGGGCGGTGGCATCGAAACCGACGCGGGTTCCGAAGCCCAGCGACGAGGGGTCCAGGGTGGAAACCTGGACCCGCGGAATCACGAGGAGGTCACGGTCCCCCTGGAAACGAGTGGCCATGGCCCACTCCACCTGCTCCATATCGTAAATGTCGATGTCCTCATCGACGACGATGACGTGCTTGATGTCCAGATTATTGGCCATCGCCGCCAGCATGGCCACCCTTGGCGCCCCCTCATGCGCCTTGGCCATGGAAATGATCAGGTGGTACCGGCAGGTCCCTCCATAGGACAGGTGGACCGCCTTAACCGAAGGAGCCGCCCGCTGGACGTCGGCCAGGAGGCTGGCCTCGCGGGGAATCGCGCCGAGGAGCAGGTGCTCCCGCGCCGCCGGAAGGATGGAATAATATACGGGCTTATTCCGATGACAGATTGCGCTCAGCTTTAGGGTCGGACGCTGGGCCTCCGGGCTGTAGTAGCGGGGGAACTCCCCGAAAGGCCCCTCCACCCTCGTGTCAAAGGGGTCGATTACCCCTTCGAGGACGATTTCGGAATCCGCCGGAACTTCCAGGTCGACGGTGGCGCATCGGGCCAGCTTGAGAGGAATATCCTCCCGCATGGCGTTGGCCACCTCCAGCTCGTCCACCCCGAAGGGCAGAATGGCCTGAGAGGCCAGGAGCGTGAAAGGGTCCACGCCGATGGCCACGGCGACTTCCAGTTGCCGGTTGAGCTTCAAGGCTTTCTGCAGGCACTGATCCAAATGCCGGGGAAGGATGAGGAGGCCCATGACCCCGTCCTCAAACACCCGGATGCGATGGATGGAGACGTTCCGGATTCCCGTCTCCGGATCTTTGGCGACCAGGATTCCCCCCGTGATGTAGGGCCCGGCGTCCTTTTCATGGTAGGTCGGGATCGGGAATAACTTGAGGGGATTGAGGTGCTTCGTCAGCACGTTCTCCTTGAAAGGGGCCTTCTCGACGACCTCGCAGGGCCGGGGCTTCGCCATGGCTTTCCGGAGGCGCGGAGTGAAATCCTTCTCCTCCATGCCCAGCGAGGAAGCCAGAGCCTCCCGGGAAAAAATGAGGTTCGTCACCAGGGGAATGGCGTATTCGGATACCTGCTCGAATAAGATCGCCTTCTCCTTCCCCACTTTCCTGGTGATCCCTCCCAGGACATACCGGGCATCGACTGATTTGCGGATACGGGCCAGCCATCCTTTTTTCTCCCAGGTCTCCATCCACGACCGGAAATTTTCAACCGCCATAGATCCTCTCCCTTGAGAATTAAAATTCCAAATTCCAAATAAATACCAAACAGCAAAATCCAAATGGGAAAAAATATGAGCGAGTCTTAAATTTTTAATTTGGGGATCGGATTTTATTATTTGGAATTTGAGATTTGGGTATTGGAGCTTGATTTTAAATCTGCTACGACATCATAACTTAATTCCAGCCAGGGAGCATCCAGGATCGCCGCGCCGATATCCAGGATGTCGACCCCTCTCTGGACGAGAAGGGGAATATCCTCGACTTTGATCCCTCCCGCAAATGCCGTCTGCACCCNNCGGCGATGGGGCCGAATTCTCCCTTCACCTGAATGACCTTGGGGACGGAATGGGAGGCCACGGCCTCAAGGGTCTGCCGGATCCCCCCGAAGACCCGCACGAAATTTTTGTCCAGATAGAGGAAAGGCGGGGCGAGAATCCGGGACTCCAGGCCTCCCGCGGCCACCGCTTCCCGGGCCATCTCCTTGATCGGAAAAGGGTGCTTCTTCCACCCGCCGCAGATCAGCCGGACCCGGCCTTCCGCGGCCTTCTTCGCCCTCCATGCGGCGGTGGCAATGCCGGAAGGTTTCCCGATCAGGCCGATGATCAGGTTCTCGAACTTCAGGATCTGCTCCGCCGTTCCCCGAAACGAGGCGATCTCTTCCCCGCTCTCAACCAAATCCCCGCTCTGTTTTTCCCAGGATGATTCCACCCCCAGCGCCTGAGCAAGCCTTTTAGCCATGGGGATTCCGGCTACGCACCCTTCATCCCCGGACCGAAGAGACGCGGCGCAGGACTTATCCCCGTGGCTCCCCAGTACTCTTTCATAGAAGGAATCCTGGAGGGCCCATTCCGCCAGGCAATCTTCGAAATCCTTCATCCCGGGTGGTCCTTTGCAGGATGGCGGGACCCATGTCCCGTCCATCTTCCCCTGAATTCGGAGGCGGTATGATCGGCCATTTCTGTTTTCTTGAACCTTTTCTCCGAGGCCTCCGCCAGGCATTCCCAACGGACTCGCGGTTCCCGCGCGGGCCCCGGGACAGCAGCGAACCAAGCGAGTCCCTCGTCGTTCTTTAGAATATGACCCCCTCGCGGATATTGAAAGCCTTTCCGCTTTCCGGGTCGGACCGATGGACGCCGAAATCCACCACCAGGTCCCTGATGACCGGATAATTCTTGATCGGCTCCACCAGGTACTCCCTTCCGGCCTCCAGGATCACGTGGCAGGCCTTTCTTACGGCCCCGTCCACCGTCAGCTGGCAGCCTCCGCACAGGCCCCGGCCGCAATAATAATTCCGAAAGCCCAGGGTAGGGTCCTGTGCGCGGTAGACTTCCCGTACGGCCGCCAGCAGGGTAAGGCCCTCGGCCCAGGGCAGGCTGTAAGTCTGATAATAAGGAAGGGCACGGACGTCGGGATCGAACCGGAAAATTTTCAGCTTTATATCCATCATCTCGCCTCCCCGCTCTTTCGTTTGCTGATCGGAATGCGGCCCAACCGGTGGTCTCCCCGCAGAAGCTGAACGGAGGTATGGAAGGGAACTTTTTCGGGTTGGGGGAAATCGAGGCGGTAATGATGCCCCCGGGTCTCACGGCGTTCCAGCGCGGAGAGAATGACGATTTCGGCCAGGTCCAGCATGGCCCGGACCTCATAGGCCTCCTGAACCTCATAGCAGAACCGGCGAGCGGGCGCCACGTTCATTTGGGGCAGCCCCTCGGCCCGCATCCGGCGCACTTCCGCCAAAGCATCGGAGAGCCCTTTCTCTTCCCTCTCCAGCCCCACATAACGGTCCATGACGGCCTGCAGCCGGGCTTTCAGCTTGATGGGCCTCAGCCCTCCGGCTTTGCTTTGTTTCCAGCCCTCGATGGTGCGATATTCTTTCAAAACTTCGGCTTCAAGGCTCCCCGCCGAGAGAGACTCCCGGGAGGCATAATCGCAGGCGGATTGGGCGGACCGGAGGCCGAACACCTGGGTTTCCGACAGGGCGTTGCCCGAAATCCGGTTGGCCCCGTGGACATTTGCGGTCACCTCCCCCGCGGCAAAGAGACCGCTTATATTGGTCCGGCCCCATTCATCGATCTGAACCCCTCCCAGGCAGTAGTGGGCACCGGGCGCCATTTCCAGCTTCTGATCGCGCAGGTCGATGCCCACTTGTTTCAAGTTGGAAAACTGGTGCAGCCAGCCCTGCAGGCGTTCGGTCAAGACATCTCGGGGGAAACGGGATTGGGACAGGTCCGCGTAAAAGCCCCCATGAGGGCTAGCCTTGCCCTGTTTCACCTGATCTCTTATCGCGGCGATGAATTCATCCCGTGCCGGGAAACCCTTGATAAAGACTTCTCCCCGACCGTTCAAAACCCTGCCGTCCAGCAGGTCGGGGTTGAGGATGTACTCGTACTGTACCAGCCACCCCTTGGCCGAGGGCGGGTGAACTACGACTCCGGGATAATAAAGAACCATCTCCAGGTCCATCGCCAGCGCGCCGGCCTGGTAGGCGATGGCCAGTCCTTCGCCGGTCGTATCCGGGGGAGTATCGGTGAAGGGCCACAGCTCTTCATACCCGCCGGTGGCCAGGATCGTAGCCCGGGCATGGATGACCTGAATCTCGCCGGTCCGGATGTCGAGACAGATTACCCCGGCCGCCTTCCCATCCCGCAGGAGAACCTTGAGCGCCATGGCGTCGTCGCGCAGGGCGATCGAAGGAAGCTGGCCCATTTTGCGGAAGAGGCTCGCGGCCAGTCCATACCCCCCGCCCATGATAAAAAGGTTCCGGGAATGAGTCTGCCCGGGACGAAGGGAAGTCGCATAAGAACCGTCCGGGTTCTTTTTGAACTTCGCGCCGTAGCTCTCCAGGTCATGGATACGGTCGATGGAATCATGGGCCAGGGCGTGGACCAGGTTCTCGTCCGCCAGCCCCCGCCCCGCTTTCACCGTATCCTCGTAATGAAGCTCGACCGTGTCTCCGGGGTTGACCGCCCCCTCCACGCCCTCGCCCGCCACCGGGGTGATTCCCGAGCGGGAGAGAGGGCCCTTGCTGAGGAGGATCACCTCCTTGCCGAACTCGGCCGCGGCGATCGCCGCGCGGATCCCGGCCCCTCCCCCCCCGATGATTAGAATATCCGTCTTTCGCACGCTAAACATCATCTTCTCCCATCACTTTTCCTTCTTCCATTCCACGATGGTGTGACAGTGGGGATCTTTATCGAGCACGTTGGTGAACTGCTGCAGGTCCAGCTCGGGGTTGTAGCTCTTCCGCATGGACAGATCCTGTTCGCAATAGATGAGCCCCAGCCGTTCTCCCCCCAGACGTTTCCATTCCTCCGCGAAGGGACAATAGGTGACCTTCTTTTCCAGGCAGTTCTCCTCCACCCGGATTTTTTCCGAAACCCAGGCGAGGGGAAGGGGCAAGTCATAGAACTTGGACAGGTTCTCCACGGTAAGGGGAAGTCCCTTGGCCAGGACTTCCTCGCGTATCTTCGCCCCCCGGGCCTGCCCGTACTTATGGATCCCCCTCCGGATCGCTTCTTCCCCGGCGGGGCCGAATTCTTCCACCACCTCGCTGCTCAGGTGGTGATAGAGCATGGCCAGGGT
>PMCE01000174.1:0-38850 GCA_003154025.1 Syntrophaceae bacterium
AGCCCGGTCATCACCCAGCGCCTTGCAGGCCAGGAGCTCAAACCTGCGCCGCACAAAATTCAGGGCATCGGGGCCGGGTTCATTCCGGACACGCTGGACCTTTCGATGGTGGATCGCGTGGAGAAGGTAACCAGTGAAGAGGCGATCCAGCATTCGAGACGGCTGGCTCGGGAGGAAGGAATCCTTTCGGGGATCAGTTGCGGGGCGGCGATCGCCGCGGCGCTGCGGATCGCCAGTCTCAAGGAATTCGAGGGCAAGACCATCGTGACCATTCTGCCCGATGCGGGCGAGCGGTATCTCAGCGGGGTGCTCTTCGAGGGGCTTTTCGACGAATCCGGACTTCCCCGGATATGATCAAAAACTTGGGCTAGGCATTGGCGGGTGGGCTAGGAAAAAATTCGGGAGAATCCGGGATTGATGATGTCAGATGTTTTCGAAGAGATCGTGAAGATCAAGAACGAAGGACGGAAAGCCGCACTCGCCACGATCATTGCCACCAAGGGCTCAACCCCCCGCGAAATGGGGGCCAAAATGCTCATCCGCGAGGACGGATCGATCTCGGGGACGATCGGCGGGGGCTGCCTGGAGGCCGAGGTCTGGCAGCAGGCGGTGGAGGTGATGAAGACCGAGAGGCCCAGGAGCGTTCACATGGATCTGAGCGGAAGAGAGGCGGAGGAGAGCGGGATGATTTGCGGCGGAGTGATGGACCTTTACATCGAGCCGGTCATTCCGTCGCCGGTCGTCCACTTTTTCGGCGGGGTGCACATCTCCCTTTTCGTCTCCAAGCTCAGCGTCATGGTGGGATTCAAGGTCGTCATCATCGACGACCGCCAGCAGTTTGCCAACAAGGAACGTTTCCCTGAAGCCGAACAGGTAATCGCCGAAGAGTTTCCCTTCGTCTTCGAAAAACTGCCGGTGAATCGGGCCAGCTACCTGGTTATCGTAACCCGCGGCCACGCTTACGATCAGGAGGTCCTCCAGTGGGCCTTGACCACGGAGGCTAAGTACATCGGCATGATCGGCAGCCGGAAAAAGATCCAGACCATCTACGCCAATCTCAAGGAAAAGGGTGTGGGAGCGGAAAGACTGAAAAGGGTGCATACGCCCATCGGGCTCCCGATCGGGGCCCTTACCCCTGAGGAGATCGCTGTGAGCATTATTGCCGAGATGATTCATGTGCGCCGCGGAAACCAGGGAGGGAGAATATGATGGAAGGGAAACACCACGCCGTGGCGCTCCTTTCCGGGGGACTGGATAGTTCGCTGGCGGTTAAGATGATGATCGACCAGGGAATCGCCGTCTCCGCCGTGCATTTTACCAGCCCCTTCTGTAATTGCACGTCGAAAAACGCCGGCTGTAAGAACCAGGCGGTGAAAGTCGCCCGGGAATTCGGGGTTCCGATCCGGGTTATTCATAAGGGGATGGATTACATGAGGATGGTGCAAAACCCTCCCCACGGACATGGCCGGGGTATGAATCCGTGCATCGATTGCCGGATCTACATGCTGAAAAAAGTCAAAGAAATGATTGCCGGCAACGGAGGATCTTTCGTCATTACCGGGGAGGTCCTCGGGCAAAGGCCGATGTCTCAGCACCGGGCGGCCATCGGGCTGATCGAGAGGGAGAGTGGACTGGAAGGGCTCATCCTGAGGCCCTTGTCAGCCCAGCATTTCCCGCCCACAGTCCCGGAGCGGGAGGGATTCGTGGATCGGCAAAAACTCCTCTCCTTTTCCGGCCGGTCGAGAAAGCCGCAGATCGACCTGGCGGCCAGGCTGGGAGTGAAAGACTACCCCTGCCCGGCGGGCGGATGTTTGCTGACGGACCCTGTGATTTCGGCCCGGTTGCGCGACCTCTTCGCCCATGTTCCCGATTACGAGCTGGCGGATTTGCATCTTTTGAAGATCGGGAGACATTTCCGTCTCCGCCCGCACCTCAAGCTCATCCTGGGGAGAGATAAGCCCGAGAACGATCATCTTCGGTCTATGGCCAGGCCTGGGATGGGGGTCTACAAACCCGTTGATTTTCGGGGGCCCACCTGCCTGGCCGCCGGAAACCCGGACTCGCAAGCGGACCGGATGATCGGAGAACTGATAGCCGGATACAGTAGGGAAGAAAAATCCCGGTATCAGATAAAGAAGGAGATCCCGGGGGGAGAGGAATCGGAATTTTTCGTGGATCAAAAATTTAGCAAAGAAGCAGCGGCCCGGCTTCAAATAGGCGGCTAAGGGGATGAAAGATCCGCCTTAGCACCGCAAAGGGGCTGGGGGACCCTTCAAGGCCGCCGGGAAAAGAATCGGGCAACCAGTTCAAAGATATTCTCCTTCGGGTAACGGATAACTAAAATTTGCTTGGAAAGCACTTTTGTGCTTCAATATAGGTTAAACCAAGAAGAAAAGGTGGACCGATGAAGAGATTTTCTATTCTCCTGGGGCTGATGGTATTTTTATTCTCCGTTCTTTTGCAGATGAATTCCGATGGCCCCCTGGCCCTCGATCAATCCGGCTGTGAAATGGATTGTCAAAAATGCCATACCATAACGAACCAGGAGGCCAAGGAAATTCTCCAGAATATGAAGATTCCGGGGGAGGAGATCATCAAGGTTCAATTGAGCCCGGTGAAGGGGCTCTGGGAAGTCTCTTTCATAAATAAAGGGAAACCCACGGTGGTCTATGTGGACTTTTCCAAATCCTTTATCCTCCCGGGCCCGGTGGTCGAGATCAAGGGCGGCAAGAACAAGACCCAGGAACGGCTCGCCAAAATACAAGAGAGCAGAAGGGTAGATTTTTCGAGGATCCCCCTGAATCAAGGCCTGGTCATGGGCGATGTCCTGGCTCCCCATAAGGTGGCGGTCTTTACTGACCCGGAATGCAATTTCTGCGAAAATCTCCATAAAGAGATGAAGCAGGTTCTTCAGGAGAGAAGAGATATCGTTTTCTATGTTCTTCTCTATCCCTTAAGTTTCCACAAAGATGCTTACTGGAAATCGAAGAGTATCCTCTGCAACCGGTCCCTGAAGATGCTCGATGAGGCCTTCGCCCGGAAAGAGATCCCCCGTCTGGAGTGCGAAACCAAAGAAATTGATGCCAACATAAGACTTGCCGAGGCTTTGGGGATAACCGGGACTCCAACCCTGGTGCTGCCCGACGGAAGGGTCCATTCCGGCACCCTGCCAGCCAAGCAACTGATCGCTTTTATCCAGGGGAATCGATAGGGGCGTTTGCCAGCCTTCCGAGGATCCGCCCCCCTTTGTCCCAAGAAGCACCCTTCCCCAGGAGCCTGTTTCTGGAATCTCTTTTCCCGGGTATTGCAAAATAGGAAAGGTTAAGTCTTTTTCAAAACCGTAAAATCCCCCTTCATCATCCCCCTGAAGCTGTAAAAAAGTTGAGGCCCTGGGAAATTGGGGAACCCAACCAAGGGAGATGCTTTTCCTATCCCGTAAAGGCGGGCTTCCGGGTCCTTCAGGAAGAAGACCTGTTTCCGGGTATCTTCAAATTTTTCACTGCGGAGGGGAATCGGAAGAATTAGCCTTTCCACCCAATTCCCTTCCGTAAATACGGTTTTTCCCCCCCCCAAATAGGTAATAAACCCCATTCAAACCTATTGTATTTATGCTCCATTATGGTAGGGGGTTTGGACTTATAACCAATCCTCGGGAAGGAGAAATGAACAGAAAAGGGTGCGTCGGGAACTGCCGGAGGCGTCCCGAAGGCTGGAACTCAAACAGGGGAAAAGGGGTGAAATGGGGGGACCGGCCAGCCGCATCAAGGGAAGGTAATTATTGAGGTGGGAAGTTTTGGTCTGACTACCCAAAGACCAAGAGAAGGGAAGGTCAAAAATGGGTCGGAAATTCTTGAGGCCTTGGGCAGGGATCGTTTTTCTCCTTTTGTTTCTGGTAGCCGGCGATCTCACTAAGAAGGGGCCTGGGGAAGTTGCACCCATAATCCATGGCGATTTGCAAGAAGAGAATGAACTCACTCTTCCCCCTGAGGAGCCGTTGCCTAGATGGTTGTCGATGATCACCGAAGACATAGCCTGCGAACTTGGCGTCTCACCCCATCTGGTAAAATCGATCATCTGGACGGAATCCCAGGGAGACCCCCGGAAGGTATCTCCCAGGGGAGCCAAAGGATTGATGCAAATAATGCCCGTGGTGGCGCAACAATACAAGGTCTCCGACCCTTACGATCCAGCGGCCAATATCCGCGCGGGGGTTCAGTATTTCTGCAATCTTCTGGAGGAGTTTTCCGGCGACATTCCCTTGGCATTGGCGGCCTACAATGCCGGACCGACGGCCGTTCGGAAATACCGGGGGATCCCTCCCTTTATGGAAACGCAGGCATTTGTTAAGAAGGTGAGCGACTTATTCCAAGCGGCGGAGTCGATGCCCCCGTTTCCTCTTTTAGCCCCGATCGTCGGCCGGAGGGAGAGCTCGGAAACAGAGGAAAATTCCCCCGGGAAGATGACATTCAGGGGGAGCCCGAGGCTCCTGGCCTTCCTGTTGAAAAATATTCCCCCGGAAGCGCGGGAGGTCCAGGTTCAATGAAATGCTCCGGGGATATTTTGCTCCTGATGATCGGAATCTTCTTTTCGGCCATAGGGGTCTTTTGGGGGTTCGATTGGAAGTTGCGGCCGGCAATCCACCTGGGGATCGACGCCCGCCTCGGGGGAGAGAATTCGGGGACTTTTTCTGTACGCTACCAGCGTTAAGGGTTAGAATAAAAAATAGATAGCCTTCGCGGGGAAAGGGGAGCCCTGGCATCGTCCCCATCCGCATTCGAAAGGAAGAGAGGAAATGGAAAAGATTAAAATTCAAGGCATGAGTTGCCAGCACTGCGTGATGTCCGTGACCAAAGCCTTGGGAAAGATCCCGGGGGTCAAGAACCTGAAGGTGGACCTGGTCAAGGGGGAGGCGACTTTCGAGAACACCCAGAATGTGGCCCGGGAAAACATCCGCAAAGCGGTGGAAGACGCCGGCTACACCGTGACGGGTTGAACGCCGTTTATCTTGACATTTTTGGTAAGGTTTTATATAAGGACTCCATATCGAGGCGGAGGCGATCATGAGACTTTCCACCAAGAGTCGGTATGGAGTTCGAGCCGTGTTTGACATGGCCTACCATTCAGAAGGGGTTCCAACCCAGATCAAGGCAATCTCCCAACGCCAGGAGGTCACCCCCCGATACCTGGAACAGATCTTCCAGAAACTGAAGAGGGGCGGGATCGTGAAGAGCATTCGCGGCCCGAAGGGGGGCTATTATCTGGCGCGGAAGCCGGAGGAGATCGCGGTCGGGGATATCATCCGGGCCATGGAGGAATCGATCGAGCCCGTCTTCTGTGCTCGGTCCCCGAAAGGGCGCAGCCGCAAGTGCCGGCGCGAATCGAAATGCGTGGCCCAGGCGGTCTGGACCGAAGCCGGACGGCGCCTTCGGGATTATCTGGATTCGGTGTCCCTGGCCGAGATGTGTGGCATGGCCCGGGGCATGAGGATCGAGAAATAGGGCGGCCCTGGTTTCAGGGCATGGATCTGCAGGAGGAAAATATAGCGAGGGGAAAATTTTCTTGACAAATATAATCGTGAATAAGTAATATACGATAAACATCTTATCGCGAGTGGTGGAGGGACTGGCCCGAAGAAACCACAGCAACCGGTCCCGTGCAAAGCGGGATGCTGGTGCTAACTCCAGCAAGGTAAAGGTACCTTGGAAGATAAGATGGGGTGATGGGATTTTCGAGCCCCTTCTTATGAACCGAGAAGGGGCTTTTTTTATTCCGAAAAGAGGGGAGGCGGAGGCGATGGATTGCGAGAGTGGCATGGAGAAGGAGGGTTGGGCTTGTTCGGGAAGGATAAAATCGCCTCAACCATTCATTCTTCTTTCCGGAGATCAGGGGGAAAAAAAGCTCGAAGCGAGGGGAAAAAAAGGAGCGAAAGGAAATGAATCCTTACAAGGTCAACAAGACAATCGCCGAGATCAATGAAAAAATTCGTAAAGGCAAAGCCGTGGTGGTTACGGCCGAGGAGATCATCGACATCGTCGCAGAGAAGGGGCCGGTGAAAGCGGCGCTGGAAGTGGATGTGGTCACCACTGGGACCTTTGGACCCATGTGTTCCTCCGGGGCCTTCCTGAATTTCGGTCACTCCCAGCCGAGGATGAAGGCGGCCAAGGCATGGTTGAACAATGTGCCGGTCTTTGCGGGGCTGGCGGCGGTGGATGTTTACATCGGAGTCACCGAGCCGGCCGAAGAGGACCCGCTCAACAAGGTCTTCCCCGGCGAGTTCAGGTACGGCGGGGGGCACGTGATCCAGGACCTGGCCGCGGGAAAGCCCGTAGTACTGCGGGCCGAGTCCTACGGAACCGATTGCTACCCCCGGAAGAAGCTGGAAAAGGAGATCACCCTCAAAACGGTCCAGGAGGCTTTTATCTTCAACCCGCGCAATGCCTACCAGAACTACAACTGCGCGGTGAACCTTTCGGATCGGACCGTCTACACCTACATGGGAGCCTTGCGCCCCAACGGCGGAAACGCGAACTATTGCAGCGCCGGGCAATTGAGCCCCCTGCTGAACGACCCCCTCTACCGGACCATCGGAGTGGGGACGCGGATTTTCCTGGGGGGGGGACAGGGGTTCGTGGTCTGGCGCGGAACCCAGCACAACCCCAACGTCAAGAGAGGGGCCAATCAGGTTCCCCGGGGGGGCGCGGGAACCCTTTCCGTCTTGGGGGACCTGAAACAGATGAGCCCCGAGTGGTTGGTGGGGGCCAGCTTCCAAGGGTATGGCTGTACGATGGTGGTAGGCGTGGGAGTGCCCATCCCTCTGCTGAACGAAGAGATCGCCCAATTCACCGCGGTGAAAGACGAAGACATCTACACCCAGATCGTGGACTACGGCAAGGACTACCCGGAAGGGGGCCCCACCCAGAGCCTGGGAGAGATCAACTACAAGCAGCTCAAGAGCGGCAAGATCCGGTTCAACGGGAAGGAAATCCCCACCTCGCCCCTGTCGAGTTATCCCAAAGCCAAAAAGATCGCGGGAATCCTGAAGGAGTGGATCCTGAAAGGCGAGTTCCTGCTCGGAGAGGCGCAAGAGCTGTTGCCGTCGGTGAGCCCAGCCAAACTATAAAGGGCTCAGGGCACAGGGCAGAGGGCGCAGAGCGCAGGGCAAAAAAGAGCACCGAAAGAATCTGCCTCTGGAGCCCTGAGCCTTGCGCCCCTCTTACATGTGCAGTTCAATCACGTCCCCATCCTTTTTGACCGTGAAAGGATCGGCTTGGCGGGAGGCGGAAGGGCGGCGCTGGGATTCCTCTTTGTGCCGGGAGAGACGAGGCCGCGGCTGGGCGATCATCTTATCTGTTCCCTTGTGATGGGGGATGATGGCCAGCATCTCCTCCAGGGCCAAGATCTTCTCCGGCGTGGTCTTGGCCTGTCGGTACCGTTCTTCCGCTTCTTTGTATTGAGGGGGAAGGTTCGCCGGCATTATGAAAACCGTGAGCCGTGAGTTCGTAGGGGCGATTCATGAATCGCCCCCACTGAGAATGATGACAGTCAGGATAAAATCGTAAGAAGTGAGTCGTATGTAAGAAATGCCTAAAGGCGAAAATCCCTAACCCCTTCAGGAGTCAATCATTCCGTCAAAGACCACGGCTTTAAAGAATTCGCACGTTTCGCAGTCCTTGAGTTCCTGGGCGTGGGTTCCACGGGCCCCGGTGGGGCATTTCGTTCCGGCAACCGGCCAGCAGAGCCGTCCGTAGTCCGGATAGGCGGGGCAATTCGGGACCCGTTCCAGGCTGCAGGCCATCCTCTCCCAGCATTGCTCCTTCCCTTGGAATTTCATGATGAGGCCTCCCGATTTTTTGTGCTAATATTATTATAAACAGGCCTCCAACTCAAGAGGTCAGAAAAATTTGCGGTTTCTCACGGGGACCATCTTTAAGAGGGATCTGGGGGATCGGCCCCTTGGTGGAGGTCCAGACCCGGTCGGGATCGGGAAGGTAACAAGTAAGGAGAATCCATGCCTACCTTAGACTGTCGGGGGATGTCCTGTCCACAGCCGGTATTGGAGACCAAAAAGGCTCTGGAAAGATCGGGATCGGAAGAAGTTCTGGTCTTGGTGGATAACCCTGGCTCCAAGGAGAATGTCCGTCGGTTCGCGGAGAGTCAGGGCTACCGGGTCAACGTCGCCGAAGAAAAGGGCGGGTTCGCTCTTCGCCTCCAAAAGACAGGGACGGCCAAGATGGAGCCGGTGCGGGAAGAGAAAAAAGTGGAGGGAGAGACCAGCCTGGTGGTCTTCCTGGAATCGGACTCGATCGGCCGGGGCTCCGAGGAACTGGGGCGAATCCTGATGCGCTCGTTACTCCACACGCTTGGGGAGGCGGAGTTTAAGCCGGCCAAGGTCATCATGGTCAACGGCGGAGTGAAGCTGGCCTGCGAAGGATCCAAGGTCCTGGAAGACCTGCACCAGCTCTCCCGTCAAGGGACGGACATTCTTTCCTGCGGAACCTGCCTGGATTTCTTCGGCTTGAAAGCCAGGCTGAAGGCAGGCAGGATTTCCAACATGTACGAGATCCTGTCGTCGCTGGCCCAGGCAGGGAAGGTCCTGAAGATGTGAATCTTCGCCCCCGTTTCGTTCTTCGAGGGCCTACCTGGCGTAGCCGGAACCAAACAGGAGATTGTAGGGGCGGCCCTNNCGTGATTGCCCCTACATTGGAGGGGGCCATAAAACCTCTTTGGTTATGGCTTGGCCGAGTTAAGAGAGGATGCCAAAGTTGGAACTGAAAGAATCCATAGAGCAAAGGAAAAGCACCCGCGCCTACCGTCGGGACCCGGTTCCCCGGGAGGTGTTGGAGGAAATCCTGAAAAGAGCTTTGCGAGCGCCATCCTGGGGGAATACGCAACCGTGGAAGATGACCGTGGTGGGAGAAGCGGCGCTGCAAGCCATAATCGGGGAATCGGTGAAAAGACTTCAGGCGGGTGAGGGTCTCAGGCCCGACGTGGAAATGCCCGGGAATTGGCCAAAAGAACTGGACGGGCGTTACAAGAAAAATGGGAGAAAATTATTCGAAATCCTGGGCGTCGAACGGGGCGATCAGGAAAAGAGGAATGCTCACCGGCTGAGCATGTTCCGTTTTTTCGATGCGCCCCAGGGGATTTATCTCCACCAGGACCGAACCCTAAGCGCCTATTCCATATTCGATGCCGGATTGCTCGCCCAGAATATCGCCCTCCTGGCCGAAGAAAAGGGCCTCGGGACCTGCTTCCTCGGCGTGACGGTTCTCTTCCCCGAGGTTATCCGGAAACGCACGGGAATCCCCGAAACGGACCGAATTCTGATCGGCCTGGCCGTCGGTTACCCGGATGAAGACGCACCTATCAATCGATTTCGGAGCGAGCGCGAGCCTATTGAAAACATAGTTAGATGGGTGGACTGATAGAATTCGTTCCGCACGCTGAGATTGCTGGTGACTTTTTGGCCTTTCGAGAAAGTTTTTATATCCTCTAGCATCCCCCCTTTCCGGATTAGGAAAAAGGAATCTTTCTTGCCTCTGGCGGCGGTGCGGCCCAACCTAAAGAAAAACATGGATTGGAAACGAACCGTCATCGAACAACTCTGGGTTCGTGTCTGACTTCGGTGTCCCCAGCGTCAACTATAGTTTTGAGGAATGACTCGGCTGGGTAGAGATAGGCACACCCTCATAAATCTTGACAGGGAGAAGGTGATTCCTTACAATGAAGGTAAGGATAACTATTCCTTACTTAGGGGTGGATCATGATCATCGCAAGGGTAACATCCAAGGGACAGGTCACAATTCCCAAAGCGGTTCGGGAAAGGCTGGGAGTCCATCCAGGTGAGGATGTGGGCTTTGAAGAAAAAGACGGCCTGATGGTGGTCAGCAAAGTGGTGACCAAATCCCCGTTCGACAAATGGGTGGGCAAGCTGAAGCATCTGAAAGGGCAACGAAGCGACGACCTGGTTCAGGAGGCCCGCGGGCATGATAACCGCCGTTGACACGAACATCATTCTGGATGTCCTGATTCCGGGGGAACCCTTCGGCAAGTCCTCAAAGAAGCTTCTGGACCATCATTTATCTAAGGGGAAACTCATCATCTGCGAGGTCGTTTTTGCCGAACTCGCGGCCCGTTTTCTCTCCGAAGAGGAGCTTACGTTGTTTCTCGCCGACACAGGAATGGGGCTCGTCTACTCCGAAGAAGAATCGCTCTACATGGCCGGCGCGAGATGGGCGGAATATACCAGAAAAGCCGCTAAAAACCGCTTTTCGTGCGGCAAGTGCAGCCATGCCTTTGAAGTGACCTGCCCGAAATGTAAGGCGGTGCTTACGAAGCGGCTCCATGTCTTAGGCGATTTTCTCATCGGCGCCCATGCCCTGGTGCATGCCGACTGCATCCTCTCCAGGGATCTTGGAATCTATAAAACCTATTTCAGCGATCTAAAGGTGGTCGGTTCGATATGAGNNGGCAGAAGGACCCGAGCGAGAAGTGGAAAAGGCGGCTGAAGCGATTTCGAAAGAGTCGGAATTACTCAATCATTAACTCTGACCCCCAGCATCAACTCTAAGGGAGGATGTAATGCCCCTTTCATCAGAAGAAAGAGAACAATTAACCAAGGCGAAGTTTTTACTCGAAAATCCCAGTCTCGCCGCAAAGATCACAGGCGCCATCGGAACTCCAATCGAAAAAGGATTTGCGCGGTTACCAGCGGGATGGCAGGCGTCAATCCAAAAAGCTACCAAAAAAGCACTTATGAGTGCTCTAAACGTCGCAGTTGGAACGATGAATAATAAAAAAAATAACCCATCGTCTCCAAAGCTTCATAAAGGCCTCGTTGCACTGTCTGGCGCAGTCGGGGGCGCTTTTGGTTTGCCTGCTTTAGCTATCGAACTCCCGGTCTCGGCTACAATTATGCTCAGGTCGATAGCGGATATTGCTCGATCACACGGCGAAGAAATATCNNGTTCGGGCTCTTCTGGCTCGCTCCGTATCGGAAGCCGCACAATACATTGCCGAGAAAGGGATTGCGGAAGAAGGCGCCCCGGCCATCGTTCGACTCATAACCAAGATCGCCGCACGATTCAGCATACCAGTTTCTGAAAAAGCGGCTGCCCAATCCGTCCCCGTCATTGGCGCTTTCGGGGGTGCGCTTATAAACACCCTGTTCATTGATCACTTTCAAGATATCAGTGAAGGCCACTTTACGGTACGCCGACTGGAAAGAAAATACGGCTTTGAAGTTGTTAAGAAGATTTACGAACAGTTGCCATGAAACTATTTAGTTTTCATCCAGAGACTCCCTCTCCCCTCGCGGGTGTTCGACAATCGCATTGAAATCATCAGCCCCGGTCACCTGCCCAACAACCTGACAGTTGCGAAAATCCGGGCGGGAAATTCCAATATCCGCAATCCCATCCTGGTTTCTTACATGGCCAAGGGCCTTTTGCCTTATCACGGACTCGGCTTCGGCATCAACCGGGCGTTGAATGTTTGGCCTGATATTGACTTCACCGATGATCGGGACGGCTGTTTGTTCACCGCCACGGTTCGCAGAAAACAAGTTGAGGGTTCGGGGGTAAGTGCCGAGATAGACGAGGGTGTGAAGAAAACGACGGGGAAAGCGACGGGGAAAACGCCTGACCTGATTCTTCTGCTGCTCAGTAAGAATTCAGCCGCATCCATCCCTGAATTGGCGGAGAAAACTGAGAAATCGGAAAGAGCTGTTGAACGGGCTATTCGAAAACTAAGAGAAGAAGGGCGAATCCGTCGAATCGGCCCCGCCAAGGGCGGGCATTGGGAGGTGGTCAAATGACCTTCACCGAATCCAACACCCTCGAACGGTTAAAGCCGATATTCTCCGGGTCATCAGGGAAAAGCAACCTGAGCTGACCAGTCGGTTCACGGTCCGGCGTATCGGGGTGTTTGGTTCATTTGCCAGAGACAGCGCCGGGCCGGAAAGCGATGTGGACATTCTGGTCGAACTGGCAGAACCGACATTTGACCACTACATGGACCTGAAGTTTTTCCTGGAGGAGATCCTGGATAGCCCGGTGGACCTCGTAATGGCGGACACGATCAAGCCTCGTCTTAGACCGATCATCGGAAAGGAGGTCGTCTATGCCTAGGGACCATCGTCTCCCGAAGTATCCTGCCAGGAACTCACCGAACGAACGCTAAAAACAAAAGGGGAAAAGGAATAGTGCCCAATAAAACCAGGGCTAGCGCCCCTTTACCAGCGCACAAGGGGCGGCCACCCAAAGGCGCGGCCCAGGACCTCGACCTAAGCGGAATTGTCGAACTCGTCGCGCTTTCAGCCAAAGAGCGTGTCGTCAGCTGTCGCCTGCTGGGAACCGACCGAGTCGTTACGTTTCGCCCAGACCGGATTTGGGAGGTGGTACCCGGCGAAATCCTAACCGTCAAACCCCGCAAGCATCGGCATTACGCCGGCCACCCGTACCTTTCCGGAGACATTGAATCCACCCGGCTAGACGTGGCCCAACTCGGTCTCGTGCCGCTGCGGCTCGTGGAGGGAGGCATATGGAACCCCAAGCAGCACTACTGGGGTGAGCAGGATGAACCGATCGAGCAGTGGGCCAAGCCGATCATTGCCTGGGGGCCGAGGCCAGCGTTCCAGATGGAGCAGGTGCTGCCCGGAGCGGAGCCCGATGATTCGTTTTCGGACCCGATCATCGAGTCCAATGATCTTAAGGAGGCTGGGGATGCCCGAGCAGCCAAGCAAATCCTCATGGATCTCTGCGAGGCCGACCTGCGTTGCCTCGACGCCCACGCGCACCTCGGCATTTTTTCCTTTGACGCCAGGCCGGAGCACGCTCTCCGCCACTACGAGGTCGGCCTGCGCATCGGAGAGCTGTCCCTGGGCGATAATTTCGACGGCGAGCTCCATTGGGGGCGCATCGACAACCGGCCGTTTCTGAGATGCATGGAAGGTTACGGATTATGCCTCTGGCGTCTGGGGCGTTTTGACGAGGCCGGACGCGTCTTTGACCGGATGCTCTGGCTCAATCCCTCGGACAACCAAGGAGTGCGCTTCTGGATTCAGCCGGTAAAGGCAGGGATGACGTGGGAAAAGGGAAGGGATGCTTAGGAGAAGCAAGAAGAACAAGGGGTCCCTGCACGGTCCGGCGGCGGTGAACGGATTTCGGTGTGAATGTTCGCGAAAGGTTTTGCTTATGAATTTTTTCGCGCCCTTGCCGGGTCGTAGGCGGGAACGCGGCATTTCTTCGCGGCCCTGGTCAGGGAGGCGTCCTGCGTGGCGATGGGCAGGCCGAGCCTCATCGCGAGATCCAAATAGGAGGCATCATAGGTAGAAAGTTCATGGGCCCGCGCCAGCGAGACTATTTCCTTGAGCATTCTTTCCGGAGTTTCCTGTTCGACCGTGATCGGCAGGCTGTTCAGCAGTACGAGGAAGCGAACTACCGAGGCCTCGCTGAGACGCTTTTTCCGCTCTGCCACGAGCAGGACGTTGCCCACTTCAAGAGGCCAGATCGCTGGCACGAAAGCTTCGCCGGTCTCGAGGCTCTCGAGCACGGCTTCGGCATAGCGGTTCCCCTCGCTCTCGAAACACCACCCCATGACGACGGAGTTGTCCACGACGAATCGAAGGGACATCAGCGCCTTCCTTCCTCGATCATCTCCCGGATCGAGGGGCCGCCGAGACGGTGATCGCTGCGAAGCCGCTTCAGTTGGTCGATGACCTCCCGCACGGGCTTCTTCTTCGTGGGATTCGCGGGCTGCAGGGTGGCCACGGGAACTCCGTGTTTGGTGATCGTGATCCGCTCCCCTTTGGCGACCCGCTCCAGGAGTTGGGTAAGGTGGGTTTTCGCTTCGTATGCACCTACGGTTTCCATCGGTCCCTCCATATAAACCAGTCTAATACCAGTCTAATATTTCTCGGCGCAAAAATCAAGTCCTTTCCCCTTTGCGCTCCGCCGGACGATGCGTCCCGGGACCACCTACCCGTCGCGCAAAATGACGGCATGATCCAGCACCGAGAACCGACCGAATACTCCCCGGGGCGTGCTCGAAAGGAAGTTGGCCTACGCATCGGAGAAATGTCCCTCGGAAATAACTCCGACGGCGTGCTCCATTGGGGGCGCATCGACAACCGGCCGATTCTGAGATGCATGGAGGGTTACGGATTATGCCTCTGGCGTCTGGGGCGTTTTGACGAGGCCGGACGCGTCTTTGACCGGATGCTCTGGCTCAATCCTTCGGACAACCAAGGAGTGCGCTTCTGGATCCAGCCGGTAAAGGCAGGGATGACATGGGAGGAGGGCAGGGGTGCATGGGAGAGGTAGATGGTTGGGGGATTAGATTGATGGTAACCGTTTAGCGGTTTGAAAAGGCCTGCCCAGAAATCCCTCCCGTCCTCCCTTTTTCAAAGGGAGGAGAGCTTTTCTGCCGGGGGGGATATTCGACCCCATTTCCCCCCCCCTCGCCCCGGCCTTATCCCGTGACGGGAGAGGGGGTTTATGTACGATGTTTATTGGAGAAAAGGATTATGAAGCCGCTCTTGTTTGATCGTCGAAGTCGGAGCGGCCCCGTAATTATGGCCCGGCAGGACGATGGTTTCATCGGGGAGGGTTAGCAGCTTGGTTTGAATAGACCGGAGCATGAGCGGCGAGGAACCTCCGGGCAGATCGGTCCTGCCCACTCCTCCCACGAAAAGCGTGTCTCCCGTAAAGACCATTCCGTCCACATGAATGCAGATGCCCCCCGGCGAATGGCCCGGCGTGTGCAGGACCTTTAACGCCAAACTTCCTACCTGGATCACCTCTTCGTCCTTCAACGTCCGGTCGGCGGGCGGGGAGGGGCGCCCTCCGAACATGGCCAGCATGGCTCTGGGGATTTTGGTCAAGGACGCGGCGTCCATCTCATGGATGAGGATTTGAGCCCCGGTTTTACGCTTCATCTCCTCATTTCCCATCACATGGTCCACGTGGCCATGGGTATTGAGGATGTACTGGATCTTGACGCGGTTCTCATCCGCCGCGGCCAGAATCCGGTCGGCATCGTCGGCCGGGTCGATGACCAGTCCCAACCCTCCCCCCTCTTCTCCCAGGAGGTAGGCAAAGACGGCCATGCCGCTCACTTCGAACTGTTTCAGGATCATTTCGCCTCCTATCTATTCTTTCGCCGAAACGTCGATCTTGGGACAGAGTTGGGACACCGGGCACGTGGGGCACTGAGGATTTTTGGCCATGCAAACGTTCCGTCCATGGAAGACGACCTGATGGCAGGCGAGGGTCCAGCGCTTTTCAGGAATGACCTCCATCAGTTCGAATTCGATCTTATCCGGGTCCTCGGATTTGGCCCATCCCAGCCGGTGGGTGACTCTTTTCACATGGGTGTCCACGGCGATGGCCTGCTGGCCGAAGGCATTGCCCAAGATGATGTTGGCGGTTTTCCGGCCGACCCCGGCCAAAGAAGTAAGATTCTCCAGCGTTCGGGGGACCTCGCCTTTGAATCTCTTGACGATATCCTGGCAGCAGCTGATAATATTCTTGGCCTTATTGTGAAAGAAGCCGGTGGAGCGAATCTCCTCCTCGAAAGTGTGGGGGTCCGCTTTGGCAAAGTCGGCGGCAGTTCGGTACTTCTTAAAAAGGACCTTGGTGACCCGATTCACCCTTTCGTCCGTGCACTGGGCGGCCAGGATGGTGGCGATGAGAAGCTGGAGCGGGTTCTGGAAATCCAGGGTCACCCGGGCGTCGGAATACTCCTTCTGCAGGATGTCTAAGACCCTTGCTACGGTGTCGATCTTCTTCATGGCCTCCCCCTCCTCAAAATTCGCCGATATACGTCTTCCCCAAATCCCTGGTCGTAAGAGGAACCTCTTCTCCCCCCGAGAATACGGATTCAACCTCACCCAGGAAAAGGATATGGTCTCCGGCCTCTGACGTGGAAAAGAGGCGGCATCTCCAGCCGGCCAGGCAGCCCTTGAGGATAGGCGCCCGGGATGAATCTCCTGCTTCCCAAAGCTCTTCGGATTGGGCCGGGAGGTCTGGTCCCTTCAGGCGGGCCAAGAGGGCTTTCTGCTCCTTGGAGAGCAGACTGAGAGAGAAAGCCTGGCTTTCCCGAATCGCCGGGATGGCCCTTCGGTTGTGCCGGAGGGCCACCATCAGGCGGGGCGGCGAGAAAGATACCTGGGATACCCAGGATACGATGACCGTATGAAGAGCGGCGCCCTGCCGGGCGGTCAATAGATAAACCCCATAGGGGATGGAGCGAAATGCCGCTACCGTATGCGCATCCAACCGATCCCTCCGTTTCTGTTCTTTTCTATTCTAAAGATGAGGGAGAAAGGAAAGTCAAGGATTTTCTCTCCTCCCCTGAAATGCGGACATTAGACCTTCGACCCCAGACATCAGACCAAACAGCGAAGATGGCCCCGGAAGGGGGAGGGGCAGCGCAGGGGTGAGCGAATCATGGTTTTCAATCTCCCCCTTGAACTTCAGCCAGAGAAAAAGTTTCGGATTCTACCGCTTGAATCTGGAGCTTCAAGTCTGAAGTCTGGTGTCTGGGGTCCGGNNCGAAAGGAACCAAGATGAAGAAATCCAAAGACAAGTCTTACCCGAATGAACCGAAAGAGGGGGAAGCCCTTTCGAATTCGCTGAGAACGAAGATGCAGAAAACCAGGCAGATCCTGCGGGAGATGGAGTCTGTCCTGGTAGCCTTTTCGGGAGGCGTGGACAGCACACTTCTCCTGTATCTGGCCCATGAGGAGCTGGGAGATCGCGCCGTGGCCCTCCTGGCGTCTTCCCCGACCTACCCGANNGAGCTCGAGATCCCCAGCTTTGTCGAGAACAGTCCCCGACGCTGCTATCATTGTAAGATGGAGCTGTTCAGCCTCTGCCAGGAAAAGGCCAAGGCCCTAGGGCTGAAATCTGTGGCCGACGGGTCAAACCTGGATGACATGGGCGATTTCCGCCCGGGTATGGAAGCGGCCCGGGAAACCGGAGTCCGCAGCCCCCTGAAGGAAGGGGGGTTGACCAAGGAAGATATCCGCCTTTTGAGCCGGTCTCTGGGCCTGCCGACCTGGGATAAGCCCTCCCTGGCCTGCCTGGCCTCCCGTTTTCCCTACGGCACGGAGATCACCCCTCCGCGCCTGGGGCAAATTCAGCAGGCCGAAGATTACCTGCGCGGGTTGGGGTTCAGGCAGATTCGGGTACGCTATCATGGAAACATCGCGCGCATTGAGGTGCCCCCCGCGGAGCTGGTCCGATTCCTGGAGGAAGACACCCGCGTTAATGTGGTCCGATACCTGAAGGAAACCGGATTCACCTATGTTACCTTGGATCTCCAGGGATACCGAACGGGGGCCATGAACGAGGTTCTGGGCCTGAAAAGCGAAGATGGAGAGCTCAAGCCGAACCCCCGGGGGTAGAATACCTGGCGCGGCGATCGGCTTTGACTCGCTCCGGGGATGGAGTAAAATTTCCTTTGCATTTGGAATGGGAAATGCATATGATTTCGAAAAGGTAGAAAGGAGATCCGGCTCTTCCGTGCAATCTTGGGGATTCATCCGAAAGAAATATTTTCTCCTGGTGGGGCTTTCCATCTCGGGGATGATCCTTTTTGCGATCTTCGGCGGCCGAGGGCTCATGCAGATTTATCATTTGAAGGAGGAACGGAACCGAATCGAGGGGAGCAACGCTCGGCTGCAGGAAGAAAACCGGAAATTGGCCGAAAAGGTCAACCGTCTCCGAAATAACAAGGATGAAGTGGAAAAGGTTGCCCGGGAGGAACTGGGGTTGGTAAAAAAGGGAGAGGTGGTCTACCAATTTGAGAAGTAGGGGGAAGACGCTTGATTTCCTTTCCGCTGCTAAATAAACCGCTAGGTCTCATTCGCGTTCAAGCCATCCGCCCGCCTTTCAGAAAGCAAAATCCGCCATTCAGCCCAAAAAGCTGTGTCAGATTTGACTCAAAGGGATAGATAAATTGGCACAAAAGGGAACATTTATGCCCCTTAATGGACGGTGAAAGGAAGCAAAACCCCGATGGCCTTTTTGCCCGGGGTCCTCGATCGAAAGGCCGGAACAGACTTCCCCGCCTTCCTCCCTAAAACAAATAATTGAAATAAATTAAGGGATTATTTAGAAAATAGGGATATAATTAGGCATAATTTAAATAAAATTATAATAATTTTAGAAAAATATTGACAAAATTATTTGGTTATGGAATTATTTTTGCACTTAGGAATATCGGTAGCATTGCCGAAAAGCCTAATATCCCCGCAGAATACCCAATATGAACTCTCTGAAGAGGTACCGTGAGAAGTTGTTGATGAGCAAGGCCGAGTTGGCTCGCAAGGCCGGTCTTTCGGCGCTGACCATTGACCGGATTGAAAAAGGGAAAACCTGCCGCCTGGAGACCAAGAGGAAGATCATCTTGGCATTGGGCTTGCAATTAAACGACCGGGGGAAGATTTTCACCGAGGATCGAACATAATCCTGGCAACTCAGCTTGCCCATTCAAGGATCAGGGGAAGACTATGAGAATCGGATCTATTCCAGCCATCGGGAAGAGTACGGGGGCGTCAAAGCGAAGGGATCTCCCCGGGGGGTTCCCTTCCGGAATCGCCCTCTTCCTCCTCATTCTTCTAGCGCTGATGTTTGCCGGAAAAGGGATCGCCGCGGAGAAGGCCAACCCTCCGGCCCCGCAGACCGAGCAGGAATTGGCCACGGAGAAGTTCCTGTCCAACCTGGAAGGGGCTCTGTCCCAGAAATTCTTCGATTACCGCAAGCGGCCTAAGATCCGGGTGGCGGTCTTCGACTTCACGGATGGAGAGGGGAACGTGGTCAAGGCCGGGGTGAGCTGGGCAGATCAAATCGCCCGACGCCTTTATTCGCAAACCCAGTTCGATGTTATCAGCCACGAACAGGTGACTCGTTATCTTAGTTGGAACAGCTTGGGAACGATCGGGAGCTTGGATGCCGCCAGTTTGCGGCTGCTCCAGAGGCGGATCAACACCATGGACCCGAGCAACGGCATTCACGTCCTGATTACCGGGGAGGTGAAGAAAGGGGTGGGACGGAGCCTGCAGATCCGGGTCTCTCTGGTCAATTTTGAATTCAAAGTCGGCGAGATGGAACTGGAAAAAAACCTGCTTGACTTCGTGCCCTTGGCGGCGGAGATCCCGTTGCCTACGGAACAGGCGCTGCAGGAAGCCGGCGAAATTCTGGTCCGGGGGGAGAAACAGAGCCTTACCGAAGGACGTCTGGTGGTCCTGGCCAATACCCGGGGGTACCCGTTGATCGACAGCGAGTATCTGAGCCGATTCCAGAAAGACCAGCCTTTCGATTGGGAAAAGATTCCGTATGTCTTGATGGTCGGGAAAGAAGATTACGCCATGCCCAAACAGGTTCAAGTTGGAACCGGGAAGGTGTCCCTGATTCCCCTGCAGCTTCCCCCCAGCGCTCCCAAACGGCTGGAGCATTCTTTCCTCCATGGGAAATGCGCCACCAACGAGGTCTATTTCGATGAAATGATACCGGCCATGAAGTACCAGATCAGCGCCTCCTTCATCGACTTGCACAACAGCCAGACTTATTCCGACTTGACGGAAGTTGAAGTCTATCCGGGGACCACCACCATCGTGGTGCTGTCGTTCTTTGTCCCCAGCGAGAAGGAGAGGATCCGCAGCGGCATCCTCCCCCGTATCAACATCTTCCATCTGTATGGCAAAGGGGTTGAGATTTTGCCGAGAGGGTAAGGCGTCATGGGGCTTTTTTCCAAGGATGAACTGCTTGGTCTAGACATCGGTTCGAATTCCATCAAAGCGGTGGAACTGGACTGGCGCAAGAAGAGCCCGAAGCTCAGGCTCTTCGGAATGGTCCACCTTCCCCCGGAGGCCATCGTAGACGGGGCTTTCATGGATTCGGCCAGCATCGTAGACTCCATCCGGAGCCTCGTCGAGGGGCTGAAGGTGAAGACCAAGAACGTGGCCGTCTCGATCTCCGGCCACTCGGTCTACATTAAGACCATCAACGTCCCCAACATGTCCAAGGAACAGCTCGAAGAGAGCATCAAGTGGGAGGCGGAACAGCAGATCCCCTTCGATATCGAGGATGTCAACATTGACTTCCAGATCCTGGACACGCAGACCACTCCGGACCAGATGCCCGTTCTTCTGGTGGCGGCCAAGAAGGACATGATCAATGACTACACGGCGGTGATCGAGGAAGCCGGCCTGTCCCCCACCATCGTGGACGTGGACTCCTTCGCCATCGAAAACGCCTACAATCTGAATTATGACTCTCCCCCCGATGAAGTAGCGGCCCTGGTCAACATCGGGGCCAGCGTGATGAACATCAACATCCTCCAGGGGGGCAGTTCCGCCTTCACCCGGGACATCTCCATCGGAGGCCGCCAGATCACCGAGGAGATCCAGAAAAGATTGAAGATGACCTACGAAGAGGCCGAAGCGCTGAAAGTAAAGGACCGGGATGCGGGGGCCCAGAGCGGGGAGGTGGACAAGATCATCCAGGGCACCGCCGAGCAGTTGGCTACGGAAGTGCGCCGGTCTCTGGAATTTTTCGCCGCCTCTTCGTCCTTCGGGGAGATCAAGAAGATCTACCTCAGCGGAGGATGCGCCAGGATCCGGATGTTGCCGTCCCTGATCGAGGAGCGGATCGGGACTCCGGTAGAGGTCTTCAACCCCTTTACCAAGATCGAATACAATATGGATGATTTCAGCCCGGAATACATCAAAGAGGTGGGCCCCCTGGCTGCCGTGGCCGTTGGATTAGCCTTGAGGAGGGAGGATTTGAAATGATCCGGATCAACCTCCTGCCGGTACGCGAGAAGAAGAAGAAGGAGAGCACCCGCAAGATGTTCTCCATCCTCGGGCTGGCCCTGATCCTGGTGGGCGTGATTATCGTCTTTTTCCACCTATCCCTCGCCAGTCAGATCAATCAGGTGCAGACCCAGATGACCGCCTACAACGAAGAGATCCGAAGGCTGAAGATCGACACCAAAGATGTGGAAAAATTCAAGGCCGAGAAGGAAGACCTGCAGCGCAGGCTGAACATCATCTATACCCTCCAGCGGGCCAAAACGGGGCCGGTCCGGGTTTTGGATGACGTAGCTACCTCCCTTCCCGGAAAGCTCTGGCTCACGGCTTTGAAAGAAAAGGGCGGGAAGATGGAGATAAAAGGCGTCGCTTTCGACAACCAGGACATCGCCACGTACATGACCAACTTGGAAAAGTCCGGGGTGATCAGGAACGTCGAGCTGGTCATCGCCCAACAACTGGAGAAGAAAGACCTGAAGCTGAAGGAATTCACCCTGACCTGTCAAGTGAATTACGCCAGCTTGCCCGGCGGGCCGACTCCGTAAGGATGGAGAGATGGCGATCACGCTAGAGACCGTCGTAAAACTGCCGACTTCGAAGAAGATCCTCATCCTGGGCGTTTTGGTCGCCGTGGTGGTGGGGCTCTATGTCTACCTGATTTACTGGCCCAACCAGGAACTGCTGAAGAAAAAGAAGGTGGAGATGGCGGCCTTGGAGAGCCAGGTACGGGAACTTCGCATCGTGGCGGCCAACATGAAGCGGTTCCAGGCTGAGTCCGCGAAGTTGCGGGAAGAGCTGAAAGTTGCGATCACTCAGCTGCCGACGAGCAAGGAGATCCCTGCCCTCCTTACCAACATCTCGCGGCTGGGGAAGGATTCCGGGCTTGAATTTCTCCTCTTCAAGCCTGCCGGGGAAGTGAGCAAGGAGTTTTACGCCGAGATCCCGGTAGAGATTCGGGTTCGGGGAAGCTACAACAACGTGGCCCTTTTCTTCGACAAGGTGGGGAAGTTGCCACGGATCGTCAACATCTCCGAAGTCGGTATGGATAATGCCAAAGAGGCCTTCGGACGCTGGGAGATCAATACCTCGTGCACCGCCACGACCTTTAAGTTCGTCGAGCGGGATGCGGCCGAACTGGCCAAGGACAAAAAGGATCAGAAGCCCGGAGAATCCAAGGGCGGTCCTCCGACCAAGCCGTAGAGAGTGTTCTGCTATGACCAGATTGGCTATCCTTTTGCTTGTTGGGTTTTTCCTGGCGATGGGCTCCGGCTGCGGAGACGAGGCGCCGAAGCCTACGAAGGTTGCGATTGCTCCGGTCGGCGGCCCCAAGCCGGCGGCCCCGGCCCCGGCCAAGGAGNNCTATACATACACATACAGCCCCGTGGGCAAGCCGAACCCTTTCCAGCCGCTGGTGGTGGATAAGCCGGAAACCCCCGCCACTCCTCCCACGAAGAAAGTTGAGGCCGCCGGCCGAGACCAGAAAGAAGAACCCGGGACGCCCCTGGAGAGAGTGGAATTGGCAGCCCTCAAGTTGGTGGCTGTGGTCTGGGATATTTCCAATCCCCGGGCCATGGTGGAGGATGCGGGCGGCAAGGGCTACATCCTGACTAGAGGCACCCGGATCGGAAAGAACCAGGGACAGGTGACCAAGATTACTTCCGCCGGAATACTCGTCCAAGAAAAAGTTGAAGGCTCGGACGGAAAGATAAAAACTCGGGAGGTCCCCCTTCGCCTGTATTTGGATCAATGAGGGAGGAAGTATGCAAGGGTATTGTTGGAAGAAGCTCGGTACCGGAATCTATTTGGGGGCCTGGATCATCTTTTTCCTTTCGTCGCCCTCCTTCGCGCAAGCACCGGCCGCACCCGCGGAGGGTTACACGGTGCAAAAAATCGAGGTCACCAAGTCGGACGGAGGTCCCCGGGTCGTGATCGAAGGCTCCAAGTCCTTCGAGTACACCGTGTTCCGCCTGACCGACCCCCTGCGGGTGGTGATCGATCTGCCCAGAGCCCAGCTCGGCAAGCTGGCCGGGCCGATGGAGGTTCGCGACGGAACCATCAACGTGATTCAGAATCGCCAGATCGACGACCCCCAGAAACGAGGGGCGCGCGTCGAGATCGGCCTGGATCAACTCGCCGAGTATGATGTGGTTTCGGAAGGGAACCTCCTCTACATCAATTTCGGCAAACCGGCCATCCCCCTTCCCCAGGAAGTCAAAGCAGAACCGGCGGAGAAGAAAGAAGCGGAGGTGAAGGAAGCAGCCCCGCCCGCCAAGCCCCTGAAGAAAGCCCGATCCCTGCGGGGCGTCGATATCGCGGCGAAGGCCGACTGGGTGAAGGTGGACCTGCGGGGCGACGGAACCTTCCCCGACTACAAAAGCTTCCAGCTTTCCCGTCCGACTCGTCTCGTCGTGGACCTTCCCGCGATGGCCAACGCCTCCGGGAAGAAAAACATCGATGTGGGCAGCCGCCTGCTGAAGGACATCCGCATCGGCCAGCATGCGGACAAGATTCGAGTGGTATTTAGTTTCCCCGACGCCAAGGTGCCTCGCTATCAGTTGACCAAGGAAGGGCCCGATCTCAGGTTAGTTCTCGGGGAAGTTCCCAAGGAGACGGCGATGGAGGAGAAGGCTACTCCGGCGGAACCCCCCAAACCGGTGAGGATGGCAGAGGCTGCGCGTACGGCTGAAATAAAGGCCAAAGAGGAGGCCGCGCCGCCGGCAGTGGAAAAACCGCCGGTCAAGGAGGAAGCGGCCCCGCCCGCGGAAACAAAGCCTGCGGAGCCGGAGAAATCTCCGGTGGGAGCCTACAAGGGAACGAAGATCTCCCTGGATTTCAAGGATGCGGATATTCATAACATCTTCCGTTTGATCGCCGAAGTGAGCAACCTGAACATCATCACCACTGAAGATGTCAAGGGCAAGATCACCATCCGGCTCGTGAACGTGCCCTGGGATCAGGCGCTGGATGTCATCCTGGCCACCAAGAACCTGGTGAAGATCGAAGAGGGAAATGTCCTGCGGATTACGACGGCCGAGACCATCCGTAGGGAGATGGAGGAGAAACAGAAGGAACAGGGCAATTTGATCAAATCCATGGAGAACCGGGAGAATATCGAAGAATTATACACCGAGACCTTTCTCCTGAATTTCGCCAAAGCGCTTGATTTGCAGAAGGTCCTCGTAGGAATCGTCCCGGGGGTGACTGGAGCGAAGCCGATTCTGACCGCCAGGGGCTCGGCCAGGGCCGATGAAAGGACCAACACGCTGATCGTCCGGGATATCCGTTCGCGGATCGATGAGGTCCAAAGTCTGCTGAAGAAGCTAGATGCCCCCACGCGGCAGGTGCTCATCGAAGCCCGGGTGGTCCAGGCGACGACCACCTTTGCGCGATCGATCGGGGTGCAGTGGGGCGGCAGCGTCAACCAGACCGGCGGGGGACAATGGGCCTATGGCTTGACCGGCAACAATCCTACGGCCGCGGCGGGATGGGGGTTCACTCCCAACCAGGCCGGAGGGGGGGCGAGCACCAACCTCATCATGCCTTCGAACTTCGTGGTGAATGCCCCGGCGTCCACCGTTAACACCCCTACGTCGGGGGCGGCAATTTCCTTTGGCAAGCTGACCGGGAATCTGGTGAACCTGGACCTTCGCATCTCGCTGGGAGAGACCGACGGTACCACCCGGGTGGTGGCCCGGCCCAAGCTGGCCACCTTGGATAATAAGGAAGCCCATGTGAAACAGGGGGAGAAGATTCCCTACGAAACAACCTCGCAGGCAGGGACCCAAGTCCAGTTTATCGACGCGGTCCTCCAACTGAGGGTGACGCCTCAAGTGACCCCCGACGGCTTCATTCTGATGAAGGTCCAGGTAAACCGGGATGCCCGGGGCTCGTTCCGCAGCCCGGTCAACCAGGTGCCCAGCATCGACACCCGGGAAGCCCAAACCGAAGTCCTGGTGAAAGACGGAGAGACGCTGGTAATCGGGGGGATCTACGAGACCGAGACCGATAAGACCGAACAGGGGGTTCCCTGGCTGATGAAGGTTCCCGTCCTGGGCTGGCTCTTCAAGAACCAAGAGATCTTGAGCACGAAGAAAGAACTTTTGATCTTCTTGACTCCGACGGTCATCCTCCAGAAAAAATCAGAAGTGTAGCCAATCCCCTCCTCCTCAGGGCGCCGTGAACCGGCGCCCTTTTTTTTGCACGCCCCCGATTTGATCATCCTCCTCCCTCGGCAGAGACTATTGGATATCCGTGCATTCATCCATTTTAGAACCCACAATCTGCAATCCAAAATCCCCAATCGTTCTTAGGGCTGTTCTTTATCCTTGAAGGCTCGGAATGATTATGGTATTTATTTTGGATGAATCTTGCGGGAGGAAAGGATGACCAAACGTTACGATCCTCAGATCATAGAGAATAAATGGCAAAAGATTTGGGAGGAAGGCCGGCTCTTTGAAACGAAGAGGGATCCACAACAGAAGAAGTATTATGTCCTGGAGATGTTCCCGTATCCTTCGGGGAAGATCCACATGGGACACGTGCGCAACTACTCCATCGGCGATGTGGTGGCCCGTTACAAGAGGATGCGCGGGTGGAACGTAATCCATCCCATGGGATGGGATGCGTTCGGCATGCCCGCGGAAAACGCCGCCATCCAGCATGGAATTCACCCGGCCAAGTGGACCTACGACAACATCGCCGCCATGAAGAAGCAGCTCCGCCGGATGGGGTTCAGCTACGAATGGGATCGGGAAGTAACCACCTGTGACCCTGCCTACTACCGTTGGGAACAGTGGCTTTTCCTGAAGATGTATGAGAAGGGGCTGGCTTACAAGAAGACTTCCTTCGTGAACTGGTGTGCTCAGTGCCAGACCGTCCTGGCCAACGAGCAGGTGGAGGCTGGGCGATGCTGGCGGTGCGGTGAAGAGGTTACCCAGAAGGAAATGCAGGGATGGTTCTTTAAGATCACCCACTATACCGAGGAACTGCTGGAATACTGCGACAAACTCCCCGGCTGGCCCGAGCGGGTCATTACCATGCAGAGGAACTGGATCGGCCGTTCCGTGGGGGCCACGATCCATTTCCCCCTGTGGGACCAGGAGGAGCTTATCCCCGTCTTCACCACCCGACAGGATACGGTCTTTGGCGCCACCTTCATGACTTTGGCTCCCGAGCACCCGCTCACCCTCCAGCTCTCCAAGGGAACGCCCCAGGAGAAGGACGTGCGGGAGTTCGTGGAGCGGATCAAGAAGCAGGACAAGATTAAACGGACCTCCGATGATTATGAAAAGGAAGGAATTTTCATCGGAGCCTACTGCCGGAACCCGGTCACCGGCGCGAAGATGCCCATCTTTGCCGGAAACTTCGTTCTTCTGGAATACGGCACGGGTGCGGTCATGGCCGTTCCCACCCACGACCAGCGGGATTTCTACTTCGCCAAAAAATTCAACCTCTCGCTGATCGTAGTCATTCAACCCCCGGGCAAGCCGGCCTTGGAGGCGGAAACGATGACCGAGGCCTTTACCGAGGATGGAGTCTTGGTCCATTCGGGACCCTTCAACGGGATGACCAGTGAAGCTGCGCGGGAAGCCATCGCCCAGTATTTGGAAGAGAAAGGCCTGGGGAAAAAGTCCATCCACTACCGCCTCCGGGACTGGGGGATTTCCCGGCAGCGGTACTGGGGAGCTCCCATCCCGATCGTCTACTGCAGCCAATGCGGAACCGTTCCGGTTCCGGAAAAGGATTTGCCCGTCGTCCTGCCCCAGGATATAAAACTTACGGGATTGGGGACCTCTCCTCTGGCCCATGTCCCGGAATTCGTCGACGTCTCCTGCCCGGTGTGCGGCCGGCCGGGCAAGAGGGAGACGGACACCATGGATACCTTCGTGGAGTCCTCCTGGTATTTCGAGCGCTTCTGCAGTCCCCGTGAAGACCAGGAGATGTTCGACCGGGAAGAAGTGAAATACTGGATGCCCGTGGACCAGTATATCGGGGGGATCGAGCACGCCATTCTCCATCTCCTCTACTCCCGGTTTTACACCCGTGTGCTCCGGGATTACGGGCTGGTGGATTTCCCCGAACCTTTCACCAACCTCCTCACTCAGGGGATGGTGGTCAAGGAGACCCATTCCTGTTCCAAGGACGGGTTTCTTTACCCCGAGGAAGTGTCGGAAAACCTGACCTGTAAGAAGTGCGGCCTGCCCATCCAGGTGGGGCGGACGGAGAAGATGAGCAAGTCCAAGAAGAACGTGATTGACCCCGACTCTTTGGTGCAAAAATACGGGGCCGACACGGTGCGCCTCTTCTGCCTCTTTGCCTCTCCACCGGAGAAAGACCTGGAATGGAGCGAACNNTCCAATCCGCAGAAATGCCCCGGAAGGATGCGGACCTCCCCGAAAATCTGAGAGCCCTGAGGCGCAAGACTCACGGGACGATCAAACGGGTGACGGAGGATGTGGAGAACCGCTTCCACTTCAACACGGCCATCAGCGCGGTCATGGAGTTGGTGAATTCGCTCTACCCGATGGAAGAGAAGAAGAAGGACCTGGATCCTCGGGGGGCGGCGGTGATGCGGGAAGCGGTGGAGGCCGTGGTCATCCTCCTTTCGCCCTTCGTTCCTCATGTCTGCGAGGAACTCTGGCAGGTCCTGGGGCACCGGGACAGCGTGACCAAGGTCTCCTGGCTGACCTACGACGAGCAAGCGCTCCGGGACGAGGAGGTTTTGATGGTCATCCAGGTGAACGGAAAACTACGCAGCCGGATCACCGTAGGGGTCCATGCTTCGGAGGCGGAGGTGAAACAGGCGGTTTTGGCCAACGAGCGGGTCCAGGAGATTTTGCAGGGTCAGAGCATTAAGAAATTCGTGCTGGTTCCCAAGAAGCTGGTCAACCTGGTGATCTGACCGGGCGGGGGGAGGGGGAACGGCACAATGACGGGGTAGCCTACCGAGCCGAAAGGGAATCGAATCACCCCCCAAACGATCTCCCAGGTCTTAACCTTGGGGCAAAGGAGAGATCTCATGGACCGATGGACGGGGATGTTGGCAGGATTCATGGCTGTGGTTCTTGGACTCGGGGTCGGGGGATGCCTCTACACCCCACAGGCCAAGATCACATCTCCGATCACGATTCCTTTCCGAGGAGAATACCGATTCGACAAATCCCTTCAGGACCATCCCCCCCAAACCGTGGCCGTCTTGCCCTTCCTGAACCGAACGGAACACAAAGAGGCCTTCGACATCGTCCGGAAATCCTTTCAGGGCCATTTCAGCACCCTGAATTATAATTCTGTTCCCCTCTTCAGGGTTGATCATGTCCTCCGTGAGGCGGGGTTGGACACCCCCGAGAAGGTGGCCCAGACTCCTTCCCCAAAGTTACGGGAGATCCTCCGGGTGGACGCCCTCGTCCGGGGAGAGATAACCCATTACGACCGGATCTATGTCGGAGTTTACTCCCAGGTCGCGGTAGGAGCGGAAATCCGGATGGTGGAGACCAAGACGGACAAAGAACTCTGGTGGGCCAAGAATGTCTCCCGGAAACACGGCGGGGGAATCGCGGTGACTCCGGTCGGAGTCATCCTAACGGCCGTGAGCACGGCTATGAACATGCGGGAGATCGAACTGCTGCGCACCTCCGACGACCTTTTCCGGGAGATGGTGAAAAGCATTCCTCAGCCTGCCCTCGTCCAGGCCCTGAGACCGCCGGGCATTGCGATCATGGCCCATGACGGTATGAGGCGGACCGACCGGTACGCCCTGAAGGCGGGAGACGAGCTCAAGGTGGCCATGGAAGGGGATCCCCGGAAGAAGGCTACTTTCCGGATCGGGAATTTCAAGAAAGACCTTCCCCTGCGGGAAGAAGAGCCGGGGATGTATTCGGGAGCCTACAAGGTTCTTCCCGGGGATTTGGCGGAAGAGGCCCTGATTACAGGAGTGCTGGCGGACGAGCAGGGAAATTCCACGGAATGGGCCGACGCTCTGGGACTGGTGACCATCGATACGATTCCTCCGGCGACTCCCGTCGGATTGCGGGCTATCGGACGGGACAAAGCGGTGGAGTTGAATTGGCCCCAGAGTCCCGACAAAGACCTCGGCCAGTACCGAATCTACCGTAGCAACACTCCCCTCACTGGTTTTCAGGAAGTGGGGAAGGCCGAGCTGACCACTTTCCGGGATCAGAATCTCACGAATGAAACCCCTTATTTTTATCGCGTGGCGGCCGTGGACCTGGCGGGAAATGAAAGCAAACCGTCCGAATCCCTGCGGACGACCCCCGTCACTCCCGGGCCCACGCCGGTCAGAGGATTGATCCAGGGGGAGGTTACCTGGTTTGTCGGGAAAAGCCCCTACATCCTGGAAGATACGGTGACCGTGGAGTCGCGGGGAACCCTGACCATTGAACCCGGAACGATGATTCGCTCCAAAGGGGCAGGGCTCCTGGTTTCCGGAAAACTGACGGCCCGGGGAGGCCAGGGGAGCATGATCACTTTTGAACCATCCACTGCCGAAGGCCAGTGGAAAGGGGTCCTTTTCCAGGGCACCAAGAATGAGGAGAGCGCCCTGGAATACGTGAAGATCACCGGCGCCCAGGCCGGGATCACCTGCTTATCCTCTTCTCCCCTGATCCTGGGCAATGAACTGTCCAAGAACCGGGTGGGAATTCGCATCCAGGAATCCTTTTCCAAGCCGCGGATTCAGGGGAATGTGATTTCGGGGAATGGGACGGGACTGGAAATCTCGGAAGGGGCAACTCCGGTCCTGGAGGAGAACGAGATTCGCGGGAACGAGAAGGACGGGGTCGTGGTACGGGAGGCCAATCCCGTTCTTCTGAAGAATCAGATCCTGAACAACGGAGAAACGGGGGTACGGGTACTATCTTCTTCGCCCCGGCTGAGTCAGAATAACATCCACGATAACGGGAAATTTGAGGTTTATAACACCCGGGGGAAAGACCTTCCCGTGGAGGCCAACGAAAACTGGTGGGGGTCCAAAGAGGGCTCCAAACTCGCCGGGCGGATCTACGGAAGGGTTGATTACCAGCGCGTTCTCGATGCTCCCTTCCCCCAGGGGAAACCCGTCGAGCTTCCCATTTTGGCGGGACTCCTCAAGGGAAATCTGACCCGGGACTCCTTCCTCACCTTGGGCCAAAGCCCTTATCTAGTGGATGGGGAGGTCACCATCGATGGGGGAGCGACCCTCTTCATTCAGCCCGGAGTCACGCTACGATTTAACTCGGGGGCCTCGATCGTGGTCAAAAATGGCGGGATCGATGCCCGGGGAACTCCGGAGGGATGGATCACCTTCACCTCCAGCGACTCCTCTCCCCTCCCGGGAGCCTTCCCGGCGGCCGTCCGTTTCGAAAAGAGCGGGGCAGTGGCCAGCTACTTCCGGTATTCCATCTTTGAATTTGCGGAGACCGCCCTGGAAATCGCTTCCGGAGCCCCGGAGATCGACCACTGCCTGATCGCCCGGAACGTCCAGGCCGGGATCAAGGTGACCCATGAGGGGGCGCCCAAAATCTCCTACAGCACCTTCACCCAGAATACGGGGACGGGAGCGCTCGTGGTCCTGGGAGCGGCCAGGCCCAGAGTCAACCGGAACAATTTTCTGGAGAATCATTTTTCCATCCAGAGCCACTCGACCATCTACATCGATGCCCGGGAGAATTGGTGGGGGGCGAGTCCGCCGCCGGAGTCGCATTTCCTGGGGGAGGTCAACCTGAAGCCTTGGCTGGAAAGACCGGAGCCAGAGGCCTTCGCAGGGAGGAAGCCGTGAAAGGAATTCAATCCATCGTCCTCGGTTTTTTCATCTTGGCTCTGATTTCCGGGGGGGCTTGGGCAGCATCCGGCGAGGTCATCGAAATCGTCGGCAGCGGGGAGATTAACTGGACGAAGGGAATACTCCTGGCCAAAGGGAACGGCGCACCGCCTAAAGAAGCCCGGAACATTGCTCAGGCGCGCCTGATGACCGAACGGGCCGCCCTGACCGATGCCCGGAGGAATCTATTGGAGGTTCTCAAAGGAGTCCGGGTTGATTCTTCCACCTTGGTGGAAAATTTCATGGTCAAGAACGATCAGATCCGGCTCCAGGCAGAAGGCTTCATCCAGGGCTCGGTGGAGGTGCGGAGCCTGCGGAGATACCTTTCCGACGGGGCGATCGAGGTGACCGTGGCCGCTGATCTCGCCGGAGATTTCGTCTCTCTCATGATGCTAGCCGCAACCGAGGCCAAACGGGGAGGGGACAGACCTGCCATTCCGGTACCCGAATCCAAACCGGAGAAAAGAGTTCTTCCGCCGCCGCTTCCTCCGCTGGCTCCAGAGGTCAAGTCCGGCCCTCCGCCGAGCGCACAGCCTGCGCCCCCTCCGCCGAGTCCGCCGGCAGCGGTCCTCCCCCAGAAAACGCCCGAGCCTTCCCCTCCTTCGGCAATGCCCGTTCCCGGAAAGAAACCGGAACCACCGCCCGTGCCGGTCCCAGTCGTGGCGAAACCCCTGCCCAGTCCCGCGGAACTTCCGCCGTTCACGGGGTTGGTCCTTGATGCCCGGAAATTGGGGATGAAGCCCGCCCTGATCATCCGCGTTCTGGATGAAGGGGGGATGGAACTATACCGCGGGCAGTATGTCCCGCCGGAGAAGGCCGCGCAGAACGGGTTGGCCCTCTTCTCCCGGGATTTGACCGCCGCTCAGACCAACCCCAGAGTGGGAAAGAACCCTCTGACCCTCAAAGGTTCCAAGCTGGATCGAACAAATCCTGCGGACATCGTCCTAGCCCCGGAGAATGCTCAGAAATTGGCTCCCTTTACGCAGAAAGGGACCTTCTTGGAGGATTGCCGGGTGATGATCGTCCTGGATTAAGGGGGTTCCGTTTGAAAAGACTCATCCATCTTACCCTACTTGGGGTCTTTCTTCTTGGCGGGTGTGGTTACCATATGCGGGGAAAAGAAACCAACCTCCCCGGGGAAATCCATTCCTTGGCCATTCCGATCTTCGGCAACCGGACGGACCTGACCGGGATCGAAACTGATGTCACCCGGGCCCTGGTGGAAAAATTCATCGCTACCAGGCGGCTGTCGGTCACCACGCGAGATTCGGCGGATGCTCTCCTGACAGGAACGGTGAGGTATTTCGTTGCCACTCCGGTGGCGGTGACCAGCTCCACCCAGGTTTCCACGGAGTACCGGGCCACGCTGACCGTGGAGTTTACCTTTCAGGGGGTGAAAGACGGCAAGGTCCTCTACCGGGAGACGATGAACGAATGGCGGAATTACCCGGTCGTCGCCGATCTGAACACCACGGAGCAAAATAAACGGGATGCGATCCGTGCCATCTCCGTGCTGCTCGCCGAAAGGATTCACGAACTCATCCTGGGCGGATTTTGATGGTTCCATTCCCTTCGTTTAAGACGGCCAATCGATGAACGCAACCGATTTTTTCCGCGAGATCCGCAAGGGCCCGTTACTTCCTCTTTATTACTTCTGGGGTCCGGAGAGGTGGCTGATCGACGAGGCGCTGAAAAGGATCGAAGAACGGGCGCTTTCTCCCGCTACCCGGGACTTCAACCGTGAGGTCCTGGATGCCGCCGAGACTCCAGCCGAGTCCCTTCTGGCCAGCCTGCAGTCTTTTCCCGTCCGCTCCCCCCGCAGGCTGGTAATTATTCGGCAGGCGGACCCGCTCTGGAGGAAGAATCCCCTTCCTTTCGTCGCCTACTTTCAAGATCCGAATCCCCAGACCTGCGCCGTCTTCATTGGGGAGAAGGCGGACATGCGGGCCAAATTTTTCCAGGGCTTGGAGAAGAAGGGCGCGGTGGTCCCTTTCTACCCGCCTTTTGAAAAAGACCTGCACCGCTGGATCCAAACCCAGGCGGAACAACTCGGGTATTCCATCGCCGCCGAGGCTGCCACCCTGCTGGTGGAACGAGTGGGATCCAACCTGCGGGAAATCCGGACGGAGCTTGAGAAGCTCATCCTGGGGAAGGCCCCCCGAGAGAGGATCGGGGAGCAAGATATTCTCGCCCTCACTGAAGATACCCGCAGCGAGAGCCCCTTCGAACTGCCCCAGGCCGTGGGGCGAAGGAACGCCCGAGAGGCGATACGGCTCCTCCACAAAAACCTGCAGCAGGGGGAGCCGCCCGTCCTGCTGTTCAGCCTGGTGGTCCGGCACCTCCGGTTGATTCAAAGAGCGAAGAATCTACGGGCCGAGGGGCTTTCAAAAAAAGAGGTCGAGGGAAAGGTCCGTATTCACCCCCGCCATGCGGAAGAATTCTGGCGGCAGGCGGAAAATTTTTCTCCCTCTCTGCTGGACCGATTGTGGAAGGTTACGCTGAAGGCCGATCAAAGCCTGAAATTGACCCGGGCGGATAAGGGGCTTGTCCTCGAGGACTACCTCCTGACCCTCCTCGGCGAATCGAGGGGCGCTCGGGAGGCCTCGCGGGACCCATTCGGGAGGAGGGGATAGGGGAGAACGGGATCACGCTGGCGAAGAAAGGGAATTTACCTTTTTGACCAGGTCGGAAATTTTTCGGGCAGCGGTCTTCTTGTGGATGACTTTCTTGCCGGCCGCTTTCTGAAAAGCCGGGATGGCGCTGGCCAAGGCCTTGCGGGCTTCGTCGGAATTCTTGCTTTCCACGGCCTGCAGGACCTTCTTGGCATGGGTCTTCAGCGTCGTTTTAACCGAGACATTCCGCATTCTTTTCTTTTCACTCTGTCGGGCCCTTTTCAGGGCAGAAGCATGAGTGGCCAAAGCTCTTCCTCCGGGTAGAGAATTTAATATATTATTAAAAAACATAACCGCCGCAAAGTCAAGGGCTTTCTTGGTTAAAGTTGCGAGAACAATCACCAAATCCCAAGCACCAAATATCAAATAAGCATCAAATCCCAAATTCCAAACAAAGAATGGTTGTTTCGGCCATTGTTATTTGGATTCTGTAATTTGTTTGGGATTTGGTGTTTGGAATTTTAATGTGTAACCGATGAGCATCAAAACAACAATCGCCAAAGGCGCAACGGTCGTAGGAGGAGCCACTCTTCTTTCGCGCATTTTCGGTTTTCTCCGGGACATGATTGTGGCCCAACTCTTCGGGGCCGGGGCCGCCACAGATGCTTTNNTTCGTCGCCTTCCGGATCCCCAACCTCCTGCGTCGGCTGGTCGGCGAGGGGTCTCTCACCGTTTCTTTCATCCCGGTTTACTCGGCCTACCTGAACCAGAAATCCAAGGATGAGATCGCTGAGTTTCTCAACGCCTCCTTTACCGTCCTGGCCTTCTTCTTGATGCTGCTGAGCCTTCTGGGGACCCTTTTTTCTCCCTGGATCGTGAAAGCCATAGCTTATGGCTTTTCCCAGGACCCGGAGAAGTTCAGGCTAACCGTCTTTCTTACCCGGGTGATGTTCCCGTACATCTTTTTTATCGGTCTGGTGGCCTGGGCCATGGGAGTTTTGAACACCCTCCGGCATTTCACCGGCCCGGCTCTTGCCCCGGTACTGCTTAACCTGTCCATCATCGTCTGTACTCTGGGGCTGTACGGGCTCTTCGCCGAACCCATTCTAGCTGTGGCCATCGGTGTTCTCCTGGGAGGGGCGGCCCAGTTTCTCTTTCAAATCCCCTTCCTCCGTCGAAAGGGGATTGGGCTGAAATTCCGCTTCGATCTCTCCCACCCAGGGGTCAGAAGGGTCGGGGCCCTTATGGCGCCCTCGGTCCTGGGGCTGGCCGTAACCCAGTTGAATGTCATCGTAAACACTTTCTTGGCATCCTACCTCCCGGAGGGAAGCGTCTCTTATCTTTATTACGCCGACCGGCTGCTGGAATTCCCCATGGGGATCTTTGCCATTTCCATCGCCACCGCGGTCCTCCCCCCCTTATCCGAACAAGCGGCAAAAGGATCGATCGAAGAGGTGAAGGAGACTCTCTCTTTTGCTCTGCGGCTTACTTTTTTCGTGATCCTTCCTGCCATGGCCGGCCTGATAGCCCTGGGAACGCCGACCCTGAACGTCCTCTTTCAAAGAGGAGCTTTCACTGCTTTTTCTACGGAAATGACCTCCCAGGCCCTTCTATACTATTCCCTGGGGCTTCCGGCCTTCGCCGGTGCCCGGATCATCGCTCCTGTATTCTATTCCCTCCAGGACACTCGAACGCCGGTCAAAGTTGCCTTTCTAAGCCTGATCGCCAATGCGGTCTTGGGAGCCCTTTTCATGTTTCCCCTGAGACATGGAGGGCTCGCCCTGGCAACCTCCCTGGCCGCAGGCCTGAATTTCGCCCTCCTGGCCATCCTTCTGCGTAGGAAGATCGGCCCTCTGGGGGCCGGAAGAATCCTTCGGTCTTCGGGGAAAAACCTGGGCGCTTCCCTTCTCATGGGGGTGGCGGCCTACGAGATCTGCCTTGTGGGTCGCTGGGATATGGCGGGTTTCACCTGGGAGAAACTTGCTCTTCTTTCCGCCAGTCTGCTGGTCGGGATCCTGGTCTACGGAGCTTCCTGTTATTTCATGGGGAGCGAAGAATTCAGAGCGGCCCTCGCTCTTTTGCGCAGGAGGTTGGCGAAGAGAAGCCGCTGATTCCGTTTCCGAAATATTATTCCTTCTTTTCAGCGAAGGGTCGGGACCGGTATTTCGGGGTCTTTAATCCACATACTGCTTTTACCCTTCCGATTATTACCTTAATTAAACCCGACAAAATGTCAAAACAAGTTAAATTATATGATTCTTTTGATATATTTGGCACCCTCGCAAAAATACTTAAAAAAATAATGACATTTTGTCATATTTTCTTAATATTCCTTGGATAAAGATGGGAGGCGGAGCCCGGGGCTGCAAAAAAATACATTGATTTCAATATCTTTCTAAATGGAGCGGGGAAGGAATTTTGTGCTTTCTGGCATCTTCCTTGCTAGTGTTTAAGAAATAAGGAGAAAAAGATAGCTAACCACCTAATCTCCATGATTGCCGAGTTTGAAATCCAGGGGCAGGATTTCAAGAAGGCCGGAGAGGCCTCTTTCGAAATCAAGAACCGATTGAAGCTCTTGGGGCTTGCGCCGGGCATCATTCGCCGCATCGCCACAGCGGCCTACGAAGCCGAATTGAACGTCATCGTTTACGCTCACAAGGGCACGATTCGGGTTTGTCTTGAAGATCAATGCGTGGAAGTGACCATTGCCGATGTGGGTCCCGGAATCCCTGATATTCAGCTGGCGATGAAAGAAGGATATTCGACGGCCCCCCCCTACGTAAAGCAATTGGGCTACGGGAGCGGGATGGGTCTTCCGAACATCAAGAAGAATTCGGATTGGATGGATATTCAAACAGAAGTGAACCGGGGAACGACGCTGCGGTTCAAAGTCAATCTGAATGAAAGTAAGAAAAGGGACAGGTGAGAGACCGGGGCAGGTGGGCAGACCGCTTTTAACCTTACGGTCTGAACTCTGCGTGGGCTGCACCCACTGCCTTCGGGTATGCCCCACGGAGGCCATCCGGATTCGTCAAGGGAAGGCCGAGGCCAGGCTCCACCGGTGCATTCATTGCGGGGAATGTCTCCGCGTTTGCCCCTGGGAAGCGTGGACGGTCCGGGTTGGACTCGGGGAGCCAACAGGACAGAGAGAAGAAACTCTGGCGGTTCTGGACCCGGCGGTATTCGGGCAGTTTGGAGACCGGGATCCTGCAATGGTCTTGGAGGCTTTCTCGGAGATAGGCTTTTCGGGGGCACGGGAAATGGGCGAAGGCTTGGCCCTTTACTGCCAAGCAGCGCGGCACTTCATGGCCTCCGGGAAGTCGGTTCCCCCGGTTATTTCCTCGGACTGCCCTGCGGTGGTCCAGCTGGTGCAGGTCAAGTTTCCCTCACTCCTGGAGAATCTGCTACCGGTCGCTCCGCCCTATGAAATCATGGCCCAGGGGCTCAAGCAGGAACTCGAAGGGGGACCGTCCTCCAACCTGGGCTATGTCGTTCCCTGCTTGGCCAAGGCCGAAGCGGCGATCGACGCCATAACCGTTGAAGGAGGTTACCATCGGGTCATCCCGGTGGTTGATTTATACAATCCTTTACGGGCTTTCTTGCTCCGGAAGGAAGAGGGGGGCCCCTCCCGGCAGATCCCTTCGACTCTGGCCGTGGAGTGGGCTTTTCCGGGGGGACAGAGTAAGGCCCTGGGGATCGACCTTCCCCTCATTGTGGATGGAATTCACCAGGTGGCTGAAGTCCTGGAACTGGCGGAGAATGGACTCTTGGAAGAAGTCCTTTTTATCGAAGCCTGGGCTTGTCCAGGCGGTTGCCTGGGCGGTTCGCTGAACGTCCGGAATCCCTATTGGGCGCGTTTTCAGCTTTCCTCCTGGGTCCGGAAGAATCCTCCTCGGTCCGGAGAGAGCCCTCGGGGGCACTGGAGGGGGGAAGAATCGAACGCTTACCTTTTTGAGCAGCCCATTTCTCCCAGAGCTGGGATGCGGTTGGATGAAAATCTGCAAGCGGCCATGGAAAAACTGCGCTGCATCGATGAAGCGGTGAAACGGTTTCCGGGGATCGACTGCGGGGCCTGCGGGTGTCCCAATTGCCTGGCCTTGGCCGAAGATGTAGTTCAAGGATACGCCCTGGAAACCGATTGCCTCTACGTTCTGAAAGCGAACAACCCCCCTGGAACCGGACTCCGCAAGGGGACCTCTTGGGGAAGCCCGCCCAAATCGAAAGGGAAACGAAGGTGAAGGGATCTCCCGTGCAGAAGATGAATCTCAAGGAACTGGCAGAGCGGATGGGTCTGGAGTTGAAGACTCAGAATATACCGATTGAAGGCGAGGTCAGGACCGGATACGCCTCCGATCTCCTGAGCGATGTCTTGGCCAACTCCATCGAAGGGGACCTATGGGTAACCCGGCAGACCCATTTGAACATCGTGGCCATTGCGGTCATGCGGGACCTGGCCGGGATCTTGCTGGTCAACGGGGCTCAGCCGGACCCGGACACCCTGGAGAAAGCCGTGGAGAAGATGGTCCCCATTTTCCGGACCCCTCTCCCCACCTTTGAAGTCGTGGGACGTTTGTATCAGCTGGGAATTTCAGGGGAGCGCTGAGGAATGCTGGAGCTTTCCATGCATATTCTGGACATCGCTCAGAACTCCCTGGCGGCCCAGGCTTCGCAGGTGGAGATTCGGATTGGGGAAGACCTGGGGAAGGATCTTCTGACCCTGGAAGTGGAAGACAACGGGCGGGGGATGGCGCCTGAAGAGATCCGGAGAGTGACGGATCCCTTCTACACCTCCCGGACCACGAGGGAGGTCGGTTTGGGGCTTCCCCTCTTTAAATTGGCGGCGGAACGATGCGGCGGCCGCCTGGAGGTTGAATCCGAGGAAGGGAGAGGGACGAAGATCTCGGCCATCTTCCGGCTGGACCACTTCGACCGGGCTCCCCTGGGAGACATGGGAGAGACCCTGGCGGTCCTGATCTGCGGGAACCCCGAGGTGGATTTTCTCTACGAGCATCGGGTAGAAGGCCAGACCTATCGGCTGGCGACGCGGGAGATGCGGGAGATTCTGGGACCCGTGCGTTTGGATGAGCCTTCGGTCCACGATTTCATCCGCCAGGACGTTCAACAAGGTTTGAAAAAAATCGGAGCCGCAAGCTTTCCCAAAATCATGGAGGTGCTACGGTGAACATAGAAGAGCTCAAAAAAATTCGGGAGAAGATGCAGAAAGAGATCGACCTGCGCAGCGGGGAAAAGGCCGTTAAAGTGGTGATCGGCATGGGAACCTGCGGGATCGCCGCCGGAGCCCGGCCGGTCATGGCGGCCATCAAGGACGAACTGTCCCGGAAGAATACGGAGAACGTGACCGTGACCCAAAGCGGGTGCGCCGGCTTCTGCGAACAGGAGCCGCTGGTCGACGTCTTCCTGCCGGGAGAGAAGAAGGTGACCTATGGAAAGGTCAACCCGGACAAGGCCCGAAGGATTGTCAAGGAGCACGTTCTCGGCGGCAAAGTGGTGAACGAGTTCGTCTTCGCTCAAGAAAAATAAATTTTCACCGCAGAGAACACAGAGAAAACAGAGGGGAAAGAAAAATTCCAATGATCAAGCACCAAATC
>PMCE01000174.1:38917-39528 GCA_003154025.1 Syntrophaceae bacterium
CCGAAGAACTGCGGTACCAAGAACTAGATCGGATGATCTCCTCCCACAAGGGAAAGGCGGGCGCCTTGATCCTGGTCCTGCACAAAGCCCAAACCCTCTTCGGCTACCTGCCGCGGGAGGTACAGCGGAGGATCGCCGACGGGATGGGAATCCCCCTGAGCGAGGTCTCCGGGGTGGTAACCTTCTACTCTTTTTTCACCGTGGTCCCCAAGGGANNCAGAAGAAGCTGGAGGTCCCCGTGGGGGGAACGACGGAAGACCGCCGGTTTTCCCTCGAGGTGGTCCGGTGCATCGGAGCCTGCGGGTTGTCTCCCGCCATGACCATCGGGGAAGATGTCTTCGGCCGGGTGAAGAACACCAAGATCGTAGAGATCCTGGGAAAATACGCCTGAAAGAGGAAAATACCTCCCTGCCAAAGGGCGGTTGAGCGGATAACTTAGGAGGAATAGGAATGGAAATGTGGCGGAATCATGTTTTGGTCTGTTCGGGCGCCGGATGCGTCTCTTCTGGATGTCGGGAGGTACGGGATGCCTTAGTCCAGGGAGTCATGGAATTCGGCCTGAAGGAGGAGATCAAGGTCATCGAGACGGGCTGCATCGGCTCCTGCGACCT
>PMCE01000174.1:39548-41193 GCA_003154025.1 Syntrophaceae bacterium
CTATTTAAAGGTCGAGTGGTCGAGCGTCTCCTGTACGCGGAGCCGGCCACGACGAAGCTGATCCCCACCCTCAAGGAGATCGACTTCTTCAAACTCCAGGAAAAAATCGTCCTGCGGAACTGCGGCCTCATCGACCCCATGAATGTCGAGGAATACATCGCCCGCGATGGGNNATCGTCCTGCGCAACTGCGGCGCGATCGACCCGTTGAAGATCGAGGAATACATCGCCCGCGATGGGTATGAAGCTCTGGCCAAGGCCTTGACCCAAATGAGCCCGGAAGAAGTGGTGGATGGGGTCTTCCGTTCGGGACTGCGGGGCCGGGGGGGGGCCGGGTTTCCCACCGGCACCAAGTGGAAATTTACCCAGCAGGCGCAGGGAAGCCCGAAGTACGTGGTGTGCAACGCGGATGAGGGAGACCCGGGGGCCTTCATGGACCGGAGCGTCCTGGAGGGCGATCCCCATAGCGTCATCGAAGCCATGGCCATCGCCGGTTATGCCATCGGGTCCACCCAGGGGTACGTGTATGTGCGGGCCGAGTACCCCCTGGCCATTGAGCGGCTGAGCCATGCCATCGAACAGGCCCGGCAGTTTAAGTTCTTGGGGAAGAACGTCTTCGAATCCCCCTTCCACTTCGACCTGGAGATCCGGATCGGCGCTGGGGCGTTCGTCTGCGGCGAAGAGACGGCGCTCATGACCTCCATCGAAGGCAAGCGCGGAGAACCGCGGCCTCGGCCGCCCTTCCCAGCGGTGGCTGGCCTGTGGAAGAAGCCCACGCTGCTCAACAACGTGGAAACCTACGCCAGCATTCCCCCCATCATCCTCAAGGGGGCGGATTGGTACAACCATTTCGGAACCGGGTCCAGCCGGGGGACCAAGGTCTTTGCCCTGGCCGGGGACATCGGGAACGCCGGACTGGTGGAGATCCCCATGGGTACCTCCCTGGGAAAATTGATCTATGACGTGGGCGGCGGGATCAAGGGGGGCAAGAAGTTCAAGGCCGCCCAGATCGGAGGCCCCTCGGGCGGCTGCATTCCCCGGGAGCACCTGAACATCTCCCTGGACTACGAATCGGTCAAGGAAGTGGGAGCCATCATGGGGTCGGGCGGGCTCATCGTCATGGACGAAAACACCTGCATGGTGGACCTGGCCCGCTTCTTCATGGATTTTATCCAGGATGAATCGTGCGGCAAATGCCCTCCCTGCCGGATCGGATCCAAGCGGATGCTGGAGATCCTCCAGCGGATCGTCGAAGGCAAGGGCCAAGCCGGAGACATCGACCAATTGATCGAGCTCGGCGAGCGGATCCGGGAGTCAGCCCTCTGCGGTCTCGGCCAGACCGCTCCCAACCCGGTCCTCTCCACCCTGCGCTTCTTCCGTGACGAATACGAAGAACACATTAAACACAAGCATTGCCGGGCCGGTGTTTGCCAGGCCATGTTCGACGCTCCCTGCCAGAATGCCTGCCCGGCGGACAACAATGCCTGGGGCTATGTGACTCTCCTCAGCGAGGGGAAGTTCAAAGAGGCCCTGGCGGTGATCAAAGAGCGCAACCCTCTGCCGGCCACCATGGGGCGGATCTGCTTCCATCCCTGCGAGGCCAAGTGCCGCCGGGAGCAGGTGGAGTCCCCCATCGGGATCTGCTC
>PMCE01000174.1:41243-45356 GCA_003154025.1 Syntrophaceae bacterium
TCCTGAAGCTGGGGGTGGAGTTGAAACTGAATTCTCCGGTGACCGATGTGGAAGCCTTGAAGGCTGAAGGATTCAAGGCCGTGTTCCTGGCCACCGGGGCCCACAAAGGGTTGAAGCTGGGCGTTTCCGGGGAAAAGCTCAAGGGAGTTCTAGACGGAGTCACCTTCCTGAGGGATGTGAATCTGGGCAAACCGGTGAAGGTGGGAGAAAAGGTGGCCGTCGTCGGCGGTGGAAACGTGGCCATCGATGCGGCCCGGACGGCCCTCCGCCTGGGGGCCAAGGAAGTCCAGATCTTCTACCGCCGGCTCAAAGAAGACATGCCGGCGGCCTCCTGGGAGATCGGGGAGGCGGAGAAGGAAGGGATAAAGATCCATTACCTGGTGGCCCCCGGCCAGATGTGGGGGGGCAATGGCGGGGTGAAGCGGATGCAGTGCCGCCGCATGAGCCTAAGCGAGTTCGACGCCAGCGGCCGCAAGCGTCCGACGGCCATCGCCGGGTCGGAGTTCGAGGTGGAAGCAGACACGGTCATCGCGGCGGTCGGCCAGGTCCCGGATACGGGATGCTTCCAGGGCAACGGGTTTGAATTTGATTCCAGCGGCGCCTTCCGGGTGGAACCGGATACCCTGGCAACGGGAACTCCCGGGATCTATGCCGGGGGAGACAGCGTTCGGGGACCGGCCTCGGCCGTGGAAGCCATGGGGGACGGGCAGAAGGCCGCCATGGCCATCGACAAGTACCTGGGCGGAGATGGAAAGATGCCCAACGCCTTCCGGGATCAGTTGAAGGGGCTCAAGGTTTCCTTCGACGAGGAGGCCTACTCCGAGGAACATCCGCGCATCGAAATGCCGGCGGTGCCCCTGAGCGACCGGTACCACAACTTCAAGGAAGTGGAAATGGGGTACTCGGCGCGGCTGGCGGTGGAAGAGGCCAAGCGCTGCCTCCATTGTTACCGCCAGGACTAACAGAAATTAAACCACGGAGAGCGCGGAGAAGAACAAATTCCAATGACTAAAATTCAAATAAACCAAACATGTAAGCGAGTTTCGGAATTGGAATTTGGATTTTGCGGCTTATTCGGGATTTGGAATTTGGAAATTCTCTTTCCGCTCTATGCTCTCGGTGGTGAATGATTTGAATTTTGGGTTCGAAAAAGGAGACTGAATAATGAGCATGGTGAGTCTGACCATCGACGGAAAGAAAGTGAAAGTCCCTGCCGGGACGACCATCCTGGAGGCGGCCAAGGAGGCGAATATCCATATCCCCACGCTTTGCTACCTCCCCGAAGTTCAAGCCATCGGGGCCTGCCGGGTCTGCCTGGTGGAGATCGAAGGGAATCGCAGCCTGCAGGCCTCCTGCGTGTTCCCGGCGGCGGACGGGCTGGTGGTCCACACCAACAGCCGGAAGGTGCAGCAGGCGAGAAAGTTCACCGTGGAAATGCTTCTGTCCGCCCATCCCCAGGATTGCCTGATCTGCGTCAAGAATCGCAAATGCGAGCTGCAAAAGCTGTCCGAAGAGCTGGGGATCCGGGAGATCCGCTTCCAGGGGGAGAAGCCGAAGGGGAGAATCGACGACTCCAACCCCTCCGTGGTAAGGGATTCGAGCAAGTGCATCCTCTGCCGACGGTGTGTAACCGTCTGCCAGGAGATTCAGCAGGTCGGCGCCCTCAGCCCCCAGGAAAGGGGATTCGATACCTACATCGGCCCGGCCTTCGGGGATGAAATGGGGGAGGTGGCCTGCGCCCTGTGCGGCCAGTGCATCAATGTCTGCCCGGTGGGGGCCTTGAGCGAGAAGGATTACACCGCAGAGGTCTGGAAGGCCATCCACGACCCGGATAAAATCGTCATCGCCCAGGATGCTCCGGCCGTGCGGGCCGCTCTGGGGGAGGAATTCGGTCTACCCCCGGGAACGCTGGTCACGGGCAAGATGCTGGAAGCCCTGCGGAGACTGGGCTTTGACGTGGTGTTTGACACCAACTTCGCCGCCGACCTGACCATCATCGAGGAAGGGAATGAACTTCTGAAACGGGTGAAGGAAGGGGGCACGCTCCCCATGATCACCAGCTGCAGCCCGGGGTGGATCAAATATATCGAGCATTTCTATCCCCAGCTGCTACCCCATCTGTCCACCTGCAAGTCCCCCCACCAGATGCTGGGGGCCCTGGCGAAGACGTACTATGCCAAGAAGGCGGGGATCGATCCCTCCAAGATCGTGACCGTGTCCATCATGCCCTGCACGGCCAAGAAGTTTGAGTGTAACCGGCCGGAGATGGCCGACAGCGGGTTTCGGGACGTGGATTATGTCCTCACCACCCGCGAGCTGGCGCGGATGATCAAGAATGCGGGTATCGATTTTGCCAGCCTGCCCGATGGCCAGTATGATAATCCCATGGGAGAGTACACCGGGGCGGCGACGATCTTCGGAGCCACCGGGGGAGTCATGGAGGCAGCCCTGCGGACGGCCTATGAAGTGGCTACAGGAAAGAAGCTGGAAAATGTGGAATTTGCCGGCGTCCGCGGCCTGGAAGGGGTCAAGGAAGCCGCGGTGAACGTGGACGGGATCGGCGAAGTCCGCGTGGCCGTTTCCCATGGGCTGGGCAACGCCAAGAAACTCATGGACCGCCTGGCTGCGGGAAAAGCTAACTACCACTTCATCGAAGTCATGGCCTGCCCGGGAGGGTGCGTGGCCGGCGGCGGGCAGCCGATTCCGGTGAATAACGAGATCCGCCGTCTCCGCGCTCAAGCCCTGTACAGTGAAGACAAAAGCCTGAAGATCCGTAAGTCCCACGAGAACCCCTCGATCAAGAAGATCTACGAAGAGTTCCTGAAGGAGCCCCTGGGGGAAAAGTCCCACCATCTGCTCCATACGAAATACACGGCCCGGGGGAAGTACCCGGAAAAACCCAAAGCGGGAAAGGGTCCCTGAACGGTCCCCCGGGCATAGACCGGGAAAGACTGAACCAAGCGCGGGAAATACGATGACCGTGGTCTCCACCATCAAGGAAAAATGCCGACGCTGTTACACCTGCGTCCGCAAGTGTCCGGCCAAGGCCATCAAGGTGGAGGACGGCCAGGCCAAGGTCGTGGCCGAGCGGTGCATCGCCTGCGGTTCCTGCATCAAGGTTTGCAGGCAGGAGGCCAAGGCCATCCGCGATTCCATCGCGTCAGTGAAGAATCTCTTCTGGGATTCCCAGAATATCATCGCCTGCCTGGCCCCCTCTTTCCCGGCGGCCTTTCCCCAGGGCAAGCCGGGCCAGATCGTTACCGCCGTGCGGAATCTGGGCTTTACCGAGGTTATGGAAGTGGCCTTCGGAGCGGACCTGGTGGCCAAGGCCCATGCCCGCTGGGTCAAACGAAACGGGAACAAGACCTTTATATCCTCCCCCTGCCCGGCGCTGATCCTTTACATCAAGAAGTATTTCCCTTCGCTGGTAGGGAATGTGGCGCCCATCGTCTCCCCCATGGTGGCCATGGGCCGGGTGATCAAACGAAGCCTCCGGCCGGGGGCCAAGGTGGTCTTCGTCGGTCCCTGCATCGCCAAGAAGGAGGAGATCGATGATCCCGAGGTGGCGGGCGACGTGGACGCCGTGCTGACCTTTGGAGAGCTGGACCAGATGTTCCAGGAGGCCGGGCTGATCCTGGAGAAACTTCCGGAGAGCGATTTCGATGGCCCTCTTCCGCGGCTCGGGCGCATCTTTCCGGTGCCTGGAGGGCTGCTGCGCAGTGCCGCTTTGAAGGAAGACATCTGCCAGAACCAAATCCTGGTGACGGAGGGGAAAGAGGCCTGTACCCAGATCCTGAATGAGGTCCTGGAAGGGGCCATCGAGGCTAAATTCCTAGACCTCCTCTTCTGCGAAGGATGCATCAATGGGCCGGGGTTCCCCAACGAGCTTTCGGTCTTTTCCCGCAAAGAGTTGGTAGCCAACTATGTCCAATCCCGCCTCAAGGCCGAACGGGAAGACCGCCACAAGAGTGATGTTCGCAGGTATTCCCGGATCTCCATGAAGCGGTCCTTTACGGAGGACGATCGCAGGCTGACCACGCCGAGTCCGGACATCATCCGGGAGATCCTCCGGCGGACCAACAAGATCCATCCGGAAGATGAGCTGAACTGCGG
>PMCE01000174.1:45377-53566 GCA_003154025.1 Syntrophaceae bacterium
CTTCGGGAGACCCAGCAGCAGTTGATCCAGTCGGAGAAAATGGCTTCGGTGGGGCAGCTGGCTGCCGGGGTGGCGCATGAAATCAACAACCCCTTGGGGACCATTCTCCTGTATTCGCACATGATCCTGGAGAAGCTGGAGGGAAAGGACACCCGCAAGGAAGAGCTGGAGACCATCGCCAAGGAAGCCACCCGGTGCCGGGACATCGTCCGGGGACTCCTGGACTTTGCCCGTCAGAGAAAGCTTCAGGTCGAAAATGTGGATGTCAACAAAATCTTGGAAGAGGTTCTCTCCCTGGTGGCAGCCCAGCCCTCTTTCCGGAGGGTGGAGCTCTTGAAGACCCTGGATCCTTCCCTGCCCGCGACAGGAGGAGACCCGGTGCAGCTAAAAGAGGTGTTTCTGAATATCTTCTCCAACGCCGGCGAGGCCATGCCGGAAGGAGGGAGGGTCGCGGTGAGCTCGCGGTTCCTGGAAGGGGGGGCCAACCAGATTGAGGTGACGATCCAGGACAGCGGCCAGGGAATTCCCCAGGAGAATCTGGATAAAATCTTCATGCCCTTCTTTACCACCAAGAAGATCGGCCAGGGAACGGGACTGGGGCTGGCCATCGCCTACGGCATCGTGAAGATGCACCGTGGGGCGATCGAAGTGAAGAGCAAAGTGGGGGAAGGGACTACCTTTTGGGTGAAGCTGCCGGCGTCCCCTTCGGCCAAAAGCCAGGAGACGGTGGGCTGATGGGGAAGCCCGGGTTTTCTCCGCCGAAGAGGAGAAGAAGAGCGAGGGGAAGATGAGCACCAGCCCGAAAATCTTGATCGTGGATGATGACCCGGATTTCATCGAAATCGGCAAGCTCTCCTTGGAGGGGAAAGGGTACCGGGTTCTTTCCGCTTCCACCGGAAAAGAAGGATGGGAGATGGTGGAGAAAGAAACACCGGATCTCATCATCCTGGACCTGATGATGGAGGATCTGGATGCCGGCATGGCGCTCAGCGGAAAGGTCAAGAGCCATCCCCGGTATCAAGCCATTCCCATTTTGATGCTGACTTCCATTTCTCGCGAGACGGGAATGGACTTCACTCCTCGGACGGAGGAAGACCTTAAGAAGCTGCGGGTGGATGATTTCCACTCCAAACCGATCAAGCCCCGACTCTTGCTGGAAAAAGTGGAGACGCTCCTGCGTCGCCGGGCCGACAAAAAAGAAGGCTGAAGGAGCCGGATCCATGATGCCACTAACCAAAATTTTGATCGTCGACGATGAGCCTCCCATTCGGGTGGCTTGCGCCAAGATCCTGTCCGAACAGGGGTCCACGACGGTGGTGGCGGAGAACGGCCTGGTGGGCCTGGAAAAGGCCAAGGCCCAGGACTTCGACCTCGTCCTGATCGACCTGAAGATGCCCCAAATGGACGGAATGGAACTCCTGGGGCACCTGAATGTGCTGGACCCGGACCTGGTCAAGATCGTGATCACGGGTTTCGCCACGCTGGATACGGCCATCGAGGCGGTCCAGAAGGGGGCCTACGATTATCTCCCCAAACCCTTTACCCCGGGAGAGCTGAGGACTCGGGTCAATCGGGGGCTGGAAAAACGCGCCCTCCTGCGAGAGGCCAAGAGGCTGCGGGAGGAGAGGGAAAAAAATCTTCTCGAGCTGGCCAACGAGAAGAATCGGACCCAGACGATCATTCATTGCATGGGGGACGGCCTGCTGGTCACCAACCGGGACCGCCAGGTGGTGCTCTGCAATCCCTCGGGACGACGCCTTTTGAAGGTCAAGCGACCTGTACAGGTGGGGGAGCCCCTGGACCAGGTGGCCGGCTGCCCGGAGTTCGTCGAGCTGATCGAGAGCACCTTGAACCTGAAGGGAGGCCAGGAGATGACTTCCAAAGAAATCTCCCCCGCCTCTCCCTCCGACCCGGTGCTCATGGCCAACTGCGCGCCGGTAAAGGATGAAAAAGGACAAATCATAGGGGTAGTCACGGTCTTGAGGGATATCACCGAGCTGAAGGAGTTGGACAAGGCTAAATCCACCTTCGTATCCATGGTGGCCCATGAGCTGCGGGCCCCTTTGGCGGCCATCGAGGGATATTTGGATGTCATCCTGGATGGGGTGGGGGTGGAAGACCCCCAAAAAATAAACCGGATCCTCGACCGGTCACGAGAGCGCACCCGGGGGCTCCTGGCCCTGATTAACGACTTGCTGGCCATTTCCCGGATGCAGGGCGGCAGAGTTTCCCGAGAAAAGGAAAGACTTCAGCTCAGCTCCCTCCTGAGGGAGGTGGTGGAGTTGATCAAAGGGGAGGCCCTTGAACGTCAGGTCGAACTGGTCGCGGATTTTTCCGAGGAACTGCCTTTGATCTCCGCCAACCGGGAGGACCTCACCCGGGTCTTCACCAACCTGGTCGACAATGCCATTAAATACAACCGCCCGGGCGGAAAAGTCTTCGTCCGCGCCCGGGCCAACGATGCCTTCATCCACGTGGAGGTCCAGGATACGGGAATCGGAATCCCGAAAGAAGAGAGGGAAAAGATCTTCGATGAGTTTTATCGGGTGAAGAGCAAGGAGACCCAAAGAATCAGCGGAACGGGACTGGGTCTTTGCATTGCCAAAAGGATCCTGGAGGCGCATAATGGAGATATCGAGGTAGAAAGTCAGATGAATGTGGGAAGCACTTTTCGAGTGCTCCTGCCGATATAAGAACCGTTGCTCGTTACTCGTTGCGCGTTCGAAAACGCCCGACCAGTAACCAGTAACCAGTTGAATTTCCCTGCGAGGGAGGCGATTGCTGACCTCAGGGGGACGAAGGGTCGGAGATGGAATCCGAAGCCCAGCCCCCTCGGGGCTGGGCTTTTTTTTCGGAGGAACCGAGATGGAAAGAAGACTGGGGGTGGTGGGGATCGTGGTTGAAGACCGGAAGAAAATTGCTCCTCAGGTCAATCAAATTCTCAGCGAGCATGGGGAGATGATCGCCGGAAGAATGGGACTCCCCTACCGTGGGAGGAAAGTTTCGGTCATTGCCCTGATCGTCGACGGGAGTACGGATGAAATCGGATCGATGGCCGGCAAACTGGGCATGCTCCCGGGGGTGCATGTCTGCTCTTCATTAATTCGCAAATCCTAGGAATTGAGCGGAACTTAGAAAGGAAAGAGAGATGGCGGAAAAAATCAAAGTGATCGACGAGGAACTAATTTACAGGAATCTGGAAGAGGGGAGGGGAAAACCCCGGGAAGTGGTCTTGGGAATCCTGGAGAAGGCCAAAGAAGCCAAGGGGCTGGAGCCCGAAGAGGCTGCCGTTTTGCTTCAAACGGAGGATCCGGAGCTCCTGGGGGAGATTTATCAGGCCGCCCGGGAAGTGAAGATGAGGATTTACGGGAAGCGCCTGGTCCTCTTTGCCCCTCTCTACCTGAGTAACTATTGTGTGAACAACTGCCGGTACTGCGGATTCCGTAGGGACAACCGGTTGATTTCCCGCAAGCGTTTGAACATGGAAGAGATCCAGAGTCAGGTCCAGGAGCTGGAGAAATTGGGGCATAAGCGGCTGCTCATCGAGTGCGGAGAATCCTCCCTCTCGGATATGGACTACGTGGAGGAAGCCATTGCCACGATCTACGACACCAAAATCGAGAACGGGGAGATCCGCCGGGTAAACGTAAACATCGCGGCCACCACGGTGGATCATTACCGCCGCCTGAAAGCCGCCAGGATCGGTACGTACCAGCTATTCCAGGAGACCTACCATCGGGCGACCTACGAGGCCATCCACGAAGGCCCCAAAAGGGATTATGAACGGCAGGTTCTGGCCCAGGACCGGGCCCAGGAAGCGGGGATCGATGACGTGGGACTGGGGGTTCTCTTCGGCCTCTACGATTACAAATTTGAGGTTCTGGCGCTCCTTTTTCACGCCCGCCATCTGGAGGAGGGATTCGGCGTGGGGCCCCACACCATCTCGGTCCCCCGGATCCGCCCGGCCCCGGGCGTGGATTTTCGCCTTCCCCATCTGGTTGCGGACGGGGATTTCAAAAGGCTGGTCGCCGTCCTCCGTCTCTCCGTCCCCTATACGGGGATGATCATCTCCACCCGGGAAAGCGTGGAGATGAGAGCCGAAGCCTTTTCCCTGGGGATTTCCCAGACCAGTGCGGGATCGCGCACCTCTCCGGGCGGTTACGGGGCCAAGGAAGGCGGAGAGGGGGAAGATCTCAGCGCCCAATTCCAGACCGCCGACCACCGATCTCCCGATGAAGTGATCCGTTCCATCTGCAATCTCGGCTATCTTCCCAGCTTTTGTACGGCCTGCTACCGGCGGGGGAGGACGGGAAAAGAATTCATGGATATAGCCAAACCGGGGGAGATCCAACATCTGTGCGGTCCCAACGCCGTTCTCACCTTCAAGGAGTACCTGCTGGACTACGCCACCCCGGAGACCCGCGAAGTAGGGGAAGGGGCCCTGGCCAGCCACCTCGAAGAAATCACCAACCCCGGCCTCAAGGAAAAGACTCAGGAGAGGATTCAGGAACTGGAGGAGGGGAAGCGGGATCTTTACTTCTAGTGCGGAGTTCGGAGTTTTGAGTTCGGAGTAAAAACCTTTTGTTCTTCCATTCATATCTGTTACTCCGGACTCCGGACCCCGAACTCCAAACTTCGAGCTGTTTTTGAATATGATTCGTGAGAGATTTCTTCAAATCCTTCAGGCCGGTGAGCGGGGGGAGGATCTCCCTTCGGACGATCTCGTCTTCTTGTTGGCGACCCCGGATGAAGAAGAGGCCGAAGCCCTGTTCCGGGCAGCCGATCGGGTCCGCCAGAGGTCGGTGGGCGATGAAGTCCACCTACGGGGCATCGTGGAGTTTTCCAATATCTGTTCCCAGAACTGCCTGTATTGCGGGCTGCGGAGGGACAATCACCGACTGCTGCGGTACCGCATGACGGGGGAGGAGATCATCGCCTCGGTGAAAGAGGTCAAAGCCAGAGGGCTCCGGACCGTGGTCCTCCAGTCGGGGGAGGACCCTTGGTTCACTAAGGAGCGCCTCTCCGATCTGATCCTCAGGATCAAGGAGGAGACCGGTCTGACCATCACCCTATCGGTAGGAGAGCGTTCCGAGACAGAGTATCGGGTCTGGAAGAAATCCGGGGCCGACCGTTATCTCTTGAAACAGGAAACCTCCTCAGAGGATCTTTTCGCGAAACTCCGCCCGGGGCGAAGCCTGACGGAGAGGCTGGCCTCCCTCAAGACTTTACGAAGGTTGGGCTACGAAGTGGGGTCGGGAAATATGGTCGGGCTTCCCGGGCAGAGTGAAAAAGACTTGATTCGTGACATTCAGCTCTTCCGGGAGTCGAACTTCGATATGATCGGAGTCGGTCCATTCATTCCCCATCCCCAAACCCCGCTGGCGAAAGCCGCTCCCGGAGATTTGCGATTAACCCTGAAGGTTCTGGCCATCACCCGCATGGTGACGCGGGACACCAATCTGCCGGCCACCACCGCATCGGGAGTGCTGAACCCGGAGGGGAGGAGGAAGGCTCTCCTCGCCGGTGCCAATGTGATCATGCCGGATATCACCCCCCAGAAATACCGTGAGCATTACGAAATCTATCCGGGGAAGACCAAACTCGATGGAGGGCTGGATTCCGTCATCAGGCTCATATCCTCCCTGAGACGGAAGGTCAGCCAAAGCCCCGGATACCGCCGGTCTCTGCTGGAGTCTGGAAAGCGCAGTCCGTGCGACTGAGGCGAAATCCCCCTATCCAAGCCAGCCTTTTTCCATCCTCCTGGCGCGTGCTGATTTCCTCACCGGACAGAAAATCCTGCTTCCCAAATGGGGGGATTTCCGCTCAAGGGAAAAGGACTCATGTCATTTTGACGACTTGAAGGCAGGAATTTCATAAATCCCTTGACTTTCAACGGAAACATTTTAGTATAATATCTAATAGCTGGAATAGTCTTTGGGAAGGAGGAAGCGAAGCAGGCAAGGTGGGCAAGGAGATGGATACGTTCGATATCCTCGAAGAGAAAATTAGCGGATTGGTAAATGCTTACTCGGCCATGCGGGAAGAAACAACCGCCCTGGGAGAGAGATTGGCGGAGAAAGAATTGGAAATTCAGAAACTCAAGGAAAGGATTTCCCTTCTCTCCCGGGAGCGCGAGGCGGCGCGCGAGAAGGTCGAGGGCCTGCTGAAACGCGTGGACCGCCTTATCTTGCCCCAGGCTGCGGTGGGAAAGGGATGAAGAACCAGGTGCGCGTGGAGATTCTGGGCCGGGAATACACGATCAGAAGCGACGAAGGAGAGGAACGGGTAAAAAAGATTGCGGAATACGTGGATGAGAAGTTGAAGAAGATCTCCGAAGGTACCAGAACCACCTCAACTCTCAACGCGGCGATTTTAGCGGCCATGGATATTGCCAACGATTATTTCGAGGCCCTGGAGGGGCGGAGCCATCTGCATCAGAAGGTTGAAGAGATCGAGACGAAGTCGGGTCAGTTGATTGAGATGATTAATGCCAGGATTCGTTAGGGAGAAAAACAGCGATCCCCTGCGGTGTTTGTGATGATGCCCCTATTCTTTGAGCCAACAGCGAAAGAACGGGAGCTGTCCCTTGTTGCGGCTGGCAGGTCCCGGTCCTTCGGGACCCAGGGAAAGCCAAAAGCAATAATATGGCGCCCACCTAGATACCTAGGTTCAAAAAGAAAGCATCACACGGCACTCGCGGGGGTTCCCCACCGGGGAGGATTCTCCCTCTTCGATCTTTTGAAGATTCATCCTGAAGGGTGCCAGTCCGGAAGGGGATTCATGGAGGGAATCGAGGAAGCTCGCTCGGCGGAGGCCGTCCAGATATGGAACCAGAGGAAATCAATTCTTGGCCCTGAATCGGAATAAGAGGAAACAAGGTCTTGCTTCTTCCCGGGAAAAAACCAGGGTTTTGACCGTCGATCCGCACGGGGGCCATTCAGAAAATTTCTCTTTCCCTCGTTTCTTCCTCTTGCTCTCCTTTCCATCCATGGAATCATTCCGGCGGAGAGATCCGGAGAAAGGACTCCCGGGGATTTTATTGACCCAGAAAAGGACTCTGCATCGTGGACCTATATAGCCTATATGGAATGATCGGAATCGGGCTGATCGCCCTGGCGATCGGCATAGGGGCCGGCCTGCTTCTGCACAAGAAGCTGGCGGCCGCGCGGACCCGCCTGTCCGAGCAGAAGACTCGGGAAGTCGTCGAGGAAGCGAAAAGAAAGGCCGAAGCCCTGCGTCGGGAGGCTGAACTCCAGGCCAAGGACTACCTCTTCCAAGCCAAGGCGGAGTTCGAGGCCGAGGTCAAGGAGCGACGCCAGGAGATCGGGAACATGGAGAAACGCCTTCTCCAGAAAGAGGAAAATCTGGAGAAACGGATCGATCTCTTCGACCAGAAGGAAGGGAACCTGTCCAAGCGGGAAAAAACCATCCTGCAGCAGGAAAAAAACGTCACCGAGATGGAGAAGAAGTTTCAGAATCTCATCGGGGAGCAGCGCCAACTCCTCGAGCGGATCGCCGGAATCTCAGCCGAAGAAGCCAAAGAAAGGTTCATGAAGCTGGTGGAGAGCGAGATGCGCCACGAGAGCGCCAAACTCATCAAACGCATCGAGGAAGAAACGCAGATCCAGGCGGAGAACAAAGCGCGCGAGATCGTCGTTAACGCCATCCAGCGCTACGCCGCGGATTACGTGGCGGAGGAGACCGTTTCCGTGGTGAACCTTCCGAACGAAGAGATGAAAGGGAGGATTATCGGAAGGGAAGGGCGGAATATCCGCGCTTTAGAGGCGGCCTGTGGGGTGGACCTGATCGTGGATGACACGCCCGAAGCGGTGATCATCTCCGGCTTCAACCCCATCCGCAGGGAGATCGCCCGCATCACCCTGGAACGGCTGATCACCGACGGCCGCATCCATCCGGGGCGGATCGAAGAGATCGTGGCCAAGGCAGGGGAGGAGATCGAGAAGGCCATCCGGGAGAGCGGAGAACGGGCTACCTTTGACGTGGGCGTGCACGGGATCAACCCCGAACTGGTCAAATTGATCGGCAAGCTCAAATACCGCACCAGCTTCGCCCAGAACGTATACCAGCACTCCCTGGAAGTGGCTTTTCTAGCGGGCACCATGGCCGCGGAGTTGGGAGTCAACGTGAAGCAGGCCAAGCGGGCCGGGCTCCTGCACGACATCGGGAAG
>PMCE01000174.1:53577-53981 GCA_003154025.1 Syntrophaceae bacterium
TGGGAGATGCTGGAGACCTACGTTAAACGGCTTGAGGATCTTGAAAAAATCGCTTACTCATTTCCTGGAGTTGGAAAGTCCTATGCGATCCAGGCTGGGCGGGAGATTCGGGTGATCGTGGAGAACGAGGAAATATCGGATGCGGATTCAGCCATGCTCTGTCGGGACATCGCCCGAAAAATCGAGAATGAGCTCAGCTATCCGGGGCAGATAAAGGTGACGGTTATACGCGAGACGCGCGCGATAGATTATGCTAAATAGCCAATATCATATAACTTTTTTATTTTGTGGCCGCTGAAAACATTTTTGTTGACAAACAGGTCGGAATCAATTACATTAAACTAGAGTTAAGAAAAATTTCCGCAAGAAAATTTATCCTGCCGAAAATTTTTCCTTGACAACCG
>PMCE01000378.1:0-15458 GCA_003154025.1 Syntrophaceae bacterium
GCTTCGGTAACCAACGCCGCCAGAGATTCAAGCGTTCTATAATCGCAAACGCGATTATAACCCTGCTGGCCGCCTTCGCTTTCACGGTTCTCCCCATGACCATGCAGGCCGATGCGGCCGCATCCGATTCAACGAGTTTCGTTGCCGCCAAGTCCGGCGCGATATACGCGTATGTCGGCTGCCGCACGACCAAGGAGCGCAATGCCCGGGGGGAGGGAATCAATGTTTATCGCGTCGATCCCTCCTCCGGTGCCTGGACGCATGTTCAGCTTGTCGGGAATCTCGTGAATCCTTCCTTTCTGGCCTTCGACCGCCAGCAGCAATTTATCTATTCGGTCCACGGCGACTTCAGCGAGGTCAGCGCCTTTAAGATCAACAAACAGACNNCTGGTCGTATCGAACTACGCAACCGGTACATTGGCCCTCTTGCCGATCCAGACGGATGGCACCCTGGGGCCGGTCAAGGATCTTGTCAAGCTGCCGGGCAACCCCGGGCCGCATAAGGTTGAGCAGACCATCTCTCACCCGCACCACAATCCGCTGGATCCGGCAGAGCGGTTCATCATCACTCCTGACAAAGGGCTTGACAAGATCTTCACTTTTCGCGTCGATGCTGAAAGCGGCAAGCTGATCGCCGGTCCCTCCGTCGAAACCCGCGAGACTTCGGGACCCCGGCATGTGGTTTTCCATCCGAACAAGACTTATGCTTACGTCATCAATGAATTGGATTCGACGGTGACCCTGTATCGCTACAAGGCCGAACGCGGCGAACTCGAAGCCGTACAGATTCTGACGACCCTGCCGGCCACCTTTCCCGGAAACAACCGTGCCTCGGAGATCGCCGTGTCCACCTCAGGCCGCTTCTTGTATGCCTCCAACCGGGGTCATGATTCGATTGCCATCTATGCCGTGGATCAGGCAACCGGCATGCTTACCTCCGTCGGTTGGGAATCGACCCGAGGCAAGAATCCCCGTTTCTTTTCCCTCGACCCGTCGGGTGCGTTTCTGTATGCGGCCAATGAAAACAGCGATACGATCGTTACGTTTCGGGTCGACCCGACAGCCGGCACACTCTCTCCGACCGGTCAGGTCATCAAGACCGGAAGTCCGGTGTGCATCATCTTTTCATCGGGCGGGCCATAGAGATGTCATCATTTTTGTCCTCCGGATGTCACGGGCTCCATGCCACTCTTGGTGATGGCGGGGGCGGCGGCCGGCGACGTGAGGAATTTGATGAGCGCTTTGGCCCCATCCATTTCCTTGGCACCAACGGCGATGCCGGCAGAGAACATCGTGATTTTCTGAATCTCGGGCGGCAGCGGGCCGACAAAATCAATGCCCGGCACGGGCAGTAGCTCGCTGACCTGCTGGAAGGCGATCTCGACTTCGCCCCGCGCGACCAGGGCACCCGCCGGTTCGGCCGAGACTTTCTTGCACTTGACCATGATCTGATCGGCGATCCCAAGGCGCGGAAACAGTTCTTCGGTAAGATAGACGCCGCTGGCGCTTGTGGATACAGCGATCGATTTTGCCCCCAGAAGCAGGCGCTTGAACGCGTCGACGGAGCTAATGTCCGGCTTGGGAGAACCCGCGCGAACTGCCATGCCGATGACCGACCGCGCGAGATCCACACGACTGCCCGGGATCACCTTGCCTTTCTTGATCAGTTCGTCGAGCCCGGACCCGGCCATGATTAAGACGTCCACGGGCTCGCCGCGCTCCAGCCGGCTCGGAATAGTGTCCGGCGCAGTCCCCATGGAAGCTCCCCAAGAAGTCACGAGAGTGTTCCTGGTCGCTCGTTCGAACTCCGGGGCAAGGTCACGATACGCTGCCGCAAAACCACCGGAGTTCATGACTTTGATTTCAGCCCCGTGTGCCAGGGCTACATAGAGCAGAATGCTCCCGGCACAGAGCGCTGCCATTCTGAAAGCAATCCATCGTGTTCTCATGACAGTTCCCTCCTTTTCAGTGTACCCATTTCAAGTTAGCGGCAAACTCATGAACTATTTTCCGGCTGCTCCCCCCGGGATCTTCATGGTGAGGCTCTTGTGGCACTCCAGGCAATAGACCTTGGATTCCTGGTGGCCGGAGTGGCACTTTGTGCATGCCAGGCCGAAGAGATGGGATTTATGGGGGTTGAACTTGGGCGATTCGGGCTGGACGGTCTTGGCCGCCAGTTTCTCCTCCGGGCCGTGGCATCCCAGGCAGATGTCGTTTTCCACCTCGTCTCCGGCTGCCGGCAGGCTTTGCCCGTGGCAGGTTGAACACATCAGCTTTTCCCGGCTGTGCCTCGAGTCCAGGAAGGGCGACTCGGCCCAGGAAGCGGCCGATTTTCGAATCCGTTCCATAGATTCCTTGGAAGGGCCGCCCCAGGAGACCTTCTGGCCCGGAAGCCCGAAACTCTTCCCCGGCGTCCAGGTATGGCAAAGGGCGCAGTCGGTTTTGGCCTGAGCGTTGAGGTGCGCCCGGTGCAAACGGACGGAAAAGGGGTTCGCGCCCGACTGGCTCGAAGGGGGGTGGCAGGAGAGACATGCCTTGATGTCCCGCCCGGAGACCGGGGCGTGGCCCTGGGGAAGCACCGATTTGAATTCCCGGTGGCAGACCGCGCATGAAGCGGGTTGGGTGTTCGCGGCTCCCCGGGCCTCCCTCCCGGTCAGAATCAGGCCGAAGGATGTGACTCCACAGAGAATGAGGAAGAAGATCTTCTCCCCAAGCATTATCCTGGAACCTCGCATTCGAAGGGCACGGACCCTTGAGGCCGAGCCCGTTTGCTCATCGGGCGTTTCCGTTTGAACCCCATCTTGCGGGCGGCCATCGGTTCAAGCCCGTGACCGCCCTTGCCATTCAGCCTTTCTCTTTGACNNATCCGGTTCGTGCCGTGCGTGCCGCCGTTTACTTCGCCGGCGGAGTAGAGCTTCTCGATGATCACTTTTCCCTCGATGGCGTCCATCACCTGGGCTTTTTCATTGATCCTGAGCCCGCCGCAGCAGTGATGGATGCCGGGGGTGACTTTCAGGGAGTAAAAGGGGGGCGTTTCGATCTTATTCGGCAGAAGCTGCCTCTTTCCCAATTCCCGGTAGAGCCCGCGCTTGAAGTCGAGGTCGTTCTTGGCCTCTACATAACCGTTATACTTGACGATGGTCTCCTTGAACCGGGCCGGGTCGAGGCCGATCTTCTTGGCCAACTCATCGAGGGTTCCCGCCTGGACGGCGAAACCTTCCTGGATGTATTCCGTCATCTTTTCGTGATAGACGTCTTTGGTGTTGATGACGAAAGCGTACTTTCCCTTTTGCTTGAGGATCGCCTGGGCCACCACGTCCCGCCGCTGCAGTTCATCGATGAACCGGTCCCCCTCCGCATTGACGAGGATCGCTCCCGATTCCCTCAGGCCTTCGGTCAGCAGGGCCCGAGTTTTTTCGGCGATATAGACGGTGGGGTGGATCTGGATATAATTGATGCCCTCCGTATCCGCTCCCAGCGATTGGGCCATCAGCTGGCATTCCCCCGTGGATACCCCCGGAATGTTCGTGGTGGCGTAGTCTTTGAGAGAGGGATCGTACCGCTCCACCATCTCCGGATTGGCCCCGAAGCCGCCCGTGGCAAGAATGACGGCCTTGCGCGCCCGGAAGTTCAGGCTCTTCCCGCTCTTGTCCTTCACCTTTACCCCGAGGACCTTTTTGGGCAGAGTGGAGACATCGGCGATCAGGGCGGTCACGGTCGTCTCGCGCAGAATGGGGACCTTGAGTTGGGCGGTCTTCTTGGCCAGGATCTCAATCAATCCTGCCCCCCATTTCTCCGTAATCGAAACGGAGCGGTGGGCTACGGAGGGGAAGGGAGCGCCCAGCTCGAGGAGGAAATCGATGGCACTCGCGGACTCTTGGGCAAAGACCCTGACCTGGTCCGGCCTGTTCTTGTAGTCGCCCCCCATTCTCGTCCACTCATAGAATTCTTCCACGGACCAGGATTTCGCGCCCCTCTGCTGCTGAATTTTGCTCTGCACTCCGTTCATGCCCGCCGTGGAGATACTGGTATTGCCGCCGATGAAGGGCATTTTTTCCAGGACCAGGACATCCGAGCCGGCCTTCCTGGCTTCGATTGCCGCGGATAGCCCGGCCGCTCCCGTCCCGACGATGATGACGGCGACCTCCCGATTCCACTTCATCGACGGGGGAACCGCTCTGACCTCACGGGCCCCAACCTCCATCACCATGGCGCCGGCTCCGAATCCCGCCATGGCACCGATAAACCTGCGCCTGGTCAGTCCTTTGCTCATGGACATAAGCCGACCTCCTTTTTATAACTCGGAAACATAAAAATCACCCTAACACACTATTCCTGAAGGCGGTAATGAAAATGATTGATAAGGACTCGCTTTGGCGCGGATCAAATGTACAAAAAAAGGGAATTGTGCGTCAAGATAATTTTAGGGGGAATTTTAGCACACGCGAAAAGGAAAATGATATGTGTGGGATGGGGGACGCCCCGATCCTTATTCCGAATTTGGTCATGGAAGCCGGGACGTTGGTTCAAAGACAACTTAGATATGGCCTGCTTTGATCTCTCCACAGAAGATGGGTTGCTCATCGATATTCGTGTCATCGATACTTGTTGACAGAATATACTCATAAACGTATAATGGTATAAATGGAAAAGGAGCCGAAGCCCGTTAGGTGGGTAGGGGCGTCCCGAAGGGATCTCCGGGGCTTCCCAGCGCCCGTGGGACGCGATATTGGGCAAACTCTTTATGCCGCTCAACGGGGTGAAGAATACCCGTGCGTAAAGGCCCTGCAGGGGTTCGGCGGCAGGTCCGTCCTCGAAATCGTTGCGCCCTACGCGGGCGACACATACCGTGCTGTCTACACGGTGCGCTTCGAGGGCGCGATCTACGTGCTTCATGCTTTCCAGAAGAAGTCGAAAAGGGGCGGTTCAACACCGCAAAAGGAAGTCGACTTGATAAAACGGCGGCTTGCGGCCGCTGAACAGGATTACAGAGAAAGGCACAATTAAAATGAAACCAAACGCCAAGATCCGGGTCAAGGAAAGGAGCAGCAACATCTTTGCCGACCTCGGCTTTGCCAATCCCGAGCGCGAGGAGGTCAAAGCCCGCCTCACCCTGCAAATTTATCGCCTTATTAAAGGACGCGGCCTCACCCAGGCCCAAGCCGGGGAAGTTTTGGGTGTCAAGCAGCCGCACGTCTCGAGCCTCATGCGTGGCCAATCCGGGGCTTTCTCCGTTGAACGCTTGATGAACTTTCTGGTAGCCCTGGGCCAGGACGTTCAGATCACCGTCAAGTCTACACGCAAACCCCGCGGCGAAGTATCCGTTATCGTCGCATGATCCGCTTCCTACCTCCCTTCGATTTCTTTATTTTCTATTTCGGGTATTCCGGGACGTTGATTCTTAAAGTGCATAACTGAAAGCGCCATCACTTCATAAGTCATGGATCGAATGAATCAACGTCGGAAAATCGGGCGGCGGTTCAATATGATCTTGGGTGAAATCCCGGAAAGAGGAGAAAAGTCGAGCAGGTCTTCGAAGATGGCTTCTGATTCCTCGAGTGGATGAATCTATGGGAGAGAAAGGTGAGAGAAAAGAAGCTTGATGATGGTGAAGCGGGCGCCAGTCCTGACGCTTTGGGCAGCGGTGGTAGCTGAAGTTCTGGGGTTCGAGCATGACGAAGCGCTTACCCTCGGGCGGGCGGTAGCAGGGCTGAACGCCTACTCCAAGGGCGTTTCCCTGAGGCTCTTCCAGCCGACTCCCAAAGAGGTCCAGGAACAGCGCCGGAAGATGCGCAAAGAAGAAACCGTGACCGTTGAGCTGCTCCACCGTGCTGTGCCGGCGAAACATACCAATGAAGGGCTGCGAACGTTCAGTGGAGAAAGCCCTATTGGCGACGATCACCTTTATCCTGACCCCGACTACCCCTGAGATGCTTATCTTCAGTCGTAAAGATCAGGCATACCGAGCGGGAGGAGCCGGTGTGCCCGGGTGAGCCTCAAAAATGCCTGACGAACCTCACCCAATGGTTGAAAGCGCATCCTCTCCACCACCTACCCCGAAAATCCCCCCAATCCCCGCTGAAAACGGCCCCAAACAGGCTCAAGATCTTGTGCTAAAATCCCTTGACGCACAATTCCTTCTTTCGTATATTGAACCTACTCAAAAGCGAGTTCATATCAATTATCATATGCAGGATTGTCTCCGGGTAGGGGTAAAATTCACTAAAGCTGGGAAAGGAAGAGCCGATGGCTGAAGGAGAACGATCCCTGGCGGTCTTCGTGGACTTTGAAAACCTCGCTCTGGGGTTCAAAGACAAAAAAGACAAACGCTTTGAAATCCAGAAGGTCCTCGAACGCCTGGTCGAAAAAGGGAAGATCATTGTTAAGAAGGCGTATGCCGATTGGGCGGAATATTCCGATTATAAACGAGCCCTTCACGAGGCTGCGATTGAGCTGATCGATATTCCAAGGCGATCCGTTTCCGGGAAGAATTCGGCCGACATCCGGCTCTGCGTGGATGCCATCGATCTCTGCTACTCCAAGGAGCATATTGACACTTTCGCCATCGTTTCCGGGGATAGTGATTTTTCTCCCCTTGTCTCCAAGCTTAAGGAGAACGGCAAAGGGGTTATCGGTCTCGGGATGAAAGAATCAAGTTCCCACCTCCTGATCAATAACTGCGATGAGTTCATCTATTACGAAGACCTTGAGCGGCCCCTGGGCATTCCTCCAAAGATCGAACAGGAACTGCCTGAACGAAAGAAGGAAGCCTTTCAACTCCTGGTTGACTCGGTGCTGGCTCTTGTTCGGGAAAACAAGGAAGTGCTCTGGTCTTCCATGGTCAAGGAAACGATGAAGCGAAAGAAACCCTCCTTCAACGAATCTTACCATGGCTACCGGACATTCAGCGATCTTCTTGCGGATGCCGAAAAGCACGGCATCATCCGGCTTCGAACCGATTCACGAAGCGGGACCTATGTGGTTTCCGGTTTCGGCAAAGAAGAGAAGAAAATAGAGGCCGGGGAGCCGAAAGAACAGAAAGAAGCGAATGAACGGAAAATCCAGAAGTCGGGCTGGCGTCCGCGGCCAAGAAAACAGAAGCCCAAGGCCACCCCTGCCGTTTCTGACCAGGCTCCTGTTGAACAAACTCCTTCTAAAATCACGCCTCCTGAAACAGCTGCTTTGGGGCTTCCAAAAATTGGGACCCGGGACGATGTTGACTAGGTTTAATTTTGCCCCAAAGTACCATTCTTTTGACGTTGTATTTCAAGCGGGTGATTGACGAACTTGGCTATGTTCCCTTCTCCAAAGCAGGGCCAAACTGCTCATCGAGTTCATCAGACGGGCCTATGAGCATCATAGCTTCCTGCTCACGATCAGCCTGGATTTCGAGGAATGGGCTGCGAACTTTGGCTCCGGGCGCCTCACCGGCGCTCTGCCGGCCCGCCGCACTCACCGGTCGTACATCCAGGGAGCGGAAGGAAAAAGCTACCGATTAAGACAGGCCAGGAAACGACCTAACTAGAAACCCTCATCACGGCAGGACTCAAACCCGCAAGAAGAGGACAAATGACTTGGCAGGAAACCTCAAACCCCTATATCTATAACCCTGGTGCCATACTTTTCGACCGCCCTCGCCTCCCTTTTACTCCGCCCTTTCCAGCCTGCCCTTTCGACCTGTTGACAAAGAATGTCATCCATGATATGAAAGGCCGAAATTTATGCGTCTCACAGCGGAGCAGACATTAAATTCGTTTCAGTGTTTCAGTTCTCCATTGTCAGCGGCAGGTCAAAGATCACATCGAAATAAACCAAATAGGTCAAATTGAATTAAAACAGAGGGAGGTACAGCCAATGTCTAGAAACATTTTCCGTTCATTTATCGCCGCAATGATAACTCTATTCCTGGTTATTGCAGTCGGATGGGGAACTGCGGACGCATCCAGGACGATTAAACTGTCCCACGTGGTGAACGAAAAGGACGGTTTTCACATCGCTGCCCTAAAGTTCAAGGAGTTGGTGGAGGAAAAGACCAAAGGGGAGATAAAAATCGAAATCTATCCCAATGCCTCACTGGGTGATGAGCGTACCCTCCTGGAAGGGATGCAGATTGGGACGATCGATATGGGTGTCATTACGAACGGCCCGGTAGCCAATTTTTATCCCAAGATCGCAGTTTTCGAACTGCCTTTCTTTTTCGGCTCTCCTGAAGCAGCCTATGGGGTGCTGGATGGGGAGATCGGGCAGAAACTGTTGAAGAACCTGCAGGATATCAGACTGGCGGGACTGGCCTACGCAGAGAGGGGGTTTAGAAATCTCACCAATTCCAAGCGACCGGTCAATAGCCCGGCTGATATCAAAGGTCTGAAGATTCGGGTAATGGAAAACCCCGTTTACATCGATACGTTCAAGGCACTGGGAGCCAACGCCGTGCCCATGGCTTGGACGGAATGTTTGACCGCCCTGCAGCAGGGAACCATCGACGGGCAGGAGAATCCGGTAAATGTCATCTACGCATTCAAACTATACCAGAGCCAGAAGTACCTGAGCATGACGCGACATACCTACGCCCCGGCGTTGTTTGTCATGAGTCTGAAACTCTATGGTTCTTTAACTCCGGAGGTTCAAGGTGTTTTTAGGGATGCAGCGAGTCAGGCAGCGAAGCACGAAAGGAAATGGAATGCCGACCAGGAGCAGAGTCAGTTGAAGGTGCTGGCAGATGAGGGCATGAAAGTTCTTTATCCGGACCTGGCGCCGTTTAAAGAAGCGGTCAGACCCGTGTATCAGAAGTATAGCGACCGATTTGGTGATGTACTCGCAGACATTCAGAAACAGCTGAAGAAATAGAAGTCCATGACATGCGAAGGGGAGGGGGTGTGGCAGCCCCCCCTTTTTATGAAGGAATAAGGGAGATGATGGGGGTAATCTGTTTTAAAAGACTAAGTGATGTTGCAGATAGGGTAGTCACCTGGTTTGTCGTCGTCCTGCTTTTGGGATTGACGGCAGTAGTTACCCTGCAAATCGTTGCGAGGGTTTTTTTTGAGGCCTTTTCCTGGACGGAGGAACTGTCACGCTACCTGCTGGTTTGGAGTACCTTTTTGGGCGCCAGCATGGGTTTTAAACGGGGTTCCCATGTTGCGATCACTTTTGTCGTCGACCTATTCAGCGGTCGCTTCAGACAGTGGGTTTCAGTTTTGATCCATGCACTCTCGGTCCTCTTTTTTTTGGTCGGGATTGTTTATGGGTTCCAAATGATCCATCAGCAGGTTTACCAAATCTCACCCGCCATGGGGCTTTCGATGCGCGTCGTGTACCTTGCCATCCCATTGGGCTTTGCCACAATGGCCATCCATGTCTTTCCTCTTCTCCTCGATGAAATTGTACTGTTGGTAAGGAGAAAGGGATGATGGCTGCCCTCATTTTCGGCACGTTCGCGTTACTGCTTATCATAGGTCTTCCCATTGCCCTGGCCATTGGTTTGGCCTCCTTTATCATCCTGGTGACTCAAGATGTGCCGCTGGTGGTGATCGCCCAACGGATGTTTGCCGGTACGGATTCATTTCCCCTGGTTGCTGTTCCTTTCTTTATCCTGGCAGGCGACCTGTTGGCCAAGGGAAAAATCTCGGATCGGCTAGTAAATTTCGCTGAATCCTTTTTGGGCTTTTTGAGGGGAGGGCTGTGGGTCGTTTCCGTGGTGGCCGCCATGTTTTTTGCAGGCATTACGGGATCCGGCGCAGCGGACACGGCCGCCATCGCGGCGCCCTTAATCCCGGAATTAAAAAAGAGAAACTACCGGCAAAACTTCTCGGCTGCCCTCATCGCATCGGCAGGGATCATTGGGGTGGTAATCCCGCCGTCGGTGCCGATGGTGCTCTACTGTTGCATTGCGGACCAGTCGATCGGAAAGCTCTTCCTGAACGGTTTTATTCCCGGAATATTAATGGGCCTGGCCTTGATTGGCGTGGCGTTACAAGAAGCCTATAAGAACCATTACCCGCGAGGGGCCGGGGTTTCTCTGCGGAATATCTGGAAGACTTTCAAGACAGCGGTCCTGGGGCTGCTCACACCCTTGATCATTCTGGGTGGGATTTTCAGCGGTTACTTCACACCCTCAGAAGCAGCGGCGGTTGCGTTTAACTGGGCTATTTTTGTTTCCCTCTTTGTGTACCGGGAGATAGGCTGGCGGGAGTTTGTTCAGACCATTGTCAAGTCCGCAATTACCTCGGCGATCGTTATGTTCATTATTGCAACGGCAAATGTCTTTGGCTGGATCCTGGCAAACTGGCAGGTTCCCAATACGATCGCCAGTGCTGTCCTATCCATTTCACATAACAAATACATTATTCTGCTTCTCATTGATCTGATCATCCTGATTGCGGGATGTGTCATGGAAACAGCTTCAGCGCTGATTATTTTGACACCGATTTTTCTGCCCCTGGTCAATCAATTGGGTATAAGCCTTATCCATTTCGGAATCATTATGGTCGTCGGTTTGGCCATCGGCATGGTTACCCCACCGGTGGCTATCTGTCTCTATGTGTCCAGTACCATCAGCGGGTTGTCCATTGAGGAGATAAGTCGAGCACTGGTTCGTCCCCTGACGGGTTTAATTGCTGCCTGGCTGTTCCTTACTTACTTTCCACTTTTTGTCAATATCATTTTTTAACAGGTAGGTAGGCGTTCATTGGTTCATGGCCGTCGGACCGCGGTGGGCTCCCCTCCCACGAGAGTGAAGGGGGGATGTCCCAGTATAAAGGGCGGCCCAAAACTGTGACATCCTCAAATAACCTCCTTCGATAACCGTCAACCTGTTACCCCCTGCCGTGCCGGCAAAACATACCGATGAAGGACGGTGAGCGCTCAGTGCAGAAAGCCCCATGCACTCCGAGGGCCTGCATGGGGAACCGTGCAGATGCCATACGGGGAACACGGAAAATCTCTACGCCTTCTCCTCGTTGGGCCTACCCAGGATCTCCTGGATCATCTTCCCGGGTTCCAGGCAGATAGACAGAAGAATGGTTTCCATAGGCCAGGAATGAGCCATGTACACTCCGGCGCGGGTATTATGTCTGACCTCATGCCCACTTGGTACCTGGATCCCACTGGCCCGCGTCTGCCATCCATATCCCTACGTGCGGTTTGGCGTTATTACCTGAGGCAAGAGCCGGATGCGGGAATGCCGCATGCCCGGATCTGTAAGGGGGGGTACCGGGCAATCGGCATCCTTACCGCGGTCCCTTTACCGGGTTTATTTGTCCAGCCAGACTCCCCAAAAATACGGCTGGCTACTCCATGCTTTGTATCCTTTGACATAGTCCCGGTAAGCATTGATGTAGTCGTAGTGGTAGAACAGGATGGAGGGAACCCCTTCGATGGTCAGGGCATGGGCCTCCTCGAATAGCCTCTTCCTGGTTTCGAAGTCCAGGGTTCGATTGGCCGCCGTCATGATCTCCTTCATCCGGGGATACAGATCTTCAAAACCGTTGTCTTTCACGTAATAGTAGGCCCTGGGAGGGTCTGGCCGGGGACCGATCCCGTAACTCAGAATCTGATAGTCACCCTTGTTCCGTTTCTGGATCTCCACAGCCCACTCGACGACATTGAGCTTGGTATTAACGCCGATCCCTGCCAGCTGGGACTGCACCAACACGGCGATGGTATACATCTGGAGGTATTTTTTATTGGTGACGATTTCAACCTCTTCCCCTTTGTACCCGGATTCCTGGAGGAGCTGCTTGGCCTTCTTGATATCCTTGGGATACCATTTTTTATGAAAAGGGGTGTAATACTCGCTCTTCGTAGGCACAAAGGATGGATTGACCACTCCATAGCCCCGGATAGCTGCTTGCATGACTGCTTCCCGGTCAATGGCGTATGCGCAGGCCTGGCGAAATTTCAAATTCTTGGTAACCGGCTGATTACACCCGAAAAAGATCTGGTACCAGGACTGGCCGGGAATGGATGCTAAAAGGATTCCCCGTTTCGAGTATTCGTTCCTAAATTTTTCTACGTCCTTAAAAGGGATGTATTGAAGGAAGTCCACTTCCTTGTTGAGGAGCGCCATCGTGGCTACCGACTCCTCCGGAATGGGGATGAACTTGATCCTATCCAGGTAGGCAATTCTCTCCCCGGCGTAACCTCCGGCGGGGCCCGGGGTGGATCGGTACTTATCAAAACGTTCCAGGATCAGGTAACGGTCCGGCTTCCATTCCCTGAATAGAAAAGGCCCCGTTCCCACGGGGTGAGAAATTTTTCCTCCCTCTTTCTCGACCTCCTCTTTTGGAACGATGCCGATGACCGGGGAGGTCCCCCCCAGAGAATAAAGGATGGAAACGTCCGGCTGCTTTAAATGGACACGGACGGTATATTTGTCCACCGCTTCAATGCGGCTGACGGTTTCCAGCAACTCCCGGCGGGGGCTGACCTTCAAGAACCGTTCGAGGGAATACTTTACGTCGTCGGCCACCATTTCCCGCCCGGTGTGGAAAAGTTTTCCTTTTCTCAGGTAAAAGGTAATCTCCTGCTGGTTCTTGCTCATTTCATACCGCTCGGCTAGGCAAGGCCTGAGATCCCAGTTCTCGCCGTGGGCCAGAAGAGGTTCATAGACATGGTTCAGCACCAAAGAAACGACATCGGCTGTGGTTGCGTGGGGGTCCAGCCCGACAACATCTGTATTCAGGCCGACGGTAATTGTCCCCCCTTTCTTGGGGGTGGCTTGAGCAAAGCCTACGGTGGCTCCCCAATATAAAAAAGCTAAAAGGGAAAAGGGTAGGACCAGAATAATTTTTATCCTCATTTTTTCCTCCCCGAAAAAATTTCGTCTTTCTTAGTTGTTCATGACCAGAGATATATATAATCGTATCAAAAAAAATAAAGAAAAATCCGACGCCGGGACGACCGGCCGGTCGCCCCGACATCAGGCGTGCCCCGGAGTAAATCTCCCCAAGCCCGTTCTATCTTTTATGGATTGAAAGTTACACCTTTGGGGACGCCATGTCAAACCTCTCTGGTAGGAAGTGTCAAGCCAATTTTATCCAAGGCGGCCGAAAGAGTAAAGAAAGCCTATTCCCGTAGCTTCGGACTGACAACCTCCCCGAAGAAACCTCTTGAAGCTGAGACTCCTTCATAATAAGATACCCTCGCAATTCAACTGACATGGCAACACGTATCGAATTCAAAGGAGGAATAACATGAAGCGCAGAGATTTTCTGAAGACCGGGGCAGCCGTCCTCGGGACATCCATGATGGCCGACAACATCTTTTCTTTGGGTTTGGGGGGGAGACTGGCTCAGGCCGCACCCGCAGGCCCGAAAGGGGCAAATAGGAAGTTCGACACCTGCTTTGGCACCTTCAACACCAACGGGCTAAATGTCACCATGCCCGAAGAGGTGATTCTCTCGGACGTAACTATGCGCGACGGGGAGCAGACCGTAGGCGTGGCATTCTCGCTTGAGGAGAAGGTGGATTTTGCCCGCCGCCTTGTCGCCCTCGGGCTGCCGCAGTTCCAACTCGGCCGCGCTGATACCCCGGATGGCCGGAAGGAAGCGGAAACCTTGTGTCACCTCGGTCTGCCGTGCAAAATCGAGATTATGGCCGGTGGCGGGGCCAAGGATTGGCGCCAGCAAATTGACGCGGCGCTGGCCTGCGGCGCGGATAGCGTGCATACGAATATTGCCACATCCACATACATGCGAAATATGCAGGGCGACATTCCGGAATCGGAAGTAATCAAGCGGCTTGATGACGTCGTAAATCATATGAGAAAAACCAGCACGAAGATCGTCAAAATCAGCCTCATGGACTCCACGCGGACTGAAGAGAAATTCCTGCTGGAGGTGGTTCGCCACATGGGGAGAATGGGCGTGGACCGCCTTGCTTTAGCGGACACGGCAGGCACAGCGACTCCAGAGGGCTATTTCTACCTGATCAGCAAAATACGGGAGACCCTGGGCGCCTTCCCCCGTCCGCCTATCATCGGCCTTCACACCCATAACGATTTCGGGCTTGCCCTGGCTAATGTCTTTGCCGGGGTTAAAGCCGGGGCAAGGCTAATCGACGTCTGTGTGAACGGACTTGGGGAACGTGCCGGTAATGCTTCCCTCGCAGAGGTGGCGCTCGGCCTGGAGGCCTTTTATGGAGTGAATACGAATATCCGTCTGGAGGGACTGTTCGACATTTCGAAACATGTGGAGAAAATCTCAGGGATACCCATTCCGACGAACAAGCCGTTTGTGGGCGAGTATGTCAGTGCTGACCAATCGGACGGCCATACGAAGGCTTACCTGGAGAACCCCGACGCCTTTGTAGGCATCAAGCCCGAGGTCTACGGAAACAAGCGAAAACTCATCCTCGGCGTTAAGACCGGCAACACTACCCTGGAGGCCAAGATTCGGGAGTTGAAATTGGATGTACCGCCGGAACGGTACCCTCAAATTTTGCAACGCATCCGGGCTTTGAGCCTCCAGAACAAAGGCAGCGCTCTTTTGGATGCAGACCTGATCAAAATTATCCGCGAACCATAGTGCCCCCGGTCTGGGGTGCCATTCGCAAGAGAGAATGAATGGGGGCATTCAGCGCTAACGAAGAATGATGAAAGCTTCGAAAATTGAACGGCTGTTTACTCAATTGAAGTTCGACCCGGATGTCCATCTTCCCCCTGACGAGAGGCGGCGTCAGGGGGGACGTCCTTTCCGAATTGATTTGCCAGGTGTGAACCGGGCGCCGGTGGTGACTGAAGTTCCGGGATTCGAGCATGAGGAAGCGCTGACCCTTGGGCGGGCGGTGGCAGGGCTGAACGCATACTCCAAAGGGGTTTCCCTGGGGCTCATCCAGCCGACTCCCAAAGGGTCCAAGAACAGCGGCGGAAGATTCGCAAAGAAGAAACCGTGACCGTTGACCTGTTACATCGTGCCGTGCCGGCGAAACATACCGACGAAGGGTTGCGATCGCTCACCGGAGAAAGCTCCATCCGTCCCGCAAGCGTGCAGAAGTATCCGGAGGGCAAGTTCGGTGATGCCCTCTTATGGGCGTCCTCCCATATAGTCCCCCATATACCGTGAAGAGAGAATCCTGCACCTGCCAGCGTTTAGCCACAATGCCGCAAAAGTGACGATATCCGGATCCCCTTTCAGCGATTTTCTTGAAAAAAAGGAAGAGTTATGTATTTTTTGACAAATCTAAAAGCTTTTGCTATTATGCCGCAAAATTTAACTCTCGTTCAAAACCTTATCCCCGGAATCTGGAATGCGGGTTTTTCTTCCAAGAAGAGAGGAAATAGAATGAGGGGGGGCAGTTAGCCCGGCAGCGGCGCATCATCCAGGCCCTTGAGGCCAGTCCCAACGGGCTGACCGCTGTCGAGATGGCGCAGGGGGAAGAAACTGGATTCTGGACCACCTGTCGGGAACTGGAAACCATCCAGGGGCCGGGTTTCCCCTGTATGCCCAAAGTGTCGGGAAGGC
>PMCE01000378.1:15509-21123 GCA_003154025.1 Syntrophaceae bacterium
CTAGTCGACCATGCGTTGAAGGTGGATTTCGCGGCGCTGCCCAAGTCGGTAGTGGAAAAAACAAAACTATTCATCCTTGATTCTCTGGGGGTGGCTATGGCCGGCTCTCAGGCGCCCGGCGTGGCCCAGGTGGCTGCACTCATGTCTGAATCGGGGGGGAGACCGGAAAGCACGGCCTATTATTTCGGACACGCGCTCTCGGTGATGGATGCCGCCCTGGTGAACAGCATGATGATCCATGCCCTGGATTTCGATGACGTCAACGAGGACGCGGTAGTCCACCCCAGTTGCGTTCAGGTCCCGGTTGCCTTTGCTGTCGCCGAACAACTTCCCCGCGTCCACGGGCGGGATTTGATCGCCGCGATCGCTTTGGGAACCGATCTCTCCTGCCGGCTCGGCCTGGGTCTCTCTTCCGGGTCGGGTTTCGTCCGCTCGGGGACTTGCGGGATATTCGGCGCCGTCGTAAATGCCGCGAAGCTCCGCCGATGCGCGAAGGCGGAGATGTTCCACGCGCTGGGCATCGCCTTCAGCCAAACGGCAGGGAACATGCAGGCGGTGGCGGACGGGGCGCTGGTGAAAAGGATGCAGCCGGGCTTCATGGCCAGAAACGGGATTTTTTCCGTCCTGCTTGCCGAGCGCGGCATCACCGGCCCTGCAAACACGATGGAAGGAAAGTTCGGATTCCTGGAACTCTATCGACGGGGGGAAGTCCACCGGGAAAGGATCACCCAGGGCCTGGGCGAACATTACGAAGGGGATAACGTAAGCGTAAAACCGTACCCCTGCGGAAGATTCATCCATGGCGCCGTGGAATTGGCCATTGGGATGGCCAGGGAATACGACCTCGCGGCGGACCAGATCGCGGAAATCACGATTCGGGTGAATAAAAAGACGCAGGAATACGTCGGCCGGCCCTATGATCCGACCCGGGGGAATCTCCAGGTCATGGCCCAATTCTGTGCGCCCTACGGGGTTGCCGCCGGAATTGTAAGAAGGGATCTCTTTATCGGAGAATTCGAGGAGAAGGTCATCAAGGATCGGACGATCGCTGAACTGGCCCTGAAGACGAAATCCGTAATCGATGAAACGGGAGATCTTGGTTCCGAAGCTGCCGTGGGATTAGTGATCAAGACAAAGGATGGGAAAACCCTGTCGAAAAAAGTCTTATATCCGAAAGGCCACCCCAGGAACTTCTTCACCCGCGAAGAATTCATCGCCAAATTCCGCAGGTGCGTGGATTCCTGTTCACCGCGGCTGAAAAAGGACAATATCGAGAGGGTGATCGAACTTGTCGGAAGACTCGAGGCTGTGGAAGATGTCAGGGAGATTCCCAAATTATTGATTCCCGAACGTTCATGACGAACCCAGCGGAGGATAAAGGGAGGAGGTAGATCGATGCGTGCGCAGAGGGGTGTAAGGAGGCCGGCCGGGAGGATTTTTCTTTGCGGGGCAAGCGTTTTCTTAGTCCTGGCGGCGGCGAGTTTCGCCTTCGCCGACGATTATCCCAATAAGCCCATTAACGTTTATGTGGGATTTGCGCCCGGCTCTTCAACCGGGAATGCAGCCCATATTTTTGCCGAATGGGGGAAAAAGAACCTTCCCAACTCCCAGCCGATGATCATTAATTTCAAGCCGGGAGCTTCCGCCGCCGTGGCCGCTGATTACATTTTGAAGCAGCCCCCCGACGGGTACAGCCTCCTGCTGCTTACTCCGGATTTGCCCGGGAAGCTGGCCAAAGACGGTCATCTGCTGTCCTTCAAGCTGGAGGATTTTCTTCCGATCGGGATGATCGGGGAGACTCCTCACTTCCTGGCCGTGAACAAGCAGAAGAGCCCATTCATGAAACTGGAGGATTTCCTCGATTATGCGAAGAAAAACCCCGACAAGCTTTCCTATGGTTCATCCGGGATCGGTTCGGCCAATTATTTTTCCACGTATTTATTCATGGGGGAGACCGGAATCAAGATGAACCATGTCCCCTTTCCCGGTGCGGGCCAGACGATGACCGCTCTCCTGGGAGGACACATCGACTGCTTTATCTCCACGCCGGGGACCGCCGGGGCGCAAATCAAACCGGGCGGAGGGTTACGGGTTCTGACGTTCTTTTCAAACAAGAGGTGGCCGGAGTTGCCGGAGGTGCCGACGTTCCGGGAGAAAAAATACGAACTGGAGCGCACGTTCTGGTGCGCCCTGGCCGCACCCAAGGGGACGCCCCAGCCGGTTTTGGATGTTCTGGTTAAAACCCTGAAAAAAACCGCCGAAGATCCCCAGATGAAAGCCGCCCTGCTGAAGATTGGATTCATACCTTCGAACGCCGGTCCGGAAGAGGCGGGGAATGAGGCCAAAAAAGAGTTCAACGTGGCGAAGGAAATTTACATGAAACTGGGCCCGCAATAGCATACTTCCGAGTGGAGGATGGCCCGGGGAGAGACGTCCCCCTCTCTTCGGGCGATCTTTCCTGATTACCCATTCTCCCGGTATGGTTTTACGGGAGAAGACCGGACGCCCGTCGAGGCCCCCATTATCATGGAAAAACAGCAGAAGGCAGCGATCATCTTTCTTCTGGCGTTCTCCGTTTTCGTTTCCGCGGAATCCTGGCGGCTGGGGGTGGGGACCTTCAGCGCCCCCGGGCCGGGATTCCTCTCTTTCGGAGCGGCTCTGGCAGTCTTCCTCCTGTCGCTTTTCCAGGCTTTCAAGGGCTGGGGCAGGGATATCGTCAAAAGAGAAAAACCGTCTCTCCGGGAAAACAGGGCGAATGTCCTTTATATCCTGGGGGGTATTTTTGCTTTCCCGCTCCTTTTGAACCGGGCGGGCTTTCTCCTGTGCACTCTTCTTTTTACCGGATACTGTCTTCGAGTCATCGCCCCGCAAAAGTGGAGGGTCGTATTGACGGTGAGCTTCGGGGTCACGGTTGTTTCCCATATGGTTTTTAATATCTGGCTGTCGGTTCAGCTCCCCCGGGGGACCTGGGTCAATCAAATTCTTGGTTTGGCAACTCTATTATGGAAATAATTGACGGCATCCTCTACGGCTTTTCAGTTTCTTTCCAGCCTCTTAATCTCTTCCTTTGTCTGATCGGGGTGCTCATCGGGACTCTGGTCGGAGTTCTTCCGGGACTCGGGCCCGTCGCTTCCATTTCACTCCTTCTGCCCATCACCTTCCGCATCTCCTCCCCGGTTTCGGCGCTGATCATGCTTTCAGGAATTTATTACGGCGCCCAATACGGCGGCTCCACGACCTCTATTCTGGTCAACATTCCGGGAGAAGCCACTTCGGTCGTGACCTGTCTGGATGGCTACCAGATGGCCCGGAGGGGGAGGGCCGGAGTCGCCCTGGGGATCTCGGCCTTCGGTTCTTTCATCGCCGGGACCCTGGGGGTGGTCGGTTTGATGCTGGTGGCCCCCGCTCTTTCGGAATTGGCCTTGAATTTCGGCCCTCCCGAGTATTGCACTCTCATGTTCCTGGGCTTTACCATTCTGAGTTACATCGCCAAGGGATCGATGGTCAAGGCCTTTACCATGGCAGCACTCGGTTTAATCCTGGGTACCGTGGGCATGGATTTCATAACCGGAGTCTACCGTTTCAGCTATGGCGTACTGGCGCTCGAGGACGGCTTCGGATTGATCCCCGTGGTCATGGGCATTTTCGGGATTTCGGAAGTTCTTCTAAATATCGAGGGGGAGGTCTCGCGGACTTTTTTCGCAGAGAAAATAAAAGGATTGTATCCGAGCCTGCAGGATTGGAAGGAGTCCATCTGGCCGATCGGCCGGGGGACCCTCATCGGTTTTCTCCTCGGGATTCTCCCGGGCGGAGGCCCGATCATTGCTTCCTTTATGGCTTATATCGTCGAGAAAAAAATTTCAAAACATCCGGAGCGGTTCGGAGAAGGGGCCATAGCCGGCGTCGCCGCCCCGGAATCGGCGAACAATGCGGCGGCCAGCGCCGCCTTNNGGGGCCCTGATGGTCTTCGGCGTGGAGCCCGGCCCGTTGCTGATCAAGAAGGCCCCGGATGTATTCTGGGGGGTCATCACGAGCATGTATGCGGGGAATGTCATGCTCCTCATTCTCAACCTCCCGTTGATCGCCATATGGGTGAAGGTCCTCAAAGTGCCCTATCCGATCCTTTTCCCGCTGATCCTTTTGTTCTGCCTCATCGGTGCATACAGCATCAACAACAGCATGCCGGATATCATCATCATGAACATTTTTGGGATTATCGGTTACCTGATGCGGAAGTTAGAATATGAAGGCGCCCCCCTCATCCTGGCATTCATCATCGGCCCTCTATTTGAAAATGCGTTACGTCAATCGCTGATGATGTCCAAAGGAAATCTATCGGTATTCCTTACCCGNNTTATATTCAGGCGCAGGCCGGAATTGGGGTTGGAGGAGGCGTGAATTGATTCCACAAAAGAAATGAAATGGGGGATCGAAGGGACATCCTATGATCCCGCTGTCAAGAAAAAGGTGAAATGGAGTAGGAATCAAGAGGCACAAGAGTTCTAATCGATTACCGTTAAAGATCCTCCGGTGAAGACAGCTGATTGAGTACGAATAATGCCCGGGTTAGATCTCTACACCAGCAACCGCCTTGAGGTCCTCGCCGAAAAGTTAGGCGAAGTTTTGAGCTCTCCCTTGGCCTTGCCGCTCCAGAAGGAAATCATCCTCGTCCAGAGCAAGGGGATGGAGCGGTGGGTTTCCATGGAGCTGGCCCGGCATCACGGGATCTGCGCCAATATCCAATTTCCCTTCCCCAATCACTTCGTTTATAGGATCTTTCGAGAGGTCATTCCCGAGGTCCAGGAGGAATCCCCCTTCGATCCCGAGATCCTGGCCTGGAAGGTCATGCAGATTCTCCCATCCTGTTTGGAGGGTAAAGGCTTTGAAAGTCTCCAGGGATACCTCAAGGGAGATCAGACGGGGCTCAAGCGTTTTCAGCTTTCCTCCCGGATTGCCGACCTTTTTGATCAATACCTCATCTTCCGGGCGGANNGGAATGAAGATAAGCACCGCGCGGCCCTGCAAAAGCATTTCCTCGAAGCGATTCAGAAATCGGCCGGTAAGCTGGACCTTCCGGAACGGATGGCGGTCTTCGGGATCTCGGCCCTCCCGCCGTTTCACATGCAGGTATTAGCGGCCATATCCCGGTACATTGAAGTCAACCTGTTTCTCATGAACCCCTGCCGGGAATACTGGGCCGATATTGTTTCCGGACGGGAGATGCAGAGAATTACGGGGAGGGAGAAGAAGAAAAAAGCCCTCCCGGAAGAACTCCACCTTGAGAAAGGAAATAGCCTGCTTGCCTCGATGGGGGCGCTGGGAAGAGATTTCTTCGATTTGATTACCAGCCTTGGATGTGAAGAGCATGAATCCTTTGAAGCTCCGAGTGATGACCGCCTGCTCGAGGCCATTCAATCCGATATTTTGAATCTCAAGGACAGGGGAAGGGGCGGGGAGGAGAAGAAGAGAATCATCCCGGATGACACCTCGGTACAAATCCACTCCTGCCACAGTCCCATGCGGGAAGTCGAAGTCCTCCAGGACCGCCTGTTGGCTCTTTTTGAATCGGACCCGGATCTTCTGCCCAAGGACATCCTGGTCATGACGCCGGATA
>PMCE01000159.1:0-375 GCA_003154025.1 Syntrophaceae bacterium
TTGATTTCGTGGTTCCCAACACTCCCCTGACCGTGACGGCCGGTCTCCAGTACTACGATGTGGGCGGCCGGATCTGGATGAACAATGACGCCCCCGGAATGAAGGTGGCGGCCAATTTCGCCCCCCACAGGATCACGGGCTTCTGGTGGAGGGAAAATGACNNCACGTGAACGACACCTACGGCCTCATGTGGGAAATGACCCAGCAGCAGTATAACCTCCTGGCCTTTGGGGCCTACAAGAACGACCTCTTCACCGGGACCGCGGCGAACCCGTTGAAAACGGTATCGGCTACGACCCCTGAATACGACGACCACCCCTGGTCCCTCGGGGTCCAGGGCGGATTCCGCCCGGGCAACTGGAACTTCTCCGGCAC
>PMCE01000159.1:392-6030 GCA_003154025.1 Syntrophaceae bacterium
TTACGCCTCCGGACAGAATACCGACAAGGGCGACAAGCTCACCGGCTACCTGGTCCCGACCTCGTCCGAAGGCCAGTCGAACTTCGGTAACGACCGGAGCATATTCTTCTGGATGAACGCCGCTCAGATGGGTTACTACCATGAGCGCAATTTTACCATCTCGGGGTTCTGGTACGGCCGCGGGAATGTCGAATTCAGCCCGACATCCTATGTGCGGTTTAACCTGAACTACCTGTACATCGGCGATACCAACAAGGGGACTCCGGGGAATTACAGCGCGACTTCCGTGAACCCCTTCACCAAGGCTCAAACGGGAGCCAAGGGAGTCAACGTGCCCCTCGGCGCCCGCCAGAATGAAAATCTGGACTATGTGGGATCGGAAATCAACCTGATCACCACCTTCAACATCTACAAGAACTTCGTGTACTACGTCGGTATCTACTACTTCTTGCCGGGCAAGATGTATGACCGAGTTGACAGCACTGGCAATGTGGTACAGAAAGCGGAAGATTCCTACGGTGCGAACACCATGCTGAAATACGCTTTCTAAGCAAACCGCGTAGAACCAATCGCAACCCCGGGGGGGGATCCTCCCCGGGGTTTTTTTATGCCCTGAACTCGAGTGAAACCGTGTAGGGGCGATTCACGAATCGCCCCTACGATATCACCGACCCATCCAATTCGAAATTCCCCTTTCATCGGGGGAATCCCGGACGAGAAAAGTCCAACCGGCAACCGGAAGCCGGAGTTTGAACCTCCTTACGGGCGCTCGGCCGTGCCCGCCTACAAATTCCGCATTTTTTCTTTCGCCTTGACATCCCCCAAAGGTTTTGGTATGAAGAAATGCTTTATCCAAAAAGGAAGCCGAGCCTTTATGAAAAAACATCATCTTTTAGCCCCGGGCCCCACCCCCATCCCCCCGGAGGTGCTCCTGGCCATGGCCAGGCCCATCGTCCACCACCGAACGCCTGTGTTCGAGGGGATACTTCAGGAAGTGCGGGAGGGGTTGAAATATCTCTTCCGGACAAAAAATGAAGTCCTGATCTTCGCCTCCTCGGGGACGGGCGCCATGGAGGGAGCGGTGACCAACACTCTCTCCCCCGGAGATAAGGCTCTGGTCGTCGAAGGGGGCAAATTCGGAGAACGCTTTACCAACCTCTGCCGGGTCTACGGAGTCAAACCGGTCGTCCTTCCCGTGGAATGGGGAAAGGCCGTCGATCCGGCGGCGATCGGGAAGGCACTGAATGAGGACCCTTCGATCCGGGCGGTCATGACTCAGGCCACGGAAACTTCCACGGGTGTTCTGCACCCGATCCGGGAAATTGCCGCCATGGTCTCTCGGCATCCGGGGACCATCCTGGTCGTCGACGGGATCTCCCACCTCGGGGCGGTCGAGCTTCCCATGGACGAGTGGAAATTGGACGTGGTCATCTGCGGGTCGCAGAAGGCCCTCATGCTCCCCCCCGGCCTTGCATTCGCCGGCCTCAGCGACAAGGCCTGGCAATTTGTGGAAAGGTCCACCCTTCCCAAATTTTATTTCGATTTCAAAAAAGAGCTGAAGAATCTGACCAAGAACCAGAGCGCCTATACGCCCGCGATCTCGCTGGTCGTGGGGCTGGCCGAATCCCTGAAGATGATCCGGCAGGAAGGGCTGGAGAACATCATCGCCCGCCACGCCCGCCTGGCCAAAGCCACGCGCGCGGCTATGGCCGCCCTGGGTCTTCAACTGTACGCCCCGCAGGCTTACTCCGACGCCGTCACCGCCGTCGTGGCTCCGCCTGGAATCGACGGGCAAAAGGTGGTGAGGATCCTACGTGAGAAGCACAACCTCACCATTGCCGGGGGTCAGGACCAGGCCAAGGGAAAGATTTTCCGCCTGGCCCACATGGGATACATCGACCAGGCGGACATCCTCGAGGGGATCGCCGCCGTGGAATTGACTCTCAAAGAACTTGGGTATGATTTCGAGCTGGGAAGAGGCGTGCGGGCGGCGATGGAGATTTTTGCAAAATAGGCGATGGGTAAGAGCGAATCGGTAATGGATCATGGGACCCAAATGCTTTTCCCTTGAGCCTCCTGCAAAAGTCACCTGCTCCGCCATTCCGGCGAACCCCGGATCCAGTCCGGGGCGGGCGCCGGAATCCAGAATTGCTTGGGAATCCTGGATTCCGGGTCGCGCTTTGCTTGCCCGGAATGACGGTTTCCTCTTGTTTCCAAGAGTTTTGCAAGAACCTCCCCTATGACCTAAAGAGGACAAGTATGGCAAATATCGTGATCATCGGAATGCAGTGGGGCGACGAGGGAAAGGGGAAGGTCGTTGACCTTCTGACCGGGTACGCCGACGTGGTGGTCCGCTTCCAGGGAGGGAATAACGCGGGGCACACCGTCGTGGTGGGCCAGGAGACGATCATCCTTCACCTGATTCCTTCCGGGGCCCTCTATCGGGACAAAGTCTGCGTGATCGGCAACGGGGTCGTCGTCGACCCTCAGGTCCTCCTGCAGGAGATCGACGAACTGAGGAAGAGGGGGCATTTCCTGGAAGACCGCCAGCTCCTGATCAGCGAAGATGCCCATTTGATCATGCCCTACCATCGAAGGATCGACATGGCCCGGGAGCGCATGAAGGGAGAGGGCAAGATCGGGACCACCGGGCGGGGAATCGGGCCCGCCTATGAAGACAAAGCGGCCCGGGACGGAATCCGGTTTGGGGACCTCCTGGAGGAGAAGCTTTTCCGGGAAAAACTGGGGACCATTCTGGCGGTGAAGAACCATTACCTCGACACCTGCCTGAAAGACCAGGGGTTTGACTTGGAGCCCCTCTACCAGGAATATCGCGGATACGGGGAGCGTCTGAGAAAATTCGCCGGGAATGTCTCCCTCTTCATAAACGGGCAGATGAAACAGGGCCGCCAGATCCTTTTTGAGGGAGCGCAGGGAACCCACCTGGATGTGGACCACGGGACGTACCCTTTTGTGACTTCGTCCAACACCGTGGCCGGCGGGGCCTGTACCGGAAGCGGGGTCGGACCCACCAAGATCACCGAAGTCATCGGTGTCTCCAAGGCTTACACCACCCGGGTGGGAAGCGGCCCTTTTCCCACCGAATTGAATGACGCCACCGGCGAAAGGATCCGGGAGCGGGGCCGGGAGTTTGGGGCCACCACGGGAAGGTCCCGCCGCTGCGGATGGCTGGATGTACCTCTCTTGCGGGACTCCATCCGGTTGAATGGGCTGACCGGCATCGCCCTGACAAAGATGGATGTGCTCAGCGAATTCGATACCCTGAGGATCTGCACCTCCTATCAATACCGGGGACAGCGGGTCGAGGACGTTCCTTCCCAGGCTCAGGTCCTGAAGGAATGTGAACCCGTCTATGAAGATCACCCGGGATGGAAGACGGAACTCCGGCACGCGCGCAGCTTCCAGGACCTTCCCCCGAAGGCGCAGGACTATGTCCGACGAGTTGAGGAATTGACCGAGACCGAGGTCGCCCTGGTCTCGGTGGGAGAGAAGCGGGCGGAAACCATCCTGCGCCGGAACCCCTTCCAGCAGAGCCCCCGGCGGTTATAAAGTGCTTGATCCCCAAAGGAAATGCGTTTAAAATAAAAAAAGAATACAGAATTCAGGAGTCAGAATCCAGAAGAAGATCTTGGTTTATATTCTGACTCCTGAATTCTGTATTCTGATTTTTTTGAGCCGTTAGCTCAGTCGGTAGAGCACCTGACTTTTAATCAGGTGGTCGTGGGTTCGAGCCCCGCACGGCTCACCAGAAAATCAAGGGGTTAGGTCAATATGATCTAACCCCTTTTTTATGCAGACGAGGTGCAGGCGATAGGAAGGAATATAAGACCCGCCATGGGCAACAAACTGCCCCCTACGAGTAATCCGGGTAGGCCCCGTTCAGAAATCGCTCACGCCTGAATCTTACTGCGAAGCCAGATAAGCAGTTCTTCCTTTAATCTTCGGTTGAAAGATTTTGTCAGACGGTGTAGATTTCAATTGGCAATCGAGGTTTGGATATACTTTTCATTTCTGGAAATTTGGCCAGGTTCGTAGAGTGGCACGGAATCGCTAACTCTAATAGGACGGGGCTGCCCCATTATGTTGTGGTGTTTTCGGGTCGCTCCATTGATGGTCGGCCGAGATCTGCCGGTTGGGGTTCAATTGGCTGAGGCCGTCGCGGGACTATACCGAGTGAGCATTCTGACAAGGCGAGAGGTCGAGGTCCGGATTTTGACGCCAGTTCTGAATGCCCTTATTAAGGGATAGAAGAGACTGCTATCGAGTCAAAACCTTATTGAGAACCGCAAAAGTAATGCAACGAAACCACACCATTTTAACCTGCGTCTATGGGCTTTTCGCGGTGGCCATGGGTTGCATTACTTATGTTGCTTTCTATAATAGAGAAAAAGAGAGAAAGTTGAAGGGAGAACTTAATGCAAGTCGTATCTTCTATTTTCGATTTGAAAACGGCTCGCCGTAAAATGCATGGGCCGATCGGTTTTATACCTACCATGGGTTCTCTCCATGAAGGGCACCTTTCCCTGGTGCGCCGGGCAAGGGTGGATAATGAGAATACGGTAGTGAGCATTTTCGTTAATCCTACCCAGTTTCTGCCTCATGAAGATTTCCACAGCTATCCGCGGAATGAGGAAAAGGACTTAGCGCTTCTGCAAAAGGAGTCTGTAGACTTGGTTTTTATGCCGGAGGTCAAGGAGATATATGCGGAGGACCATTGCACCTTTATAAATTTAGACGGCCTCAGCGACGTATTGGAAGGAGCTTCTCGCCCGGGACACTTCCGCGGTGTGGCAACCGTAGTGGCCCAGCTCTTCAACCTCGTGGAACCCACCCGGTCGTATTTCGGGCAAAAAGACGCCCAGCAGTTACTCTTGCTTAAGAAAATGGTCGCCGACCTTAAAATGAACCTCGAAATCATTTCCTGCCCCACGATTCGTGAAGAGGACGGGTTGGCGATGAGCAGTAGGAACATTTATCTCCAACCCGAAGACCGGCGTCTTGCAGGCGTGATCCCCAAAGCTCTCTTCATGGCGCGTGACCTCTGGCTGGCCGGGGAGAGGGACAGTGAATCTTTGCGTGGGCAAGTGAGGAAGATGATCTTGGGCGTTTCTGGGGCAGAAATTGATTATGTTAGTATAGCCGACCCAAAGAGTCTTACGGAGTTGAATAGAATAAGGGGGGGCGCTCTTTTATCCTTGGCGGTGAGAATCGGGGACGTAAGGCTTATCGATAATATCATCTTGGAATGATGTTCTTCTGGGCACGAGTTTATAAGCCGGGTTGTGGCGAGGGCACCCTTGACGCGTGCGAATGCGGTCCGGTACATGGATGGGTTGACGCTCACCGGGATTGCTGATCTTCCAGCGCTTCCCAATCCGGCCTATGCAATTGTGGGGAGATCACAGGGCGTGGCTTTCAGCGTTCTTTTGCCACCGGTGTGGGATCGATTGGGTAAATGACGGAGAGGCAGGCCCAGAAATCGGCATGCCTTTTTGTTCCGCTACCTATAGTGGGGCCAGTTCTTGGGAGTGGATGAGGGCGAGGCCCAGGGAGGCGGTGATCGGGGCCAGGTGCTGGGAGCGGAAGGCGGGGCCGTTGTCCACCTAGAGCTTGCGGG
>PMCE01000138.1 GCA_003154025.1 Syntrophaceae bacterium
GTTCAACTTCGTGGGCGACCCGGTGAACAACATGGTGGGCCAGGAGTCTACCATCGCGGACCGAACCGCCCTGCGGCAGGAGCTGGGGCTGAACGACCCGATTGTGTTCCAGTTCGGACGTTTTGTAACCCGGGCGGTCAAGGGCGATTTCGGGATCTCGTATCGACAGCAGAGACCGGTCAAGGTCCTGCTCCAGGAAAGGCTTCCGGCAACCCTGGAGCTCGTTCTCATCTCGGCCATACTGGCTCTGAGCGTGGGGATCCCATGCGGCGTTTACACCGGCCTGCACCGGGATAACTGGGTAAGCCGGGTGATCCTCTCCACCTCCCTGATCGGGGTGTCCCTGCCTACCTTCGTCACCGGCATCCTGCTGATTTATATTTTTTCGGTCACCTTCAGCCTGCTTCCGTCTTATGGAAGGGGAACGGTGGTGAAGGCAGGGTTCTGGACCACCGGCTTCCTCACCGCCACCGGATGGAAGGCCCTCATCCTCCCATCGGTCACCCTCTGCCTTTATCAGTTGGCCCTGATTCTGAGGATCGTCCGGTCCGAGATGCTGGAGGTGCTGCGGACCGACTACATTAAGTTTGCCCGGGCCCGGGGGCTCACCAACCGGGCGGTTCACTTCGGCCACGCCCTCAAGAACACCCTCATCCCGGTTATCACCGTGACCGGCCTCCAGGTGGGGTCTCTGATCGCCTTTTCCATCATCACCGAGACGGTCTTCCAGTGGCCGGGAATGGGATTTTTATTCATCCAGGCGGTGCTCTTTGCCGACATCCCGATCATGGTCGCCTACTTGACCCTAGTGGCCCTGTTTTTCGTCATCATCAACCTGATTGTGGATTTGCTCTATTTTGTCGTGGACCCGCGGTTACGGATCGAAAGGCGGGTAGCCTGATAAAAAAGGTACAAGGCTCAAGGTACAAGGCGCAAGGCACAACGCGCAAGGCACANNAGTGATGGACCACGACATTTTCTACAGCTTTACCCGTTCCTGGGTGATCATGCTGGCGGCCTTCATCACTCTGTTCATCATCTTTACTTCATTGTTTGCCCCCTGGCTTACGATCCACGATCCATTCAACCCGAGCAGTCTGACCCTCACCGACGCCTTTACCCCGCCGATCTGGGTCAGCGGCGGGCAGTGGACCTATCCCCTCGGAACCGATGACCAGGGACGGGACATCCTGTCCACCATCATGTTCGGAAACCGGATATCCCTCCTGGTGGGGTTTCTTTCGGTTCTGCTGGCCATGCTCATCGGAGTCACCCTGGGAACCCTGAGCGGTTACATCGGAGGCTGGCTGGACTCGCTGATCATGCGCCTGGCGGATGCCCAGCTGACCGTTCCTCCGATCCTGATCGCTTTGCTGATCAACGGAGTAGCCCGGGCCTCGCTCATGCGCGAGCTGGAGGAAAGCCTGGCCATTTATGTCCTGGTCTTCTCCATCGGCATCGCCGCCTGGCCGCAGTACGCCCGGGTGACCCGCAGCGGGGCCATGGTGGAAAGGAACAAGGAGTACATCGCGGCGTCCCGAGTCATCGGTATTCATCCGGCGATGATCATGTTGCGGCACATCGTGCCCAACGTGATGGGCCCCACCCTGGTCCTGGCCACCATCGGCGTCCCGATGGCGATCATCATCGAAGCGACCCTTTCCTTCCTCGGGGTGGGGGTGCCTCCTACGACCCCTTCCCTGGGAACGCTGATTCGGATCGGAAATGAGTTTCTGTTTTCCGGGGAATGGTGGATCACGATTTTCCCCGCCCTGGCACTGGTGGTGTTGGTGCTCTCGGTCAATTTGATCGGAGACTGGCTGCGGGACACCTTCAACCCCAAATTGCGATAGGTCGATGGCCCCTCTGCTTGAAGTAGATCGATTGCGAGTCGAATTTCCCACCCGCCGCGGGGTTTTGGTGGCCGTAGACGACATTTCCTTTTCCATCGAGGAGGGGGAAGTTCTGGGAGTGGTGGGCGAGTCCGGTGCCGGGAAATCGGTCACCGGGGCGGCGGTCATCGGCCTCCTGGAACCGCCGGGGAGGATCGCCCGGGGGAACATCCGGTTCGAAGGACGGCAAATTAACGGCCTGCCTCATGAGGAGATGCGCCGGATCCGGGGTGCAAAGATCGGGGCGATTTTCCAAGACCCGCTTACCAGCTTGAACCCTCTTTACTCCATCGGCCAGCAGCTCACCGAGACCCTCGCCACGCATACGGACCTTTCTCCCGCCCAGGCGCGGGCTCGTACCCTCGATTTATTGAATGAAGTGGGGATTCCGGCGGCGGAACGGCGGGTCGATTCCTACCCCCATGAGTTCTCCGGGGGGATGCGGCAGCGGGTGGTGATCGCCCTGGCCATCTGCGCCAACCCCCGTCTCATCATCGCCGACGAACCGACCACGGCTCTCGACGTGTCGATCCAGGCCCAGATCATCGCTCTGCTTCGACGCCTGTGCCATGAACACCGGACGGCGATCATGCTGATCACCCACGACATGGGGGTTATCGCCGAGATGTCCGACCGGGTGGCGGTCATGTACGCCGGCCGGATCGCGGAGATCGGCCCTCTGCGGGACGTAGTGAAAAACCCCAAGCACCCCTACACCGTCGGCCTGATGGACTCCATTCCCAAGGTGGGAGAGGAAAAAGTGCAACTCTCTCACATCCGCGGGTCGATGCCCCGGCTCCAGGAAATCCCGCCGGGCTGTCCTTTCCATCCACGGTGTCCCGAGGCCTTCGATCGCTGTCAGGGGGAACGCCCCGATTTGATGGCCACTGGGAATCCCAAACAGATCGCTTCCTGCTGGAAATTTGCGGGGGGGGACCCACATGGCTGATGTGCTGCCTACCCCCTCAACCTCCCCTCCGCTCCTCATGGTGCAGGGGCTTTCGAAATACTTCGCCCTCGCGGTTCCCTGGCTCCGGCGAATATTCGGCCGCCAGGCCCCGCCCATCCTGAAGGCCGTCGATGGGGTCAGTTTTGAAATCCAAAGGGGCCAGACTTTCGCCCTGGTCGGGGAGTCCGGCTGCGGCAAATCCACCGTGGCCAGGGTGATCGTAGGCCTCTATGCCCCCACCTCCGGGGAGATTCGCTTCCGGGGCAAGAGTCTGGAGGAACCTTCGGGCCATTCTTCGCCGGAGGCGCGCACCCGAATGCAGATGATCTTCCAGGACCCCTATGCCAGCCTGGACCCCCGCTGGCGGGTTCGGGACATCATCGCCGAGCCGATGAAGGCTTTTCATCTCGCCAAGAACCGCTCCGAGCTTCGCGAGCGGGTCTCCGCGCTGCTTCTGCAGGTCGGTCTGTCCCCCAGCGATGGGGAGAAGTACCCCCATGAGTTCAGCGGGGGGCAACGCCAGCGCATATCCATCGCCCGGGCCTTATCCAGCCACCCCGATTTTCTGGTCTGCGACGAGCCCACGTCGGCCCTGGATGTTTCGGTCCAGGCTCAAATTTTGAACCTGATGAAAGAGCTCCAAACCCGCCTGGGGCTCACGTATCTATTCATCAGCCATAACCTGGCGGTGGTCCATCACATTTCGGATCATGTGGGGGTCATGTACCTAGGCCGTCTCTGCGAGGTGGCCCCCAAGCGGACCCTTTTCAGCGCGCCGCAGCATCCTTACACGAGGCTGCTCCTCGACACCATCCCCGACCTGGACCTCTCCGGCCGCAGGCGCCAACCGGTGACCGGCGAAGTGCCCAACCCCATCAACCCGCCTTCCGGGTGTGCCTTTCACCCCCGCTGTCCTGCGGCCGCGGACCGATGCCGGGTGGAGACCCCCAACCCACAATCCTCCAAGGATAGTCTCGTAGCCTGCCACGCCGTGGAAGAAGGCCGCCTGCAGTAGCCCATATACCGCCATTTATCCGCAGATTACGCAGATTTCGCAGAGAACAAAGAACAAAACTCTAACGGGAACTTTTGTCCTACCCCTCCTGTCCAACAATTTAAAGGTACTGATTCCACAAATCCAGGAGGTGCAAGATGAAAAAGATCATGACTCTGGGGGTATTCGTGCTGTTGCTTCTGGGGGCTAGTGCGGCCCCGGCAGCTACGGTGGGAGATAGCGTGCAGGTCGAAATTCTGACCGCCAAAGGTCTGAGTATTCCGCTTTATCCGACAGGGATAAGCGATCCGAAGAAGAAGGTATATGCGGAAGCGGTGAAGGGGGATGAGTACACCATCACGGTCCGGAACCTTCTCTCCCGCCGGGTGGGACTCGTGGTGGCGGTGGACGGGCGGAACATCATCAGCGGCCAAAAATCATGGCTGAGAAACAACGAGCGGATGTACATCCTGGGACCCTACGAGGCCGGCCAGTACCGCGGATGGCGGACCGGCGGCGACCGGGTAAACCGGTTCTACTTTACCGATGCACCCGACTCCTACGCCGCCGCCTTCGGAGACGAGAGCGCCATGGGGGTCATAGCCGTGACGGTCTACCCGGAAATCGAGCGGGTCGTCTCCCCGGCGCCGCCGGCGGAGCATTCCCGGGAGAAAGCCGGCGCCGCAAGCCCCCAAGCGTCCCTGGCCAAGCGGGCGCCTGCCGACCGATCCATGGAAAGCGCCGGAACGGGTTACGGCCGTGAGGAATACTCTCCCTCGCGGGTGGTCGCCTTCGAGCCGGAGGCCCGGGCGGTCGAAACCATCCTGGTCAAGTATGAGTGGCGCTCCACCCTTTGCCGGATGGGAATCGTTTCCTGCGCTCCCCCCTGGCCGCCGAAAAACCGCCTTTGGGACGAAGGAGGCTACGCTCCCCCGCCGCCCCGGAGGGGCTGAGGAAAAGTTCCGCCCCCCTTCCCTTGCGAGAAGGGGAGGGGGGCATCGAATTCTACAGGGGTCTTCAGCCTATGGAGAGAATTATCGCCCGGGGAAAGCTGGGTTTCTGCGGGATTCCTCACCCTGGAAAGGTCGGGAAAGATATTTTTCGGCCTCGGCCAGCTTGCGGGGAAAGGGGTCGTTCTTAAATGCGGCATACCACCGGCGCAAAAGCAGCCAGCCGCCGAACTTCGTCACCTGGTTGACCCAGACCCGGTACCATTTCTCCCATCCCCGTTTCAGGTTGGGGAGATAGAAGAAAAAGACCGGAAACCAGAGGATGTGCAAACCGATTTGAAACATGTGTTTGAAGCGGTAAAATCGTCCCATGATCCGGTGGATGGAGGGCTGCATTTCTTCCGGGGTCAGGGGCGCATCGGGGATGAAGAGAGGGAAGTTCCCGTCGTAGTACTCCCACCCCACCAGGTTTTTGGGGAAGATTCTGTTTTGTCGCTTTAATCGGTCCGTTAACTCCGTCCCCGGCAGCGGCGCGGGAAGCAGAACCTGGACTGAGTCCAGCTTGGCTCTTTGGATAAACTTTTTGAATATGCGTATCCGTTCCTCGGCCGGCATGGAGAACTCGATTCCTTCGGCCACGGGATAACCGAAAATAAACATTCCATGGATGAAAAAACCGGCTTTGTGGAACGAATGGGCCAGGGCGATCATGTCTTCGGGCTTGAGTCGTTTGTCCATGGCCTTCAGCTCCTCCCCGATGGGAGATTCGAACCCGATGGCCAGATTGTGGATCCCGGCTTCGCGCATGCCCTGGAGAAGTTCTGCGTCCTTGCCTTTGTCCAGACGGATCTGGACGGTTATTTTAAAGCGAGTCTTCACCCCGGCCTGGTAATCCCGGAGAAGATGGCAGAGCCGAAGCGTTTCCCTCCGGTCCTGGCCGAAAAGGTCATCCACGATGAAGAATTCCTTGGCGCCCCGGGTTTCGAAGAGAGAGGCGAAATGTTCCACCAGCCGCTCCACCCGGGCATAGCGGGGTTTCCCTTTGACGGTGCAGAACTCGCACTCCATTCCGCATCCTCGAACCCGCCCCACGGGATAGATCCGGATTTGGGCATAACGGACTAAAGAGAAATCGGGAAGAGGAAACTTGTCGAAGTCGGTCAGGGGCATCCTTTCCGGGGTCAGAAATACCCGGCCGGCCTCCAGGTAGGCGATGCCCGAAATGTCTTTTTTGTCTGATCGGCCCTCGAAGACCTGAAGGAGTTCCTTAATGGTCTCTTCTCCTTCTCCACGCACCACGACATCCACCCCGCTGTTCAGGGCGTCGGCGATGTTTTCCTCGACGAAGTGCTGCCCGCCGGCGATGGTTGGAATGGACCGCTCCCGGTAAAACCTGGCAAGTTCGTATAATCGGGGGGTCGTGCTGGTCAATCCTCCATAGAGGCCGACCACATCGGCGGGTCTCGATTGCTGGAGGGCGGCGTGGTCCGGCAGGACTGACTCCGTTACCGGGCCGGACCTCCGGTAGTTGTTCTCGTCGATGACCTCGACGTCCCATCCCTCCATTTCCCGGGCGGCGGTGGCCACACTCACCGGCCCGAGGGCCGTGGTAACCCGGGCGACGCGGGAATAGATGTTGAATGCGGGAAAGGCCGGGATGATGATCCTCAGTCTGCGCCTTCTCCCCGCCTCGCGGTTCTGGGCTCCAATCCCCTCTGCCATGAAAAATTCCCCTCGTTCTTAGATTGGATGAAAAGCTAGAAACCTCTTCCCCGGAAGGTCCGGCGGACTCTGGCCTCTTTCACCAGCAGCTCTTTTTCCATGAAGGGCTTCTTGTTCAGCATGGAGACCGCCTTCTGGCCTTCCCGGCGGGTAGACATCTCCACAAAGGCGAACCCCCGGGAATGGCCGCTCTGGTGGTCCTTCGGGATCTTGACGGAGATCACGTCTCCGGCCTGCGAGAAATGGGTTTTCAGATCGGCTTCGGTGGTCTGGAAGGCGATGTTCCCCACATAGATTTTGGTGTTCATTTTTTCTCCCCGTGGGCTGGAATCGAATGGGCAAGGAAAACCTTGGGACGGAGGAGACCCCGGAAGCTTATTCCCCCCGGGGCCTTAAGTTCGGCGTGCCGATTTCTCAGCACTTCACCACATCGATGGCCTGCAAGCCCTTCTTTCCCTGGGCGATTTCGAATTCGACCTCGTCCCCGTCATGAAGAACCTTGAAACCTTCCTGTTTAATGGATGAGAAGTGCACGAATAAATCGTCGCCACCATCTTGGGAGATAAATCCAAACCCCTTCTGCTCATTGAACCATTTCACTCGGCCTTTGGGCATTACCTTTCACCTCCTTTCTCCTTGGAATTCATAAGGTACAAGAGCCGGGGTTATGGTAAAAAAAAAAGCCGCTTAAGCCTTTAGAGCTTTGCGGCTTGTTTCCATTCCAAACCAAAACTCTTTGCAACTTATAGTTTTATATTATATTCTTTCGCCAGGGGTGTCAAGGCAAATTTCATCCACATTTTATCCACGTCCCCGGTCATTTCGTCTTGACAGATTTTCATCCATGATATAGGAAAGAATACTAGGAGTCATGTGGAAAAAGAGGTTGGATGGGCCGGATGGAAAAGGGGTTCTTCCATCCGGCCCTGCTTCGGGCCGCGGAAATCAGAATCCGATTAAGAGGCTGGAAATCAAGATCCCGAAAGGAGCGAAAGATGGCCGGCAGGTATGAATTTCAGGTAACCACGCAGATCATTTACGGAAGGGACAGCTCGAGCCGGGTTGGAGAGGTGGCCGTTCGATTCGGCCTCAAGAAAGTCCAGGTCATTACCGATGCGGGCCTGGTCAAGGCGGGCACCGCCGAAAAAATTCTGCGGGCGCTGAAAGACAGCGGGGTCCAGACGGTCCTGTTCGATCGGGTGGAGTATAACCCCACTGTGCCGACGACGGATGCTGCCAGGAAACAATTCGGCGAGGAAAAATGTGACGGGATCGTGGCCGTGGGCGGGGGCAGTCCTATGGACGTGGGGAAGAGTGTGGGCATCCTGGCCACCAATCCCGGCTCGGCCGCGGATTACTTGGGAATCGGCAAAGTGAAAAACAAAGGGGTTCCGGTGATCTGCCTCCCGACCACCTCTGGGACCTCGGCGGAGATCACTGACGTGGCGGTGCTGAGCGAGCCGGAGAAAAAGACCAAAGTCGGGCTTCGAAGCCCCCAGGTCGCTCCCGCAGTGGCAATTCTCGACCCCCTGCTCACCCTTACGCTCCCCCCGGCTCCGACCCGGGAGTCGGGCCTTGATGCCCTGGCCCACGCCGTTGAGTCCTATGTTTGCCTGAACGCCTGGATTCCCACGGAAGCACTCACCCTGAAAGGCATCGAGTTGATCGGACGCCATCTGCGGACCGCGACCCACCAGGGGGGTGATTATGAAGCCCGGGATGGAGTGATGATGGGCAGCCTCCTGGCGGGTTTCGGACTGCACACGACCTGGGTCAACCTGGTGCACGCCATCACCGGGCCCCTCGGCGGCTTTTACAACCTGCCCCACGGCGCAGCCAACGCCATCGTCCTGCCCCATGCCATGCGGTTCCTGCTGCCGGGCGCCGTAACCAAGTTCGCCAACATCGCCCGAGTGCTCGGAGAAAAAGTCGACCAGGTTTCAGAACGCCAGGCAGCGGAGAGAGCCGTCGAGGCGGTGGAACAGCTTTCTCGGGATGTGGGCATGCCCCGAGGGCTGTCCTTTTACGGGGTCAAGGAGGCGGATTTGCCGAGGCTTGCCGAGACCATCTCCGGCAACGTCTATATTCTTCCCCTCTCTCCCCGAAGGGCTACGGCAGATGATATTCTAGGAATTTGCAGGGCCGCGCTGTAAAGGAATTTGCCAAGGAAGCAGAGAGGAGGTGCGAAACCACCCCCTCGAAAATCTCCTCGTCCGGTGAGGATTTCGGGGGAAGACCAATCTTAACCCTCTGCGAATGCTCTCAGCATCCTGGACCGGGAAGGATGGCGCAGCTTACGGAGAGCTTTGGTCTCGATCTGGCGGATCCGCTCCCGGGTCACGGAAAAAGTCTCGCCCACTTCCTCCAGGGTGTGCTCTCCTTCTTCACCGATCCCGAAACGCATCCGCAAGACCTTCTCTTCCCGGGGGGTCAAGGTGGAGAGAACCTCGCGCGCCCGTTTGGACAGATCCATGTTGGTCATGGCCTCCATGGCGTGAACCGTCTTCTGGTCTTCGATAAAATCCCCGAGAAAGTCCTCCGCATCTTCTCCGATGGGAGTGTCCAGGGAGATGGGCTCCCGGACGACCTTCAGGATCTCGCGGACCTTCTCCGCCGGAAGGTCCATGCGTCTGCCGATCTCCTCGGGGGTGGGTTCCCGTCCGATCTTCTGCAGAAGATGATGGGAGACCTTGAGGAGCTTGTTGATGGTCTCGTTCATGTGCACCGGGAGACGGATGGTCCGGGACTGGTCGGCAATGGCCCGGGTGACGGCCTGCCGGATCCACCAGGTGGCATACGTACTGAACTTATGCCCGCGCCGGTAATCGAACTTCTCCACCGCCTTGATGAGACCGATGTTGCCTTCCTGGACGAGGTCCAACAGGTGGAGGCCGCGATTGATGTACTTTTTGGCGATGGAAACGACAAGCCTCAGGTTGGCCTTGATCATCTCGTTCCGGCTCATTTCGGTTTTGATCTCGGCGCGGTAGATGACCTGGAGCAGCCGTTTCAGTCCGGGAAGCGGCAGATGGGCTTCTTTCTCAATCCGGGTCCTCCTGCTCTGGGCTTTCTTCAGGGCCTCATGAAAATCATCAAAAGTCTCCCTCTTCACGTGCCGTTCAGCCAGCCTTTTGCGGAATTCCCGGGGGTGTCTTCCTTTCAGCCGGAGAAATGCGCGGAATTCTTCGATGGAAATCCGGGATCGATCCTGAAGGTCCAGGATTTCATCTTCCACCTTGGCTGCCCGCTCCCCCGAGTCTTTCAACCTTCTGATGGTTTTTTCCAAAATCCCTGTTTTCCGGTTGACCTCCCTCAGCAGCGGGATGCTCATTTCCTTTATCTCCCGCAGATGGGATTCCAGTTTCGCCCGATTCCCTTCGGTGACCCGCGCCGCGCCGAGACGTCCCCTCGTATCCTGAATTTTCTTGACCAGCGTTTTGATCTTCGGAATCAAGGCCAGCAGAGTTTGGGCATCCAATTCTTCATCGAAGGGGGATTCACCCTCCATAATCTGAGGTGGCTTCTCGGTGGACTTCGCCAAGGATTTCAACCAGGCTTCCAGACGGGAGACCTCTTCAAGATACAGGGGCACAGCGACAACGGCGTCGATCAACTCTTCTTCCCCTTCCTCGATTTTCTTGGCGATCTCCACCTCTTTTTCGCGGGTCAAAAGAGAAACCGCACCGATCTCTTTAAGATACAGAGCGACCGGGTCTTGTTGCTTCTCTTCCTTGGGTTTCCGCTCCTGTTCTTCCTTTTCCTCCACGGAAAACAGTCCTTCCTCTTCGGTTTCAATCGGCTCCTCCGCCTTGGGAGGGGCATCGACCAACTCGATGTTCATTTCTCCAATTTTCGTAATGATTTCATCGATCTGATCCGGGGAAACGACCTCGGGCGGAAGAAATTCATTCAACTCCGCGTAGGTTAAATACCCCTTTTCTTTTCCAATTTTAAGCAGCTGATCAACCTTTTCCATTTATCTGGCCTTTCCCTAAAGAAGAAGAAAATCAAATTCTTACTGACCGAAGCCATTCCCAGAAAAATCCTATCGGCTTTTTTCCCTCATCCTTTAGCCGCCGACCCCCTTAGAAACATCGATTGTTAATTAAAATCCTCCACAAACCTAATATAATCCTTTTTTCTTGCTTTTACACCCCGTAAGCCTAACGATCTCTATTTTGTTAGATGCATGAATTGAAGAGTTGATCGGGGTTTGGGAAAAGGAAGTCCCCCATCCATATTCATTTTCCGTAGACCCTGTTTTTGCCTTGACGGAATCCTATGCGTTCAATAAAATTGACAAATATGGTTTTCATTATTTCCTTTAGAGGGCGGGGATCGCAGAGGAAAGAACGGGTGAGCGAACCTTGGGACTCCACGCAATGGCATGCGGTGAAGAAAGGGGAGACCCTGCGGAAGGTTGTCGAGCAGTACTACAGCGACGAAAGCCTTTATAAAAAGATTTTTGAGGCCAGCCAGGATATTCTTTCCGACCCCAACCTGATCAAGGTGGGGCAGAAACTCAGAATCTCATAACGAAAAGGAGGAAGGAAGATGATGAAGAAAGGTTTTGCTCTGTTTGCCGTCTTACTTGTGGGGTGCATGCTGGTGGTGGGCTGCTCGCGGGACAAAGAGCCGGCAGAAGCGGCGATCAAAGCGGCAGAGGCGGCCGTGGGTGCAGCCAAGGCGGAGGCGGCAAAATATGTCCCCGATCAGGTCAAAGGTCTGGAAGATGCCTTGAAGGCGGCCAAAGACTCCTTTGAAAAGAAAGAATACACCCAGGCGCTGAATGCGGCTAAAGACCTCCCCGCCAAGGCCAAGGACCTCGCCGCCGCGGCCGAGGCCAAAAAGGCCGAGATGACCAAAGCCTGGGAAGAGACGGCGGCAGACCTTCCAAAGATGCTGGAGGCCATCAAGAGCCGGGTGGACGTTCTCTCCAAGAGCAAAAAGCTTCCTGCTGATTTGGACAAAGCCAAGTTTGA
>PMCE01000033.1 GCA_003154025.1 Syntrophaceae bacterium
AGGATATCCTCCGGTTTATGCCCCTTGGGTGCGCCCTCAAAGCGTTCGACCGGCGCTATCCCAACGAGATCGGCCCCGACCTTCCTAGCAAACCCGATGATTGAGTCTGCTTTTACCATGAGCACCCCCCAAACCCGGCAGAATGTTGCAGGGGCGGTCACGCCTTTGACGTGATGGCCGCCCGCAGGATGGATTGAATGGTAGCCCTTTTGGAAAAGGGTGTCAATGAAGCAAAGCAGACGCCCTTACGTTAAAGAACCCCTACCGACCTTCCCTAAGGAACAAAAAAGCAGCGAAAGAATTTGCCTCTCGCTGCTCTTCATGGATTCGCCTTAACTTTCCTCTAAGGGTAATAGGCTTCCGGCTCACCCATGGCCGGGGCTTACTTCTCGAATTCTTCCGTTGTCCAGTAAGGCTCTTGACCATAGGAACGATATACCTCCTGCCCCCAATCGCTCCAACTGGTCTCCATGCTTCTGTCATAAGCAGGGGCAGAAAATAGGGTCTCTTTATCTACATTGATGACTACGGTCGCATGGTCAGATTCCGTTTCCATGATGGACAGGAAACCGAAGGGAACAGCCACATGCCTGGCCAAATCAAAGTCTTCATAGGCCCCCTGGTACAGGATCGCGAAAACAGCCCGGTCGTTGGTGTCAAAAATGAAATCAGTGATAGTGCCCACGCCATCCCCATCCAGGGTCTGGACTTGGGTCCCGACCAAACCGATCACTTCGGACGGCGCAGCCCCCTGTGGGGCCATGGACTCCACTGCATTGGAATCTATCACAAACCCGAGACTCAAGAGGGAAACGACACCTATTAGCGCGAATAGCTTATTCATTTTTCTTCCCTCCTTCCCAGACAAATTCTTTTTCAATTTGCAGACTCTTCTTCTTGAAAACTATATATTATCCTCCTGAGAATCCAATTTATTGAAAAACCCCTTCTAATATTAAAGATGAAGTCCATTTTCAAAAGGTTCCGGTAAAAATCCGAAACATGACAGCGAAGTACTCGTAANNGTCCCCTGCGCCCGTAACAAATCCCAGAAACAAAAAAGCCCCATTGAAGGGGCTTAGGAGGAGGGAGAAAAAGCAGGGTCCATAGCCCTGGTTTTTCAGTTTTAAATGAATTTCATTCCTGTTTTGGAGATAGTTATCAAATCGTATTTGAGACCTGAGGAAAGACCAATTTGTCTGTGAGGCGCTAGGATCAAACCTCTATAGTAGAGATTCTCAATAACCGTATTAAAACTTTCATCCGTAGTTGTTAATGATAAATCCTTAATGATATCCAGGGAACTTGCCGATCCATCCGATTTCTTTTTTAAATACCTGAAAAGCTTTTTTTCCATAATTCTCCCTTCGTATCTATTTCTTACTTATAATGGTACCACACATCCCCAAACAAAAGAAGGCCCTTGGTGGGGGTTTATAAGATTCGAACTTTGAATCAGAACCCAATCTTCAGCCAGCTTTTAGAAACATCCTCTTTCCATCTCCGGCCTGCATTTGGCCCTAGTGGCCGTCATTCCAGTGGTCTTCTACACCTTCATCGCCGGGCTGGGGGTGGCCGCGGTGCGGTCGACGATCATGGTCCTTTCCTTCCTCCTCGCCCTGCTCCTGGACCGGGAAAAGGACCTCTACGATGCCCTCTTCCTGGCGGCTTTCTTCATCCTCATCTTCAACCCCGCCGCGCTCTTTGACATCTCCTTCCAGCTTTCCTTCCTTTCCGTGGCCGCCATGCTCTATTTTATCCCCCGCTTTACGGAGTTTTTCGCCCCGTTGAAAACGTGGGTTTTTCAAAGCTGGATGGAAGAACAGCCGCCCTGGAAGAAGAAACTGATGTTCTACCTCGCGGGCAGCCTCCTCACCTCGGTGGCGGCCATCCTGGGGACCGGGCCCCTGGTGGTCTATTACTTCAACCGGATTTCGCTGGCGGGCTTCCTCTCCAACCTGGTCCTCGTTCCGCTCATGGGGTTTGCCAACACGCTCCTGAGCCTGCTGGCCGCGCTGTTGGTTTTCATCTACCATCCTCTGGCCAGGATTCTCACCGATTTGAATTCCTTCCTGCTGAACATCTCCCTGGCCCTGGTCGACCTATTCAGCCGGATCCCCATGGCCTCCAGGAGAGTGGTCACTCCAACCATTCCTGAAATCCTTCTGATCTACGGGATCCTCGTCCTGGCCGCCAACCTGAAGCGGTGGAGGAGATCGCTTTATGGATTGATTCTCCTGGCCGGAATTTACGGGGGCCTTCAGATCCATGGATACGTATCCACCCAATACAGCCGGGAGCTCAAAGTAACCTTCCTGGACGTGGGCCAGGGGGATGCAGCGGTCCTCCAGTTACCCGGGGGAAAGGTGATGGTCATAGACGGGGGAGGGACTCCCGATGGGAGCTTCGACCCCGGTGAGAGGATCGTCGCGCCTTACCTCTGGAAGGAAAAAAAGAAGGCCATCGATTATCTGGTCAATTCCCACCCCCATCCTGACCATCTCCAGGGCCTGCTCTTCCTGTTGGAGAATTTTGAGGTGCGAAAGGTCTGGGACAACGGGGATTTGGCGACCGAGTCCCTCCTGGCGGAAAAATTCGTGGAGGCGGGCGGGGAGCGGATGGAGACCATGGGCAGGGGAGACAACGCCCAAGTGGTCAATGGGGTCAAGGTCGAGTTTCTCCATCCCCCTGGGGATAAAGTGAGCAACGGGAATCTTCGGGGCAATGACGCCTCCCTTGCCCTTCGCCTCACCCATGGAGAAGTGAGTTTTCTATTCCCTGGGGATGTAGAGTCTTCAGCCGAGGGGGAAATTCTGAAAACCGGCATGAACCTCCGCAGTGCGGTCCTGAAGGTCCCCCACCACGGAAGCAAGACGTCGAGCACGGCGGATTTCTTGAATGCGGTGAGTCCCAAATTCGCCGTCTTCACGGTCCGGGGCGGGGCCCGCCCCCNNGCGATAACCTTTATTACCGACGGGAAAGACCTGAAGGTTCAAACTTACCTGGGAAAATGACCTGGTAGGCGCGATCACGCGCAGCGCGTGACGGGTCGCCCGCAAGATGGGCTAAAGAGTCAACCCAATCGGGCACACCTTGATACAAATCCCGCAGGTCTCCCCGACAGGGGGAGTCGCCTTATCGCCGGCTCTGCTCGATGCGGGCCCCCTGCGCTTCTTGGATTCGGCGATCGCTTTGAAATATTCCAGCGTGTACGCGCCGGGGTTCCGGTAGTTCCGGCATTTGAAATGGTCTATCGTGCCATCCCCGGGGAGGGCCTTCCCCGGACATTTCTTGACACACTGTAAACCGCATGCCTCGGGCTGGCAGATATTGAACTTCGCCTTTCCTTCCAATAGCGGGCTGGGTTCTATGGGGGCGGTGGTGATCACCGACACGACCCTGACCCTCGGCCCGAATTTGGGTACCACGACCATACTGCTGACAGCGAACTCCCCCAGCCCAGCGGCAACAACGGCATGCCGGTGGGAGAAATCCCCCAGGATTTTTATCTTGGGCTCCGGCTTCTCCTGGAGGATCAGTACCTCCCGCGCTCTATCGTCCACGGATGGGTCAAGGGGAAACGCCTCGAATCCCAGGTCCTCGAGAAAAACGGAGACATTGTAGGTCAATTCTCGCAGATGGGCGTTGAGGTCATGGTAGCCGAATCTATCGTAGTAAGGGCTGGG
>PMCE01000494.1 GCA_003154025.1 Syntrophaceae bacterium
TATCCCGAAATCGCCGAGATGCAGGCCCGGGCCATCTTCGAAGCGGCCTGCGCAGTGGCCAAAGAGGGGGTGAAGGTCATTCCCGAAGTCATGATCCCGCTGGTCAGCCATGTGAACGAGCTTCGCGCCCAGCGGCAGATCGTGGACCGGGTGGCCAAGGAAGTCATGTCCGAGACCGGGATAAAGGTCAAGTACCTGGTCGGGACCATGATTGAGCTTCCCCGGGCAGCCATCACCGCCGACCAGATCGCCCAGGCGGCCGACTTTTTCTCCTACGGGACCAATGACCTGACGCAAACCGTCTTCGGCCTATCCCGGGACGACGCCGGGAAGTTCCTCCCCTTCTACCGGGAAAAGGGAATCCTGGATTCGGACCCCTTCGTTTCCATCGACCGTCCCGGCGTGGGGGAAGTCATCCGGATCGGCCTGGAAAAAGGGCGCAAGACCAATCCCAAGCTGGAAGTGGGGATCTGCGGCGAACACGGGGGAGACCCGAGTTCGGTGGAATTCTGCCACCTGACCGGCCTGGATTACGTCTCCTGCTCGCCCTACCGGGTACCGATCGCCCGCCTAGCCGCGGCCCGCGCGGCCATCACCTACCCGCGGAAGAGGAAATAGGACGGAGGAGATTATGTATAAGAGAGGCGTGAAGATCGTCGATGCCCGCATGGGCATCCTCTCCAACAACGAGAAACTTATCAACGAGCCCCGGTACTTCGAGGGCCAGGTCATGGAATCGCTTCTGACCGATATCCACTCCATCGAGAAGATTCCATTCACCGACGACCTGGACTCCTACTTCGTGGTGATCGACGAGCCCAACGTTCACCCGCAGGTGAAGGTCACGGACAAAGTCTGCACCTGTACCGGAGATTTCACCAGGTATGAGAGGGAGTGCTCGGACAACCGGTACTCCCTCTTCGGAAACCTGGGGCTGTTCTTCAAGTACCTGCTGGCCACCCTGGAGCGCTACCATGACATCTACAGCTTCCACGCCAGTTCCCTGTACAGCCCCAGACGGGACACGCTCCTCCTGGTGGTGGGCGGGGCCGGGGCCGGCAAGACCGTCTTCCTGCTCAAGGGGCTGGAGGACGACTGGCGGATNNGAGATGACCCATTTCCGCTTCACCGCCAAGGGATGCGAGTTTTACATGGGCTCCCTTTTCGACAACATCCGCCTGGGAAACCTGATCTACGACTTTCCCCAGGCCAACGAAAAGCTCAAGGTGGACATGCCCCCCGGCGTGAAGGATGTGTGGGGGCACAAGATCGCCATCGACATGGGGCATATCGCCGCCGAACGTTCTTACGTCAACCCCCGGGTGACCGTGGTGGACGCGAAGATCGAGTCCGGCAGAGACACGCCCATCGTCAAGACCGTCACCCGGAAGGAGAAGATCGTCAAAATCCTGTTCGATAACTGCACGGAAAAACTCGGACCCACGCTGGTCTTTTACGACGTGATCCCGGTGGAAAGCTTTGATACGCCCGGACTCATGGGGCGTCGTTTGAAAGTCATGACCCGCTTCGTTGAAGAAGTGAGAATGAACCCGGTCAAATCAGTCCTGGCCGGGGTAAAAAATTGCATGGAGGGAATCTGACATGAGCCGCGTAAAATCGTTCGACGGAGTCTTTGAAATGCCCGTTCCGGGGCGAACCGTAAAGCCCCGCAAGGAAGGATTAACCATGATCATCGACAAGGGCCTGGGATTGAGCGGTACCGAGGACCTTCTCGATTCGGCCGCCGACTACATCGACTTCATCAAGCTCACCTTCGGCACGAGCGCTTTCCTGGACATCGACTACACCGCCGAAAAAGTGGAGATGGTCAAGGATTATGACATCTGGATCTGCCCCGGCGGGACCTTCCTGGAAGTTTCCGTCTGGCAGAATGCCTACCCCAAGTACCTCAAACGGTGCCAGGAGCTGGGCTTCAACGCCATCGAAGTGTCCGACGGCACCATCGAGATCGACATGAAGACCCGCGCCGACTGCATCAAGCGGGCCGTGGACATGGGCTTCATGGTGGTCTCCGAGGTGGGGAAGAAAGACCCCGACGACAAGGTAGCCACGAGCAAGCTGCACGAAGAGATCGCTGCCGACCTGAAGAACGGGGCCTACAAGGTCATCGTGGAAGCCCGCGAGGCCGGCAAAGGCGTGGGGATCTACGACAAGGACGGCAAGCCCAAGGATGAAGAAGTGGAAGCCATCATCAAAGGCGTGGATGACCTCACCAAGCTGGAGTGGGAAGCGCCCATCAAGAACCAGCAGCAGTTCCTGATCCTCCGCTTCGGGTCCAACGTGAGCCTGGGCAACATTCCCCCGGAAGACATCCTGGCCCTGGAAGCCCTGCGCAGCGGCCTGCGCGGCGACACGCTGAAGAAGGCCTGGATGGCGAATCCGAAATACAAAAAATAAGGCGAAGGGTCCGCAGATTTACGCAGATTACGCAGATTTGCGGGAGAGAATCGAAATGGTAGGGGCGGCCCTGAGTGGCCGCCCTCCTGAAAAATAACGGCCTCGGGGCGGCCCCGTTATTTCAATTTCGTTCGGGGAAGATCCCAACCTGCCCATCGGGAAAACCGGGGAAGGACTCTGGCGCCGGCCAAAGCTGGTGACGATTTCTCCGATCCGGCCCCGTCTTCTTCCCTTCTCCCCATAAGACTTTTTCTTTTCCGCCCAAACCCGATTTTTTCGCTCAAATTCTTTGCTCAAATTTTTACAAATTTTTACTTGACAGGGGAGAAAGGTTCGTCTAAATTGTCGACAATATATCGGCAATTGTTTGCCGTTTTTGGCGGCCCCTCGGGCCTGCGCCCTCCCGCGATGAACGAATGAACAGAGTCTCTCTGAAGCAATTGGCATACGAAAAAATCAAAACCCTCATCCTGGAGAACCAGATCTCCCACGACCGCCAGATCACTGAACTGGAGTTGAATAAAGCCCTCCAAGTGGGAAGAGCCCCCATCCGGGAGGCTTTGAACCTTCTTTCCAAAGATGGGCTGGTTCAGCTGATTCCGAACAAAGGGGCCTTCCTGCGACACTTTTCCCCCCACGACTTGGTCCAGATTTACCGGATCCGGGAGGTACTCGACCCCCTGGCAACCCGGCAGGCCATCGAGCGGGCAGACCTGTCGGAGTTGGAGCGGATCGAAAAAAAATACGCCTCCCGGGACATCGCCGACTGGCAATGCGGGCGTCAATTCAGCAAAGACCTTCATTCCTTCATCTATCGCTCGTCGGGGAATCCCTTCTTATTGGCCGTTTTCGAGGACCTTCAGTTAAAAAACGAGGCCAGCTGGAATTCTCTCTGGAGTCTGTGGAAAAAGGCTCCCCAGACGCGAGCCATGGAAAAGCGGGGAAAGGAACACCTGGCCATCATTCATTCTTTAAGAAAACGAGACGCTCAAAAGGCGGAGGCCAACAGCCGGGAGCATATCTCCAACGCTCTCCAGGACCTTCTCAAAATGATCTCGGCTTAGACCTCCCGCCGGGGGCGAGATGGGGGAGATATCTTTCCGCCCCCCATGCTGGTGCGGAGATAACGAAAATTCAATGGGGAAAATAGGAAAGGAGAAAACCGATGAAAACTGCACGAATCCTTTGGCTCTTGCCTCTCTTCCTTGCTCTGGTTTTCCCGGCTTGGGGGGCGGAGAAGTATCCTGACCGGCCCATCGACTTCATCTGCACTTGGGGAGTCGGCGGGGGAGCGGACCAGATGGCCCGCGTGGTCGGGAAGCTTTCGGAAAAATACCTGGGGGTGGCCCTGCCCGTTTCCAACATCCCCGGATCTTCGGGCAATACCGGCATGGCCAACGTTTTGGCGGCCAAGGCGGACGGTTATACGATTGCGACCTACATCGCCGATACCCTCGGGACCATTCCGCTGGGGACCGCCCGGCACAAGGTTTCGGACTTCGAGTGGATTGCGCGCACCCAGGTCGCGGCATCGTTCCTGTTCGTGAAAATCGATTCTCCCTACAAAACCATCCAGGACTTGCTTAAATTTGCCAAAGAGAACCCGGGCAAGCTGAAAGTGGCCGCGACGGGCTTCGGCACGGTGGATGACATCAGCGTGCGTTACCTGGCCTCTAAGGGATACAAGATGATCACCATCCCCATTCCCCAGCCGGGAGAGCGCTATGCCTCCGCCCTCGGGGGGCACAACGAGGTCCTTTACGAGCAGGCGGGGGACNNCAGGAGCTCGGATTTGAGATCACCTTGCCTCAGTTTCGGTCCATCGTGGCGAAGAAGGGCGTTCCCGCGGATCGGGTCAAAATCCTATCCGAGGCTTTCAAAAAGGCCACGGAGACGCCGGAATGGAAGAAGTTTTCGGATGAGCAGTACCTCGACCCGGAAAGCTACATGGGACC
>PMCE01000545.1:0-204 GCA_003154025.1 Syntrophaceae bacterium
CTGTACACCGCCGCGGAGATCGCCACGCGATACGGCTTTTTCCTTCCCACCAGAAAGATCGTCGACGCCCTCTTCGCCCAATCCGCATGCCGCCTGGCCCCTGAACCCATGCCCGCAGGGCCCCGGATGAGGTCCACGGCTTACTACTGGGAACACAACCAGAGAATTAAGAGGCAGCGCCTCCCCCTCCACTTCCCGCTGGGG
>PMCE01000545.1:221-1958 GCA_003154025.1 Syntrophaceae bacterium
CGTCCTTCCGGGGTTCCCATTCAACCGCTCAGCACAGTTCATGGCGCCGGCTATGCGGATTACAGCCATGGGATCCGCTTGATCAGCGATCAAGTGCTCCTGAACGGGGAACCCAGACTCTGTTATGAAGTCCTGGAAGACCCGCGAACGGCGGAGGCGCTGAGCGATGAGGGAGTGATCCGGCAGGTTCGGTCGCTCCTGACGGCCCTCCATCGACCGACGGGAAAACCCGGTTAGCCTCAACCTCCCCTCTTCCCTAAGCCAATCACCAAAGAACAAAGAATTCAGGTCTCAGGCCTCAGGTTTCAGGAATCAGGATTCAGGTTTGAGGATCATGATTTTCAATCCTGATTCATGTTCCCTGGTCCTTTTTCCTTGTGCCTTGAACCTTGTGCCTTGCGCCTTGCACCTTTTACCTTAAAGTCTTACAGCAGCGAAATCCCAGATGGTAGTTCTCGTGGCTGTGAGGGTCCATCACCCGGCTGCCGTGCCAGAAGGGTGCCCGCCAGCGGCACCAATCCTCATGGGCATAGTAGGTATCGAAGATGAACCAGCTGCCCTTCATCTCCGTATACCCCAATTCGGTGCTGCCCCGGCTGGCCATCTGTCCTTCGTTGAGCGGGAGGTTCATGTGCTCGGCGGCGTTTCCATGCTGATCGTAGACCCCCAGAGGGCTGCGGCACTCGGGAAAGGTCCCCGCGGGATAAGTATTCGACCCGCACCCCGTCCAACTCCCNNATGCTCTGTTGTGGGCCTGCCGCATCCGCTCCACTGCCGCGTTGGGAGCAAGACCTTGGGCCAGGTCGAAGCGGTAGTCGGGCGGCTCCAGGGCCCCGGCGCAGCCCCCTTCCCATTCATGGGCGTCGCAGAGACGTTTGCCCACGGCCCGGCAGATCTCCGCCGCTTCGCGGGCGCGCACCCAGACCACCGGGTAGGCGCAGGGGATGTCGGGAAACTCGAACTGATCGATGCAGGCGCCGGCCTCCTCGGCCTTTTCCTTCTTAGGGTCGTAAAGAGGCGCCATGTATTTGGCCCCGCAGATCTTTTCAAAGTCCCGATTCTCATACCGGACTCCCGAACGGCGGAGCTTTTCCTCGCACGCCTGCGGGGTTACAGGATGCTGGGCGACAGCCGGGTTTCCCTGGCCGATGTAGCCGGAGTTGGAAAAGATCCTCCGGAGGGTCTGCATATCCCCATCCGATAGACCATGGACCTGCCGGATCTGCTCGAACAAGGTCTCATTCTGTTCGCGGAGGTTTTGCGCGCCGGACTGGGCGGGGGAAAAGATGCCCAGCCACAAAAAAAAGAAGATCACAGCCACACACACCGACTCCTTCCTCATAGGGCCCCCTTTCGCAGCAGGTAGAAAAAGTCCCGGTTGTCCGCGTAACCAAGGAACCGGGGGATATACTGCCCTTTCTCCGTTTTGTCCACTTCTTCCATCCCCTTGACCAGATGCTGTACGTAAAGTTTCGGCCCCTCTCTCCGGTAAACCGCCAGGTANNCGGGCCATCGCCGAGGGGGTTGCGCTGGTGAAAACGGCATAAACGAGGAACCGCTTTCCCTGGACCTCCTGCAGGGCAGCACCCCCGCGGAGCGTCCGCAGCTTTTCTCCGGCTGAGCCGGACCAGTTCCCTTCCCCCCAGCGCGAAACGAGCGAGCCGGGAATTGACATCTGAGCGGCGGGATCGAGCCCGGAGATGATGGGAACCCCGTTCTGGCGGGCGTATTGGACCG
>PMCE01000545.1:1992-5923 GCA_003154025.1 Syntrophaceae bacterium
CCGGCCAGTTCCCCCCACTTGAAGGCCCCGTGACTGCGCTTGAAACCTCCGGTAAACGCTGCCGCGGTTCGGGCTGCATCCCGGGGGCTGATCAGGCCGGTGGAAACCAGGGGGGCGATGGTCCCGATCCCGTCGGGGCCAGGAAGGGTGTCTCGCCGCATTTGATCGGGGATCCGGTCCGACCAATTGACTCGCGGATGTTCCGTCCCCAGGGAGAACTTCAAGTCAAACTGGCCGAGGTCAAAGGCCACCAGATAGACGAGCGCCGGCGCCTCCACATTGTCCAATTTCGTCACCAAGCTCCGGTAGCTTCGTAAGATATCCGGGCGGACCCATTCCGGCACCATCACCCCCGCATAGATGCCCGGATTCTCCCTGGCGGGGTACCAGACTCCCGGGGCCATCCCCCCTCGGTCCGTTTCCCGGACCTGGATACCCAGGTTGGGAGCCTCCAGCAGGCGCCCGGTCTTTTGGGGGTCGATCAGCGCAGGCCCGGGGCCATCTTCCGCCCTGTCGGGAACCTGGCTCTCCGCCTTGGGTCCCGGCTTCTCCACCACTTTCCCCGTTTCCCGGTGGGCGTCCCGGAAGAAGGTGTCGCGCACGAAGGCGACGATTTTTTCCCCCGCCGGAACCTCGTCCCGCAGGAAATCGGTCACCACTTCGATCCTCGTGCGGTGGCCCTTGGCCGGATTGAGGAGATAGAGCCTTTCACCGCAGAGGGCCGCATAGGTGGCCCCCGAGGCCCGGGCTTCTTTCAGAATCTGCCGGGGTTTGGATTCCCAGAGTTCGCAGCGGAACTCGCCCTGTTCCCCCTGGATGATCAGACCTGGGGAGTAGGCGCTGTCCAGGAGCAGCTTCTGCGCAGCGGGATTCCTATTTTCCAGGTGATACGTCTCCGCGGGGGCCCCGCCGGGCCGGCTCACCTGGAGCAGGTACCACTCGTTGACCCGGGGGTTTAAATTGATGAGGGTAGCCCTCCCCTCTTGACCGCGTTGATCTTTTATCGGAATGGAGCTCGTCTGGCGGAAGGGCTGCAGATCGACAATAGTTTTGGGGGCCGGGGAACCCGCGTCCGCTGCCCTACAAAGGGAAGGACCGTAGACGAAAAGGCCCGCCCCGAACACGAGAAGAAAAAGTTCCAGCCCTCTCCGGAAACGGCTCAAGGACAACGAATTTCTTTCCAACAGACGCGCACCTGGCTCGAAGATCCCGCCCGGGCGCACCGCTTTTTTGAAGGTCCGTTCCATCTGGCCTCTACCTGGCAAGCAGGAGAATCACCGCGCTCAAGATCATGACGATGCGGCTGGCCCGGTCTCGGAGGGTGAATACCAAAGGGTCATCCTCCATTCCGCCGCGATGGGCGATCAGCCAGACGTAGCTGATCCAGTACAGCAGCAGGGGGCACAAGAACCACAGGAGATAGGCCCGGGAGTACAGGATTCCCGCGGTCCCGCTGGAGATGTAGATCGCCAGAACGAGCACGGCCACGTACCCGCTTCCCCCTCCCAGGGACGCCAGGAGTTCCATGTCGATAACCCGGTATCCCCGGACCCGGGCCTTTTCTCCCTCCGCCCGGCGCATGATGCCCAGTTCGTCATAGCGTTTGACCAGAGCCAGGCTGAAAAACAGGAAGGTGGAGAAGGCCAGAAGCCAGGAAGACGGCCAGATGGCGATCGAGGCCGCGCCGGCCATGATCCGCATGGTGTACAGGCAGGCGAGGAGAATCACATCCGCCAGAATCAGCCTCTTGAAGGAAAAAGAATAGGCCAGATTCAAGAGCCAGTAAAGCAGCAGCATCCCCAGGAAGAACCGGGGCAGAAGGAGGCCCGCCAGGAGACCCAGCCCGAGCAGGATCGGGGCGGAGGCCATTCCCCAGAGAAGCGGGAGATCGCCCGCCGCGAAGGGCCGCTTTCGCTTGAGGGGATGGCGCCGGTCGGCGGGAAGATCGAGCAGATCATTGACCAGATACACGCTGGAGGCGCAAAGACTGAAAGACAAAAACCCCAGGAAGGCCGTGGCGAGCAATTCCGGGTCATCGTAGCGTTGGACCAATATCAGGGGCACGAAGACCAGCAGGTTCTTCAGCCACTGGGCGGGGCGTAAAGCCCGCAGATAAGACTTCAGCCGCCTTCCCCGATGGTTGAAGGCCCGTTCGATCTCCACCACCCGGGCCGCCCGGCGGGATAGAGCCTGGGGGGCATTCACGAGGATCGCCCTGCGGGCCGAAGACCAAACGGCAAGATCTCCCCGGGCATTGCCCGCGTAGTCGAACCCCTTCTCCCCGAACTCCCGCACCAGCCATTCTTTTTTTCGCCGGGGGGAAAGGTTTCGGTCCCCCTGGGTGGCCAGAACCTGGCCGAAGACCTGCAAATGGTCTGCCACCTGACGGGCGATTCGTTCTTCGCTCCCGGTCGCCAGAATCAAGGGGCGCCCCTGGGCATGTTGGGCCTTCAGGTATGCCAGGAATTCGCCGTGGAAGGGCAAGACGTGGATTTCCAGAGTCATACGCCGGCTGATTTCCCGCTTCAAAAATGCTCTCCCCCTGAGCAGCCAGAAGGGGATGACCAGAAGATAAAAAGGGTTCCGCCGCACCAGGGCCAAGAGTGATTCTGCCATCAGGTCGGTTTTGACCAGGGTGCCGTCCAGGTCCACCGCCAGGGGGACCGCGGTCTCCGACTGGGGCAACGAGGGGGGTTGTTCGGCAGCAAAAATCTCGTTCATAAGTACCCTGCGATTTAGACATTGGACTTCAGGCACCAGACATCAGATTTCAGGCTGGAGGCTGAAAGTCTAGAGCTCGATCCAAGAAAAAGTCTGAGGTCTGAGGTCCGGCGTCTGAGGCATAAGGGCCGTTGTCTGAATCACAAAACCATACCCGTCCCGAAGGCCGGGATGGAAAAGACTCAGGAATCAATCCCGGGGTAACGGGCAAAGAACCGCCCCCACTCCGTATTGGCTTCGACAGCTTCCATGACTCGCTTCCCCACCACGGGCCACCAGAACGCGTCATGGTAGAGGTAAGACCCCCAAACGAAGAGATAGACCAGAGGAGTATGGAAGAAGAACCTCTGGAATCTCTTGAACGGACCGAACCAAAAAAAATCCCCAAACCGGCTGGCCAGGTTGTCTCCCACGGAGAAGCCGAAATTCATGCCGGAGATATCTTCCCCCCGCACCTCGATCTCTTCCACCCTCCCCACGCCAAGGCCGTCTTCCTGGGCGAGCCGGATATAATCGATCTTCAGGGGATCAAAGCCCATGATCTTGGCGGCCACCGCATCGATGGCTACGGAGTCGGAACTGGCCAGGATGAGGCCCTTCTCCACTGGGGTCATGGTGCGGGGCCCCGGGCCGTTCCCGCAGAGAGTCGCATCCATGACCGTGAAGATCCCGGGATGAATCTCCTTCTGAATCGCCAGGAGATCCACCAGGGTCTCGTGGATGACGCTGTGGGTGTAATGGCGGCGGGTGGCCAGAAGGCCCCCGAAAGCATTCTTCATGGACCCGGTGACGGTGGCGTAGATGTGGCATTTGGCCGTGGGCAGATGGACTATGTTCTTCCCGTGAAAAAAGTCCGGGATCCTGATGCCCCGGGGATAGATCCGGTCCAGAACCCTCATCCGGGCCTTCGGATGGAAAATTTGCCAGGTCATATCGTGCCTGGAAAAATTATACTTCTCCGCGACCCCATACCGCCGGTAGATCGGCTCCAGTTTGTTCAGGCGCACCCCTTTTTGAGGGTTGGTGACCACGGTATTATTATGCACCGCCACGAGGTCGGAAAAGCCCGCCCCTTTGAGGCCCCGGATGGTGCCCTCCAGCTGCCAGGGAGTCGTGTTGGCGCTCAGAAAGGGGAAATGCCAGGAGATGTTATCCTTGATGATGGTCGTGACATCCCGCTGGAGCGCCTGGCCGCCGCCGGCCAGCTCAT